>NZ_JBXWNI010000002.1:0-515177 GCF_059610285.1 Ruegeria sp. YTSA072 | reverse complement strand
GTAATAGGTTTGTTCAACAACGCCAATCTGTCTGATCGCATCGAGACGGGACATGCCCTGCCCCATCAGAACTTCAATCTGCCGTAACTTCGAGACAATCTCTTCGGGCTTCGGTCGCTTGTTTGCCATTCGTGGTCCTCCGTTTCCTAAACATAACGGTGGACCAGTTCAGTTGGGGAGGCTCAGGGCCAGATAGTCCCGTAGCGTCCGAAGCACCGCCAATTGTTTCGCTTGATCTGTGATCCCCGCCATTATGGGTTCCAACAGACCAGCGTTTTCCCGATAGACCTGAGCCAGCACGGCAAGTTCATCCTCACTGGTGGGTTGCGTCCGGGGACGGCCAGCACGTCCGAAGCCTTTCCCGCGCCGGGCCTTCGGGGCCTTGGGTTTGTCCGGCGCGGTGCGCTTTGAAGGTGGACAATCTCGCCCATGATCCACTTTCCACGTCCGGGGCGTAGCATCGGGTTTTGAGTCACGTCCGCGAACCTCTGCCGGACGTGGGCCAGCCGCAGAAACGCGACGGGGCAAGTCTTGGGTCAGCGCGTTGCGCCAAGCCGTCCCGTTCTGCCGGTCGATTTGTGTCCGCCGGTACCGCCACCGAAGCCAGTCAACCGCCGCTGGCGGCAACGTCGCTGCGTCCAGATCGCCCAGCGCGTCGCGAAATGCGTGTTCGTGTTCGCCCAGGTCAATCGTGCTACCTGGCAACCACGGGTTTTTCTTCCACTGATCACCTAGCCGATTGGCAGCGCGGCGGGCTTCGGCGCGGTTCCATTCCTCGGCAGACACGCTGCCCGTTTCAAACCGGCGTTTCTGGCGCACACGGTAGGCCTTCGCGGCGTGAGGTCCGCAATGGCTAAGGCACCGGCCCTGCTTGCTTTCCTTGATTGCGGGGTTGGGGCAAGCGGCCCCTGTTTTCAGTCGCGCGCCGCAAGTCCGCGCTCCGGGGCTACCCATTCGGTAGGGCTCGCCTCGTTCGTGAAACAGGCTTTCGTGTTCTTGCGATGCAAATTTCATGGCTGATGACGATTACTGCTATGCCGCTCATGGGATGTGTTATTTTATAATAAAATTGACGCCATGACACTAAAATACTTGTAATATTTGGCGGTGCAGTTGATCCAAACGAACTCTTGAAGATGGAAGCTTCATCGTTGTCCGCTTTGTGCTGTATTGCGGTCGCTAGCAAAACTTAGGCGAACTTCTGCATCGAGCCCAATCTGCTCATTCATGAAAGGTGCGGCATCCGTCACGAAGGGCGGAAAGCAGTCATTCGCTGCAGGCGCATGAAATGCAAGCCAAAATAGAAAAGCGGTCACTCGAGATGGATGAATGAGGCCTCAGGAGGCGTCCCGTTCGAATATGGAGCATGCTTTCTTCACACCCCAAAGAACACTCAGACGTTTTTATGTTTTGCAGGGGCTCTGCCTCGCCTTCACCGTTCGTGAAAAGAAGTTGGAGCAAGTACGCTCCAAGGCGATCGGCTTCAGTTAGCGTTCAGTGATTTGGACGACAACGATGAGTGTCCGCCCGAAACCAATTCATCTATGAACTTCGAAAACAACTCACCTTGAGATCGGATCTGCAGTTTTGAATAAACATTCCTTCGGTGGATACGCACAGTGCCGGGGGAAATTTCGAGGATGCGCCCCACAGCGTCTGCGGAATGACCTTTGAGCGTGTATTCGACGACCTGGCGTTCTCTTGGTGTCAGGGCACCCTGTCCGAAATTGGTAAAAGCAAGGGCCACGCTTTGATAAAGATCATCATCTGCTACCTCGCCTTCAACAGATCCAAACCGGTTGGCAAGATCGTCCCAGTGTCTTTTGCATGTCGCCTGCACAATGGGCCAAAACTCATTGAGTTGTCGGAAATCCTTGGCTGAAAAAGCCTTTTGCTCACGCATCACGGAAACAACCACACTGGCGGATTCAGGAAGCCGGATCACAAAGCCCATTTCTTCCGCAAGCCCGGTTCGGGCATAATAGCTGCGATAGTATTCGCCCTGAAAAAACCTGTCCGGTGCCAGATCGCGAATTCGATGCAGTCCGGGAACGAAATCGGTCTCGCAAACAAGATAAAATGGGTCAAGCAAGTATGGGCCTTCCTGATAGTCCTCAACAAAGACCTTGCGCTTATTTTTTGGGAAATCGTCATACAAATCCAAAGGGCGGGCTTGGCCAAAATATCCAAATACAACAGTGTAATCGAACGGGGTGATCTGCCTCAGCGTATCAGACAAGGTTTGTGCAAAGCTCTCTGAGCCGATAGCGTCAATGAGCGTGCTGGTTGCTTCGTACAAAGCTTTCATGATCCTCCTCCGCGCCCTGCTATTCAGATTGATATACTAAAAACATGGTATATACACTGAAACAAGTTTTTCTTACAGTTTTTCCAATATAGATAGTAGTCAACAAATCGGAAAAAGATAGAAATAAATGGAAAACGGGGGATATGTTGGCGAGGTTGAGCCAGCTGGCAAAAAACCGATCGCAGAACTGCGTGGAGTGACAAAGCGCTTTGGCGAAGTGTTGGCCGCCAGTGATTTGAACCTTTCGATTGCCGAGGGCGAGTTCCTTTCCTTTCTAGGCCCGTCCGGATGCGGCAAGACAACAGCTTTGAGGATGCTGGCAGGTTTCGAAACCCCCACCGAAGGGGATGTGTTGCTGGATGGAAAGGTGGTGAACACGCTCGAAGCGCACCACCGTCCGGTGAACATGGTGTTTCAGCAATATGCACTGTTCCCACATATGACCGTGGCGCAAAACATCGGGTACGGGTTACGCCAGATCCGCCCGCGCATACCAAAGGCAGAGATTTCGGAACGGGTGAGCAAAGCCCTTGATGTGGTGCAACTGGCAGGCTTTGAGGATCGCAAGATCTGGGAGATGTCAGGCGGCCAGCAACAGCGCGTGGCCCTGGCCCGCGCTATCATCAATGAGCCCAAACTCCTGTTGCTGGACGAACCCATGGCCGCGCTTGATCGCAAGTTGCGCAAGGAGATGCAGATCGAACTGCAGGATCTGCAACGCCAGTTGGGTATCACCTTTGTACTGGTGACACACGACCAGGAAGAGGCACTATCGATGAGCGATCGCATTTGCATCATGCGGGACGGCAGAATTGTGCAGATCGGTAGCCCGCAAGAGTTGTATGATCGCCCAAATTCTCGCTATGTCGCTGATTTTGTAGGCGCGTCCAACTTCTTTAATGGCAAACTTCAGCGTTCGACGGACGGCTTGTCTGAGGTGCTTCTGGACAATGGAATGCGGATACAGGGCATGCCCGGTGATGGTCTTGTCGACGGGCAGGAGGTGTGCGTTAGCGTGCGCCCTGAACAAATGAAACTGCGCCGTCAGGGCAAAGGTCTTGAGGTCGAAGTCCACAACCGAATTTTTCTTGGCGAACACACTGAATACCTGGTGACGCACGAAACCCTTGGTGACTTCCTCGTACTCGCTCCGCGTCAGGCGGACCTTAGCGAAGGTGCTTTTGCCGTCCGCGACAAAGCCCTGGTCTCGTGGGAGACATCGGCGGCGCTCATTCTCGACCGAAATTAACGACGTCCACAACAACCATGCAAAAGGGAGTAAAGAAAATGACAAAGACCATCGACCATATCTCCAAGAAGGAGTTCATGGAGAAGCTGGAAAGCTACCGGAAGGGCTCAATCACGCGGCGCCATTTCCTGAATGTAACCGGCCTTGGTGCGGCAGCGGCTGTGATGGGGGCCTCGGTGCCCGGTTTGCGCCCACAACCTGCATATGCTGGCGATATTGGTGATCGCGTGGTTCTGGCTACATGGCCGAACTATCATGATCTGGCCAACTTTGACGCCTTTACCGAGGCGACCGGCGCACATGTGCAGGTCAACGTCTTTGGCTCGAACGAAGAAATGCTAGCCAAGTTGCAGGCCGGTGCCACCGGTTGGGATGTCTATGTGCCCACCAACTACACGTTTGAAGATTACGTCAAAGAGGATCTGATCGAACCGTTGGATACGTCGATGTTGCCGAACTATGATGCGTCGGCCTTTGATGCGCGCTACGCCGAGGCAGGTTCAGTCAACGGTAAGCTCTATGGTGTTCCCAAGAACTGGGGATCGACCGGCATGGCCGTCAACACTAAGCACAATGGTGGAAATGCGATTTCATCATGGCGAGAGTTCTTTGATATCACCATGGGCAAGTTCTCGGGTCGTACCATCGTGCACGACTATCAGCTGACCACGATTGGCAGCGCCCTGAACGCCTTTGGCTATTCGTTCAATTCGGTTGACGAGAAAGAGCTGGCCGATGCCGAGAAACTTCTGATTGACGTGAAGCCACATCTGTTTGCCATTACGTCGGACTATCAGCCGGGTATGCGTAATGGGGATGCCTGGTTGACCATCTGCTGGTCCGGCGACGGCAAGCAGCTGAACACCGACATACCCGAGATCGCCTATGTGCTTGGCAAAGAGGGCGGCGAAATCTGGAGCGATTACTGGGCGATCCCCAAAAGCTCCGAGCGCAAGGCAGCGGCCTATGCGTTGATCAACTTCATGCTGGATCCGAATGTTAACGTCAAAGAAGTGCTGGCGCACGGCTATCCGACGGCAGATTCCCGAACATATGATCAACTGCCCGAAGAGTTGAAGAATGATCCGATCATCTTCCCGGCTCAGGAGCTTTTGAGCCCACTGGAATTCGGGGCCGCAGTCACTCTGACCGATCCGAACCGCGCCGAGCTGATGGCTCGGTTCAAGTCGGCCTGATCTGAACTAAGGTGAAGACAACATGACGAATAGAACACGCAACTGGTTGTTGTTGGCACCTGCGGGAACTTGGTTCCTCGTGATGCTGATCATTCCGTTAACAGTTGTCTTCATCTTTAGCTTTGGAGAGCGAGCCTCGTCAGGTGGCGTTGAGCTCGCTCTCACTTTGGAACAATACACCAACCTTCCTGCACGCTGGGCAGCGTTCAAAAATACGATGACGTTGGCGCCGTTAGGAACCATGGCGGCGCTGCTTATCGCCTATCCCCTGGCTTACTTTCTCGCTGTCAAAACGACTCCGAGGTGGAAAACCATCCTGTTGGTTCTGGTGATCGTGCCATTCTGGACGTCGATCCTGATCCGCAGTTACGCTTGGATTTTCCTGCTGGGTGGACGCGGGATACCTGCCTTGTTCGAATGGGTCGGAATTGAGGGACTACGCCTAATCAACACGCCGTTTGCGGTGCTGGTTGGGATTATCTATGGGTATCTACCGCTGATGGTGTTCCCAATCTATGTCAGCCTCGACAAACTCGACAAACGCCTGCTCGAGGCGTCGTCTGATCTGGGCGCAAAGCCGTGGAAGACCTTTCTTCAGATCACGCTCCCGCTTTCGGTGCCCGGCATTGCGACTGGTTGCATGCTCGTCTTTATCCTGTTGATGGGCGAATACCTGATCCCGGCTCTGCTGGGCGGTGGCAAAGTGTTCTTTGTTGGCAATGCACTGGTCGACCTGTTCCTGCAGTCACGCAACTGGGCCTATGGGTCGGCGGTTGCTGTCACCCTTGTGGTCGTCATGCTGATTACCGTCACGATCTACATGCGGCTGATTAGCCGCCTCGGCGCAAGCCGTGAAGACGTATCGATTATGTGAGGCTATGCGATGAGACTGTATGCAATCTGCGTTTACCTTTTTCTCTACATTCCTATCGGTGTCATCGCCCTGTTCAGCTTTAACGCCGGTCGACACGCGAGCCAGCTTCAGGGGTTCTCAACCAAATGGTATGGCAAGGCGCTGTCCAATCCGTTCGTGATGGACGCGCTGGAAACCAGCCTGATCGTGGCATTTTGTTCGGCGCTGTTTGCCAGCGTCTTTGGCACCATGGCCGCCGTCGCCCTGCAGGGCATTCGTGGTCCCGTGCGAGCTACCTTTGATCTGCTGATCTATGTTGCGGTGATGATCCCCGGCATTGTAATTGGGATCGCCACTTTGATCGGGCTGGTCACCGTATTTGACCAACTGAACCCGCTGATTGCGGCGATTTGGCCGGACGGGTTCAAGCCGCCAAAGCTGCGCATGGGCATCGGCTCGCTGATCGCCGCCCACACGATGTTCCTGATGGCGCTTGTGGTAATTATCGTACGGGCACGGCTCGCGGGGATGGATCGCGCGCTGACCGAGGCCTCTTCGGATCTCTACGCCACGCCGATGGGAACGTTCCGACAGGTGACATTGCCGATGATCTTTCCGGCCATCCTGGCGGGTTTTTTGCTGAGCTTCACCTTTAGCTTCGACGACTTCATCATCGCGTTCTTTGTGGCGGGCTCAGAAACGACGCTGCCGATCTATGTGTTCTCATCCATCCGACGCGGTGTGACACCTGAAATCAACGCGATTGGAACGATGGTGATGGGCGTGTCTCTGTTACTGCTGATTACCGCCCAGTTGTTGCTGCAACGCGGAGGTAAAAAGTCCCGATGACCCTTGCAGAAAAATCTCTTAAGGCCCGACCTTTTCCGATACTCGGCGGCAAGGTTGTTCTGGTGACAGGCGCCGGATCAGGAATTGGCCGGGCAGGGGCAATGGCCATGGCCCGTCATGGCGCCAAAGTTATTGTGACAGATCTGGACGCCGACAAGGCTGCGCATGTGGTCGAAGACTTACATGGCGAGGGGCTGGTGGCGGCCTCGAGAGGGCTAGATGTCACCGACGATCAGGCAGTCAAAGCCGAGGTCGACAGAGTCGTCAAAGCTTACGGGCGCCTTGATGTCCTGCACTCTCACGCTGGCTATCAGGTTGAAGGCAACCTTGAGCAGGTGCCCGTTGAAGGTTTGGACATGTCCTGGCGATTGAACGTGCGGTCGCATTTTATCGCGGCTCGCGCTGCGGTGGGTCCCATGCGCGAGCAGGGAGGTGGCAGTGTAATCATCACTTCGTCAAACTCGGGTGTGCAATACGACCGCGAAATGATTGCCTATGCCACTACCAAGCATGCAGTGGTCGCCATGACCCGTCAGATGGCCGCAGATTATGCCAAACACAATGTTCGTTTTAACGCCCTGTGTCCGGGTTTTATCGACACGCCGTTTAACGCCGGTTTCGAAGTGCAAATGGGCGGGCGCGAAAAGCTAGAAAACTACGTGTCTGAAACCATTCCGATGGGACGCTGGGGCACGACCGAAGAAATGGCCGATTCAATCCTGTTTCTGGCCTCCGACATGTCCACCTTTATGACGGGCCATGCGCTGGTCATCGATGGCGGAGAATGCATCTGAACTTCTGTACGGAGCACCAATATGACCAATAGCCTCAAGACACCCAATGGCCGCCTCGCGGGAAAAGTTGCCGTGATTACAGGGGGAGCCACTGGAATGGGGCGGGCCACCGCGCTGATGTTTGCCGAAGAAGGTGCCAAGGTCAGCATCTTTGATATCAAGAATGAAGAGGGTCGGAAAACAGTCGACATGATCCGCGACACAGGTGGTGAGGCGGCATTTTTTCATGCTGATGTCACCAAGGACGCCGAGATCAATGCTGCCTTTGACGCTGCCCTTGAAGCCTTTGGACCCTATAATGTCCTGTTCAATCACGCAGGAACCATCATCGTCAAAGCGATGCATGAAACCAGCGAAGAAGAATATGACTGGTTGATGGATGTAAACGTGAAATCGGCCTTTCTGACCTGCCGTCGTGCGGTTCAGGACATGAGCGCAAATGGCGGCGGCTCAATCGTGATTACTTCGTCTATTGCGGCTGAACTGGGCTATGCGTTGGAGTCAGTCTACTGCATGTCAAAAGGCGCGGTTCTTCAACTGGCGCGCACGATCTCAACCGAATATCGCGATGCGGGCATCCGGTGTAACGCGGTCTGCCCTGGGTTTGTTGAAACGGCGCATGGCCTCAAGGAAATAGCAGAGTTGGACGCCGCCGGACAGGAATGGGAAGACTCTGGGATGGCGGCAACGCAGGGACGCATTTGCTATCCAGAGGAAGTGGCCGCGGCGGTGGTTTTTCTTGCATCTGATGAGGCCAGCTTTGTGAACGGCAATGCAACCTATGTTGACAACGGCTGGTACGCAAAAGGTTAAATGCCAAGCGAATAGGACAATCATGACCATCGGACTTTGAGTTGCACGATCACTTTGGCGGCGCAGCGAATGGCTGGATCGGTGGAGCCGCAATGCGGCGAGAACTTTCACGACGAATGACTGCAATGGGCCGGATGCGGCTTCTGGAGCATTTCAGCCGAAGGTCGGGAAAGTCCGCGTTGCAGACATTCGCGACAACTTGCTTGAACGTCTACTTTCGCGGGAAGCTGCATCGGATGCGGGGCGATTAAATCACGGTGCGCATCCCAAACCCGATGATCCGCATTCTATCCATGAACAAAGACCACCGACTCTCCCTCGACGTCTTGGGCGTAGGAGCGCCTGACTGCATTTATCGCAACTCTGTGTTCCATTAATCTGGCGAAGTACTCTTGTTGCATTTGTTTTGAGAGAAATAGCGCCAGACCCGAAGGCACTTGGAGCAATAATTCAGCTGTGTTCAGCCAAGAAAGCCAAGGCGTCCCTCTCAAAACGCGGCCATTCCGGGTCGTTGTCAGGGATGGTATGGTTCGAGCTTTCGTAGGCGATGAACTTCGCGTTGGGTAATCCTTTTGCAAACAACCGTCCTTGTTCGACCGGCTGCATCCTGTCACTCGTCCCATGACAAACAAGGCACGGTACTTCGACCTCGGACAATATCGGTGTGATATCGATGTTATCAATCACGCCGCGATACCGCCCCATGTTTTCGGGTGAAATCATCTTGCGCATATCTTCGGCATATTGCCGCCGTTCTTCTTGGCTCGCGCCCGGCACGATGATTTGCGCCATTAAATCACGCAGAGACGGATAATCATCATCCCACCCGGCAGTCATCATTTGCTTAATTGCGTTGGCGCGTTCCACATCTTTTTGCGACGTTCTTTTTGCCCGACCAATAGGGAACCCACCTATCATTACGATCGCAGACACACGGTCAGGTCGGCGCGCTGCGAAGGCAGCTGCCACTGCGGACCCCTGCGATATCGCAAGGATCGGCGCGCGTTTGATACCCGCTGCGTCGAAAACTGTTTCCAAGTCATCAACGAACCGTTCGAACGTGCAAGTTTCTGCATCCCAGTCGGATAGACCGTTGAGCCTGGCATCAAAACGGACCAAACGATGTCGTTGAGCGATGGAAGTGTAAATTGGAGCTTTCCCCGGATTGCGCCAGTCAAGTTCCAAGTGTCCAATCCAACTTGGCGCCTTTACGACCGGAGGACCGTCCCCAACTGAGCTCCAGGCCAGACTAATGTTGTCGTTAGTTTTGCAATAACGAATTTCCTGTGTTTTGGCGAAGTTAGCGCGCGATTTGGACACATGTTCATCGGTGAAGTTGATCGACAAAACTTCGATCGGCTGTTCAATGCCTTTGAACGTGTGAAGCCCTTCCCGGCGCAAACGTTTGGCATAGTCCGCTCCGGCAAGATCACAAAGTACCTTTGAGACCAGAATGCCCCCGGGTTCAGCTGCCGATTGGAGCCGCGCAGCGATGTTGACGCCGTCTCCGAAGATATCGTCGCCATCGACGGTGACGTCGCCGACATGCAAACCCGCTCTAAGCTGGATACGTTCCGGAACCAAATAGGGATGGTCTGGCTCTCTTAGCTCGGTTTGGATCGCAATTGCCGCTTCTAGGGCGTTTCCTGCTGACGGAAATTCAATCAATGCTCCGTCGCCCAACAGTTTGACCACCCGGCCAGATTTTTGCTCAACGATCGGCGTTACCAAATCGCGGTACAAGGTGTTCAGTGTTTTGAGAAGTAGCTTGGAGCCGCCCTGCATCATCCGACTGAAGCCGACGACATCGAGAGACACAATTGCAGCAAGACGACGTTGACTCATGGTTACTTCCCGCAAGTTGGCTCGAAAACACTACCACGTTCATAGACTGTTAGAACCGGCAACATGCCTAATAACTGTAAACGTGCAGTGGAATGATCGGTAACTAAGATCTCGAATTGACCAAAGACCGTGGAAGCGATCATTAAAAAGGTATGCCTATCCGTTTTCTCAGGGAACGGCGGGTTTGTCCGCATACCGGTCGTTTGCTGCAACTTGCTTGAATGTCCACTGTGCGGACGAAGCTGCCGGATGCTGTCGCCGCAAACATCGCGCCTCCTCACCAACAAAATCACCGGAGAGTTCGCGGCACTGCAGCGCGATTTCCCGAAAGCGGACGTTCAAGTCTACCAAATCGGGGCAACTCAAAATCGGTCGTTCGCTGCGCGAGCATCGAGCGTCTGAGTTGCGGACAGACCTGCCGTTAAGTTTTTCGCTCTCAATGACCGCTTCATGTGCTTTGCACCCGCAGCGAAAAGCACGTCGGGCTAAAGTGGCCTTTCGCTGCGAGGGCGATGGGCAACTATCGAGCCACCGAAGCCGACGTTCGCCTTTTTATTCATAGCTTGGGAAATTCCCACTAGGGTAGTCCAAACCCACCTCTATAGTTTGGGCGAGGTCATTGCACGCCTTGGTTTGATCGCGTGCAGATCGCGTCTGCTCAAACACCGGCAGGGTTCTCTACGTCGCGCCCCAAGGCTGCAAGATCAGAATATCGATCTCCGATACGATGATGTGGACGTCCTCGGGTCGCGGCCCCCAATGCGACGACAAGTTCATTCACATCAGGTGCGTCATAGATGGAAAACTGAACGGTCAGATAATGCGAGCGCCGACCCGTATCATGTTTGTCCATCAACGGGATCTGGATCTGGGTGTTTGCCGGTCCGCGCGTGTTAGTGAAACCAAGATAGCTTTTGGCATCAACGGCCTCGCGGTAGAAATTGCCAAACTGCAAAGTGTGGATCAGCGCCGAAGCGTGCTCCACTTCGCAGCTGGTTCCGGCGATGCAGGCTTTTCCGTAGGCCTCTATTGCGTCGCCCGAACCTGCCAATGTAATCAGGCGATCGGTCAGCATTTTGCCCAGAACGGGAGCCATGCGCTGGATCTCTGGCTGCAGGTCTTCGACGAACCCACGCCCCGCCCAGGGGTTTTCCACTACGGCTGCCACTCCGATCATGCGCAAGACAGGGTCAGAGGCACGTCCGCCTTCGGTATGGATGTCTTCGTCAAATGTAATGACTTTGCGCAGTTCGGGTATCATCGGAGTTCTCCTGTCAGATTTGATATTTGTGATTTCCGGACAGTCTGTGCACAACGCCTTCGACTTCGGTTCCCTGATATATGCCGAAGGTGCCATGCCGGTGCTCTTGCGCGTATCTGCGCAAGAGAGAACGCTCGGCATCGTCGGACACCCGCGACAGTGGCAAGATATCAAGGGAGAAAAACGTCAACCCGGTATCGGCATCGCCCTGCACGCGCGCGTGATAGACGATGCGTTGCGCACCCGTTTCCGTGACCTGATAGACAGCATAAAGTTGCGTCAATTCTGCCTTCATCAATTCATCGCCCAGAGCCTTGAGTAAGGCCTGTGTCGAGGACGCGGATGGCAGCGTCACACTTCCGTCAGCCTCTTCTTTCAGCAGCAACCCGCCTTCGTGTGCCAAAACAGCCGCGATTGTCACATCACCTTTGGTTGCTGCTTCGGTCACCGCACGGTCCAACCCAAGATCAAAGTATGCGCCCTTGTAGTACCCCAGAGGATCCCCATCGGATGTCTCGAAGTCGAGCACACGACCAATAAGGATCAGATGATCCCCTGCATCCACCAGCCTATGTTGCGCGCAGCCAAAGCTGGCAAGGGCACCATCGATAACGGGCATGTCTTGCGCATTGGGATGCCATTTGACGCTGTTGAACTTCTCTGGCGACTGCGAGGCAAAGAGGCCCGAAACCTCCTTTTGATCATCTGCCAGAATGTTGACCGTGAAATGATCACAGGTTGCGAATGTGTCGCAGGAAAGTGCAGCCTTGCCGATGCAGACCAGCAAGAGTGGTGGGTCGAGCGAGACAGAAGAGAAGGAATTTGCCGTAAAGCCACGCGGCGTGCCGTCAGACTGGCGGGTCGTGACAACCGTGACCCCCGTGGCGAAACGCCCAAAGGCGTCGCGCAGGGTGCGCTTGGTTTCCGGTGCCATGGGTGATGAGGTTGGCGTCAGGGTCTCAAGCACGTCATTGTCCGCCCCCAGAGCGGGTGGCGGGTTCAATGTCCCATGCCCGTGCGCGCCAAAGCGCAGCGGGTTGGCGGCAACCGTCCAGGGCCTCGTTTCAGCATCCGGGCCGTGCACCTGTGTGAGCATTTTACGAGCCTCGATATGGGGGTCGCGGGCAATGTCCTGAATGGTGTTTAATGGGCCAAAGGGAACCTCACCGCCCAGTGTTTTGGTCAGCTCAACTTTGCTCAGCTTTGAGAACCAGCCTGAGACCAGGCGGTCAACCTCACCCGCGTGGGCAGCCCGTGCGCTGCGCGAGGCAAACCGGGGATCAGTACCAAGGGCAGGCTTCCCCATCAGCTCAGTCAAACGGCGCCAAAACGCATCGTCGACGATGCCAAGCGCCACGTGCCCGTCCGCTGCCGGGTACAATCCGAACGGGCTGAGAAAGGGGTGCCCGTTGCCTTCGGGCCCCGGCACCTTGTCGGTGTAATCATGAAGGTAGACCATGCGCTCGCACAAAGAGATCATGGCGTCGTACATGGCGACGTCGACGAACTGTCCTTTGCCGGTTGCTTCCGCCTCGCGCAAGGCGGCCATGATGCCAAAAGCCATCATCATGCCGGTGAAGATGTCGCCAACGCCGGGGCCGGTCTTGGTGGGGCTGTCGGCGTTCGGCCCGGTGATGGACATCAATCCGCCCATAGCTTGCGCTACCACGTCATAGGACGGCCAGTGCGCATATGGGCTTGTCCCTGTGCGCGGATCGCCAAATCCTCTGATTGCCGCATAGACGATTCTGGGGTTCAGCTCGGCGAGTGTTTCATAAGAAAGGCCCAGGCGATCCATCACGCCGGGCCGAAAGTTTTCGACAATGACATCCGCAGTGGCGGCAAGCGCGCGAAACTGGTTCTTTCCCCCATCTGATTTCAGGTCCAGTTGGATGCTCTTCTTGCCGCGGTTCAAACTGACGAAGTAACCGGCCCAGTTGTGATCGGGATCATCGTCGCGGAATGGGCCATTGCCACGGCTCGTATCGCCCGTACCCGCTTCGATCTTGATCACCTCTGCACCGTGATCCGCAAGGTGCATGGTGCAGTAAGGGCCGGATAACATGCGGCTCAGATCCAGCACGCGCAGACCTTTCAGGATTTGTGTGCTCATATGGCCATTTCCAGACCATCAAGAAAGCCGCGAAGGGGCGCGTTCACGGCGTCGGGGTTTTCGGCCAGCGCCATGTGACGGAGACCCGAAAGGATAACAGCCTTTGATTGCTCAATCTCTGCGGCTATGGCGCGGGTCATTTCGGGGCCGTTGCCATAGTCTTCGTCGCCGGTGATCACCAGTACAGGACAGCTGATGGGCGGCGTTGGGGCCACGATTTCGTCGATGCCATCCGCCAATACACGATAGATCGTGTGATAAATGCTAATGTCGTTTGCCTTTACCCAGCCGCGCACGGTGTCCATCATTGCCGGGTTGGCCTGTCGGAAATTTGCCGTAAACCAGCGTTCCAACGCGGCCTCCACAGTGGCTTGTGGTCCGTCTCGGCGGGCTTGATCGACACGGTTTAGAATAGCAGCCTGAGCCGCATCGGTGCGTTTGTGGGGTGAGTGCAGGATTGCCAGTGCGTCCGCCCTGGCCGGACGGTCCTGCGCAAACCGACGCGCGATCATGCCGCCAAGGGAAAACCCCACCAAGGTCGCTGAGCGGACATCACAGTGATCCAGTAGGGCCGCCAGTTGATCCGAAAACAGCGATAGACTCGGCCTCGCGGGCGGCGGTGTACTTTGTCCATGTCCGAAAAGGTCATAGTGCAGCACGCGGTATTGATCACTCAGCGCGGGGGTCGTCCACTGCCAACAGTCATGGTTCAAACCCAGGCCGTGGATCATCACCACGACCGGCCCAACCCCAGGCCCAGCCCAGCTGTAGGCAGTACCATCAGGCGCCTTAAGCATCGTCTAACGGGCGGTAGGCGACCACCTCGACCTCTACCCGGACATCGACCAGCAGATCGCTGACCACCGCCGACCGAGTGGGCGGTTCTATTGGAAAGTACTCCCCGTAGACCGCATTGAAACCGGGAAAGTCGCTGCGATCCCGCAACCAAACCATCGCTTTGATCACATCATCGCGGGTGCAGTCCGCCAGCGCCAGCGTGGCGGTGATGTCATCCAGCACGGCGCGGGTTTGCTCCTCTACCGTGCCGGTGGTCATAGGCGCGCCATCTTTCATGGGGATTTGCCCGGTCAGATACACAAAATCACCCGCCCGTATGGCACGCGACAGGGACAAGACCCGCCCGCCAATTTCAAGCGGGCCGCCAATCACTTGCTTTTTCTTCGCCATAAATACGGCCTCCCTTGCGGCAAGCCTGCCTTGATCCATCAAAAGCGCTTTCAGATTTTTCGACAACCTTTGTCGTAATTTCGTGCACATGTGACGCAAAAGCGGAGATGAATGAGAGGGTAACAGAGGGGGGATGCAGGCCATGGGTGAAATCACCAACTACCAAATGCTGATCGACGGACAGTGGTGTGATGCAGAGGACGGCGGCACCTTTGACAGCGTGAACCCCGCTGATGGCAACGTCTGGAGCCGTGTGCCCGAAGCGACCGAGGCTGACGTGAACCGTGCAGTTGAGGCCGCACATGCCGCATTCACAACCGGACCCTGGGCAGGCATGACGCCGACGCAACGGGGCAAGTGCCTGCGCAAGCTGGGCGATCTGCTGGCGGAACATTCAGAAGCATTGGGGCGCACGGAATCCATTGATACCGGCAAGATGCTAAAGGAGACCCGCTGGCAGGCGACGTATATCGCCGAGTTCTTTCACTTCTTTGCAGGCTGTGCCGACAAGGTCAGCGGCGAAACACTGCCCATCGATAAACCCGACATGTTCGTCTTCACGAGGCGTGAACCCCTTGGGGTGGTGGCTGCCGTGGTGCCGTGGAATTCGCAACTGTTTCTGGTGGCCGTCAAGATTGGCCCGGCGCTTGCGGCTGGCAATACCGTCGTGCTGAAAGCCTCTGAACATGCCAGTGCGGCGATGCTGGAGTTTGGTAAGCTGATTGAAGAGGCGGGCATTCCCCCCGGCGTCGTCAACATCATCACCGGCCATGGGGAGCCCTGCGGCCGTGCGCTCACAGGTCATCCGCTCGTGGCCCGTGTGTCCTTTACCGGAGGGCCAAATGCCGCGCGGCATGTGCTGGAGAACGTCAAACGAAATTTTGCCGAAGTGTCGTTGGAATTGGGGGGCAAATCCCCGTTCATCGTCTTTGACGATGCCAATATCGAAAGCGCTGTAAACGCCTCTATCGCGGGCATCTTTGGCGCCACGGGGCAAAGCTGTGTGGCTGGGTCACGGCTTTACCTGCACGAAGACATTGCCGATCAATTCCTTGAGCAGATGACCGCGCTGGCCCGCCAGATCGTGATTGGGGACCCGCTGGCGGATGAGACCCAGATGGGGCCATTGTGCACCACCGGACAGTTAGAGCATATCCAACGAGAAGTGGCGCATGCCCAAACAGAAGGCGGCAAAGTGCTGGTCGGCGGCAAGCAGCCAAAGGGGATGTCTGGCCTGTTCTATGAACCCACGATCATCGAAGTCCCTCGTCAGGATCTGCGCATTGTCGACACTGAATTGTTTGGCCCGGTTCTGTCGGTGCAGCGGTTCAAAACCGAGGAAGAGGTGCTCGCATTGGCCAATGATAGCGAACATGGGCTGGCAGCAGGTATCTTTACCCGCGACAGCGCGCGCTCCCTGCGCATGGCGGGGGCAGTGCGTGCCGGTATCGTCTGGGTGAACACCTATCGGGTGGTGTCTCCGATTGCGGAGTTCGGGGGCAACAAAGGATCGGGATATGGCCGCGAAAGCGGGTTCCAGGCGATCTACGACTATACCCGCCCAAAGACGATCTGGATGAACACGTCTGATGAACCGATGGCCAATCCGTTTGTAATGCGTTGAGGGAGAGAACAATGAAATTCCAACTTGCCGTGAACATGGAGCGGATCGACGACAATCTGGACATGCAGGATGTCGCCCGTCACACGCTGGAGATGGTGCAGATCGCCGAAGAGGGTGGGTTTGATATCGTCTGGGCCGCCGAGCACCACGCGTTGGAAATGACCATCGCGCCAAACCCTTTCCAGATCCTTACTTGGTGGGCTGCCGAAACCAGCCGCATCCGTCTGGGCACGGCCGTTGCGACGGCGGCCTATTGGCACCCGATCAACCTGGCGGGCGAAGCGGCGTTAACCGATCTGATCACCGGCGGGCGGTTGGAATTCGGCATCGGTTCGGGGGCCTATCAGCGCGAGTTTGACCGAATGAGACCGGGGCTCAAGCAATCTGATGCCTGGCGTTACATGCAGGAAATGCTGCCTGCGGTGCGTGAGCTTTGGAAGGGCGACTACGAACACAACGGGGAATACTGGCAATTCCCGACCTCGACCTCAGTGCCAAAGCCGCTTCAGAAGGAGGTGCCGGTCTGGGTCTCTGCGCGCTCACCCATCACCTATGACTACGCTATGCGGGAAAGGTGCCATGTGAACTGCTGGCCGTTCACACGTCCCTTTGCAGAGGCCGAACTCTACAAGAAACAACTGGATGAGGCGATTGAAAAGGCCGACAACGGCTGGGTGCCACGCTTCGCCTTGATGCGCCATTCATGCGTTTATGACAACGCAGCCGATGGTGAAAACGCGATGCGGGCGATCCGCCGCCTGCTGAGCCAGTTCGAAAACCTGTTTCGCAATCTGGGCGATGTGAAGGACGGCTTCCCCGCCTCCATCCCGCTGGATGAACTGGAGGGACGGGAACAATACGACCCCGTGATGTTGGAGGAGAACTTGATGTTCGGTTCTCCCGACCGGGTCATCGAAAAGCTGAAGCGCTATCAGGCGCTGGGTGTGAATGAGTACATCTATTACGCCTCCATGGGGCTCGATCACGCTTCACAGCAGAAATCCCTGCGCATGTTCGTCAACGAAGTAATGCCAGAATTCAAAGAGGGATAAGCAGATGTCAGACGGCGTTAAGGTTCACCGCGAGGGTCATGTTCTGGAAGTCACGCTGGAGCGCGGCAAGGTGAATGCCATTGATGTGCCCACGTCACAGGCGCTGGCTGCAGCCTTTCAGGAGCTGCACGAAGACAAGGATCTGCGCTGCGCGATCCTGACCGGTGGTGGAGAGAAGATATTCTCGGCTGGGTGGGACCTAAAGGCGCTCAATGACGGAGAGATGCAGCTCGATAATTGGTGGGAGACCGATGACTACGGCTTTGGCGGCTTCACCGGGCTCACTGAAAACTGGGCGCTGAACAAGCCCGTAATTGCTGCGATCAATGGGTTGGCCATTGGTGGCGGGTTCGAGATGGCGTTGGGGTGCGACCTGCTGATCGCCGCCGATCACGTGGAATTCGGGCTGCCGGAAATGCCCCTAGGCATCGTGCCGGACGCGGGCGCGTTGCAACGATTGCCGCGCCGCATTCCGCACAACATTGCGATGGAGATGTTCTTGCTGGGCCGCCGCATGACCGCGCAGGAAGCAGCGCACTATGGGCTGGTCAACAAGGTGGTGCCGAAAGAGCAGTTGATGGATGCTGCGCGCGAATGGGCGGCTTCGATTGCCTGGTCGGCACCGCTTGCGATGCAATCCGTCAAAGAGGTGCAGCGCGAAATCGAATGCGTGCCACTGGAGCAGGCGTTTCACAAGATGCGCACGGACCCGATGCCGATCTATCGCAAGATGCTCAAATCAGATGATGCTGCCGAAGGGGTGGCGGCTTTCGTGGAAAAGCGCGAACCCAACTTCAAAGGTGAATGATGTATCCTGATCCTATCAGCGTCACCCGCATCACCAGCATTGGCGCGGGCCCAATTGGCGGCGGCTGGGCGGCGCATTTTCTGGCCCGTGGCTATGATGTGACGGCCTATCTGCATGACACCAGTGAAACTGAAGCATTCCATTCGATCCTCAACACCGCCTGGGGCAGTCTGACGGATCTGGGGCTGGCTGAGGGCGCGTCTTTGGACCGTCTCCGCATTGTCACCGACCTTGAACAGGCGCTGGAGGGTGCGCAGTTCGTGCAGGAAAGTGCACCGGAGCGGTTGGAGATCAAACAATCGCTTTACGCACAGATGGGAGAGGTGCTGCCGCCTGACGTTGTCATCGGCTCCTCAACCTCCGGTCTGACAATGAGCGAGATCCAAGCCAAATGCGCGACCCCTGAACGCTGCGTGATCGGACACCCGTTCAATCCGCCCTACCTGCTGCCGCTGGTCGAGATTGTGGGCGGTGACAAAACTGCGCCGGATGCCGTGGTATGGGCCGGGAAGTTTTACGAAATTGCGGGCAAAGCGCCGCTGTTGATGAAAAAAGAAATCCCCGGCTTCGTCGCGACGCGCCTGCAAGAAGCGCTCTGGCGCGAGGCCTTGCACATGGTTGCCAATGGCGAGGCGACGCCGGAAGACATCGACATTGCCTTGATGAATGGGCCTGCGCCGCGCATGGTGTCCCAAGGTCAGTGTATGGCCTTTCACGTGGCCTGTGGCGCGGGCGGCATGGCGACCAATCTGGATCAGTTTGGCCCCGCGCTAAAGCTGCCCTGGACTCGGCTGGAGGCACCAGAACTCACCCGAGAGCTGCGTGGTCGCATGGTCGATGGTTGCAATGACATCGCCGGAGATCGCCACTTTGAGGATATGGCCGCGCAGCGCGATCGAGAGATTGTCGCAGTGTTGCGCGCGTTGCGCGAGGCGCGGTTGGATTAGGGACGGCCCGGAATCTCCTTAAGCGTTGAAAGGAAATCTGACAGGGAACCGGGCCAACTCGGCGCCGGTTCATTTGCAGGCCATGCCTCTCGGTATTCCGAAGGGCGGCGACCAAAGAATTTGCCAAAGGAATAGGCAAAATGGGACAGGGTGTTGAACCCTGACGCGGTGGCAATCTCGCGCACGCTGAGATCGGTGGAGATCAGCAGCAACCGCGCATTCTGCAACCGTCGCAACAAACCGAACTGCACCACAGTGCAACCGACGTGTTTCTTGAATTTCCGCTCTAGCTGTCGCTGCGAGACATCCAGCTTATCAGCGATCTCCGGCACGCTGAGCGGTTCTTCTATGTTCCCTTCGATCAGCGTCATCGCCTCACGCACCAGCGGCAGCATGGTCTCCGTGCTGCGCCCCATGGTGGACCGCTGTGACGCACCCGCGTTGCGGATCGGGTGATGCAACATTTGATCGGCAATTTCGCCCGAAAAGCCACTGCCATGGGTGCGCTCGATCAAACGAAGCATTAGATCCACGCCCGCGAGCCCACCCGAGCAGGTCATGATCTTGCCCTCGATGGTGAACAGGCATTCCTGCACATCCACCCGGTTAAAGCTTTCGCGAAAACCGCTGAGCCAGGACCAGTGGATCGTCGCCGGCTTTCCGTCCAACAGACCCGCCCGCGCGACAATATAGCAGCCAAGCTCAACCCCGCAGATACTGCTCCCCGCCCGCGCGCGCTTGCGCAGCCAAGCGGTAAGCGCGCGGTTATCGTAATGCTCCGTCCCCCAGCTGCCCAAAACAAAAATGTAATCCGCTGGCGGCAGGTTGTCCTGCTCTGCTGAAACGCGGGTTGTCATGCCATTGCTGGCCACGATTTCAGTGCCGTCAAAGGACACGATGTCCCAAGAAAACAGGGGCTCTGCCGAAAGATAATTCGCGATCCGCATCGTTTCGGTCATGGTGATCAATGTGGTTATGTTGAACCGTGGGACCACCACAAAAATGGCATGATGCGCAGCGCGGGGCGTCTGCTGGGTCATGTCGATTTGCATGAGCTAAAGTCCAGATTGCATAGTGCGATTTTTCGCCAGCATAGCCGAAAGACTGTCGGATAATCGACATCTTTCTTACCCTTTCCCGCGTCAAGCTGAAAAAAATAGGGGGTTTGCCAGATGAACTATGAGGTTGTCCTGACTTGCGCCGTGACTGGCGCGGGCGATACCACGGGCAAAAGTCCGCATGTGCCCGTCACGCCGAAAGAGATCGCTAATGCGGCGATTGAGGCGGCCAAGGCAGGGGCCTCCGCCGCGCATATTCACGCGCGTGATCCCGAGACGGGCCAAGGCTCACGCGACCCGAAGCTTTTCAAGGAAATCGTGGACCGGGTGCGCGACAGTGACACCGATGTGGTGATCAATGTGACCGCCGGGATGGGCGGCGACTGGATCTCGGACCCGGCCAACCCAGCGATGCCGGGCCCCGGCACGGACATGATCGGCCCCGAGGAACGGCTCGCTCACATCAAGGAATGCTTGCCCGATGTATGTTCACTGGATTGCGGGACACTGAATTTCTCTGACACGGACATGATCTATATCTCTACCCCGCCAACACTGCGGCGTATGGCGGCATTGGTGCAGGAATGGGGGGTGAAGCCGGAACTGGAAGTCTTTGACCTTGGCCATATCCGCTTCGCCAAGGCGATGGTGGATGAGGGGCTGATTGATGCGCCTCCCATGTTCCAGCTTTGTCTGGGCATTCCCTGGGGCGCGGATCAGACCGTCGAAACCATGGCTGCCATGAAAGCGCAACTGCCTCCCGGGGCCAGCTGGGCCAGCTTCGGGATTGGACGCGGTCAAATGCCCATGGCAGCGGCCTCTGTCGCGTTGGGTGGCAATGTGCGCGTAGGGCTGGAGGACAACATCTATTTGGAGCGCGGGGTTCTGGCGACCAACGGCCAGCTTGTCACCCGTGCCCGCGAGATCATTGAGCGCATGGGGGGGCGTGTGCTGACCCCGCAAGAGGCGCGCAACAAGCTGAAGTTGAGAGGCGCGGATGGCTGACCTCGCCGATACAGGCAGTTTGCAGGTGCGTAATGTCTCGAAACTGTTCGGGACATTCCGGGCAGTCAACAACATCAGTCTGGATATTCAGAAAGGTGAGTTTCTGACTCTGCTGGGCCCCTCGGGGTCGGGCAAGACCACGCTGTTGATGATGATCGCGGGGTTCCTCGATATCTCTGAAGGGGACATTGCGCTGGATGGGTCCTCCATCGCGCAAACCCCCGCGGAAAAACGCAATTTTGGCATGGTATTTCAGGGCTACGCGCTGTTCCCCCATATGAGCGTGCGAGACAACATCGGATACGCCTTGAGTGTGCGCAAACGTCCCACGTCAGAGATTAGGGCGCGGGTCGACGAGATGCTGGAATTGGTTCAGCTGCAGGATTTCGCGGACCGCAAGCCGGGGCAGCTGTCCGGCGGGCAGCAACAGCGCGTCGCGCTGGCACGTGCGCTGTGTTTTGCGCCGCCGGTGTTGCTGTTGGACGAACCGCTTGGCGCGCTTGACAAGAAACTGCGGGTCGAGGTGCAGGAGCAACTCAAGGATATTCACCGCCGAGTTGGCACGACCTTCATCTACGTCACCCATGATCAGGAAGAAGCGCTGTCCATGTCGGACCGCATCGTGATCATGCGCGACGGGGCGATTGAACAGATTGGTACGCCTCAGGAGCTCTATGAGCGGCCAGTGAACCAGTTCACGGCCAGTTTCTTGGGCAAATCCAACTTCATTCAGCAAGACGGCAAAACTTACGCCCTGCGTCCCGAAAAAATCGACCTGCGCAAAGGCGCGGGCCATGCGGAGGCACAGACGAGTGGGGTGGTGCGCTCTATTACCTACTTTGGTTCAATGCAGCGCGTCATCGTGGATGCCAGCGATGGTACCGAAATCGAAGTGGACATCGATGTCTGGCGCAACAGCGAAGCCTTGAACGAAGGCGATACCGTGGACCTGTTGTGGAAAGACGAAGCTGCTGTGGAATTACAAACGGGCTAAAGCCCCAAAAACGTGTGCCGCCAAAAGGTGCCATTGAGCAAAAGTCCGGGAACTCCCGAACCCAATAGGAGGATGAAAATGCACGATAGACAATTCAAGAAAGAGATGCTGCAAGACAGCGCGCAGGCCTACAAGAAAGGCCGCATGGATCGCCGCACGTTCCTGGCGCTTTGTGGT
The DNA here is from genome assembly GCF_059610285.1 of Ruegeria sp. YTSA072. Lineage (NCBI taxonomy): Bacteria > Pseudomonadati > Pseudomonadota > Alphaproteobacteria > Rhodobacterales > Roseobacteraceae > Ruegeria > Ruegeria sp. YTSA072. The sequence goes on along the minus strand of NZ_JBXWNI010000002.1, from coordinate 493,043 downwards.
GCCTCGGGCGTGGCGATGAGCGCCGTGATGGCAGGTGATGCCGAAGCCGCTGCTGATCACGTGGTGATGTGGAACTGGGGTGGCCAGTCTGAAGAATGCCACGGCTCCGCCATTGGCGATGCCTTCACCGCCAAGACTGGCAAGGGACTGAAATTTGACACCTCCGGCCCTCTGGAAGGCAAGATCAAGGAAATGGTCGACAGCGGCAATGTCACTGCCGACGTTGCGGACGCAGACCTTTTCAATGCCGTGTCCCTTGGGCCAACAGGTCATCTGGAACCAATTGATTACTCTGTTGTTTCCAAGGAAAAGACCCTGCCAGGCTATGCGCTGGAATATGGGGTTTCGATCATCCTTTATGGCTATGCCTTTGTCTATGACACCGAAGCCTATGGCGATAATCCCCCGCAGAACTGGGCGGATTTCTTTGATACCGCCAAATTCCCGGGCATGCGCTCGCTGTACAAATGGGCCAATGGCTCGCTCGAAGCAGCACTTATGGCGGATGGCGTTGCGGGCGATGCGCTTTACCCGTTGGACATGGATCGCGCCCTCGCCAAGATCAAATCGATCAAGGACAACAGCCTTTACTGGGGCTCAGGGTCCGAGGCGCATTCCATGGTAGTGAATGGCGAAGTCTCGCTCGGCATGGTCTGGCAGAACCGGGGACGTAACATCGAAAATGACACCGATGGGCGCTACAAGCTGGTGAACAATCAGGCCATGGCGATGCCGGGGGCCTATATCGTGCCCAAGGGCAACCCCGCAGGTGCGGCCGTAATGGACTTCATCGCCACAGCGCAAGAGGTGCCTGCACAGCTGGCGCTGCTTGATTGCCTTGGTATGACGCCCTCTAACCCCGAAGCCTTCGGCCAGATCCCCGAAAATCAGCAGCCTTATGCGATCACCTCGGCAATGAACATCGACAAAATCGTTTATAACGATCCCGACTGGTGGGGGAAAAACGGCGGTGATGCGGTGAACGCCTTCCTTGAGGCGATCAGCTAAACACGCCTGATAGCCGCCCGTGTCTTCCTGCGGGCGGCCATCGATTTGGCCCAGGACATTTCATGCAAGCCTTCACCCGACATATCCACCCCGGCTGGCTGATCATCGCACCTTTGATGCTGATGGTCATAGCGCTCTATCTGGGGCCGATCCTGAACATCCTGTGGCTCAGCGTCACGGACCCGGAACCTGGATTGAGTAATTACGCCAAACTGGCGGAAAGCGATGCGCTGATCCGCATTGTCTGGACTACGGTGCGCATCTGCATCATCACCACGATGTTCAGTGTCACGCTGGGCTATTCCATCGCCTATGCCATGGTGCACTGCCACCAACGCCAGAAGAACTATATGCTGACGTTGCTTCTTGTGTCCTTTTGGATTTCCATCCTTGTGCGCACTTTTAGCTGGCTGATGCTGCTGGGGCGCAAAGGGTTGGTGAACGGTACGCTGGAAAACATTGGACTGATTGCCGAGCCCATCGCCTTTATGCGCAATGAGTTGGGCGTGCTGATCGGCATGGTGCATTACATGATCCCCTATGCGGTACTGCCACTGCTGGTCTCGATGCAATCGCTTGATACGCGTGTGATGGATGCCTCGCGCAATCTGGGCGCCAGCAGCACGCAGACCTTCTGGCGCATTTACCTGCCACTGACCCTGCCAGGGTTGGTGGCTTCGACCCTGCTGGTCTTCATCCTGAGCCTTGGGTTTTACGTCACCCCTGCCGTATTAGGCGGTGGCAAAGTGCTCATGGTGGCAGAGTACATTTCTGTGCAATTGCTGGTCACCCTGAAGTGGGGCACAGCCGCGATGCTGGCGGCAATCATGCTGACGGGCGTTCTGGCGATGCTGTGGATCATGTCGCGTTTCATGAAGCTCAGCACCGTGTTTGGGGGGGCTGCACGATGACATCAGGTCTGTTCTCCAAGTTCAACCGCGTGGGCGCATGGGTTTTGTTGCTGTTTCTGGTGACGCCCGCGCTGATCGCCATTCCCGTATCACTGACGCCAAAGCGTTTTCTGTCTATGCCAAAGGGCGAATTGTCCCTGCGCCATTTTCAAAAGCTGTTCACTTCCGAGGAATGGCTGTCGAGCTTTTTCCAAAGTGGCGTGATCGCAGTCTCGACCTCACTGCTGGCAACATTCCTTGGCACGCTCTGTGCCATTGGCCTGTGGCGGGTATCCTCAAAGTATTCCGAGCTGATGCGCGCCTTCCTGCTGCTGCCGCTGATCATCCCGCAGATCATTTCTGCCATGGCGTTCTATCGACTGTGGATCCCGCTTGGCCTGTTGGACAGCTACGCCGGGCTGATCCTCGCGCATACGATCTTGGCAGCCCCCATGGTGCTGATCACAGTCAGCGCCTCGCTGGCGACCTTTGATCCCAAATTGGAACAAGCCTCCAAGAACCTTGGTGCTTCGAACTGGACCACAATGCGCCTGGTGATCCTGCCCTCAATCAAACCGGGGGTCTTTGCCGGAGCGCTTTTTGCCTTCATTCTCAGCTGGGATGAAATTGTCGTGACGCTGTTCATCTCCAAATACACCGTCTACACCCTGCCGCGCCGCATGTGGAACGGCATCCGCGAAAACACCGATCCGACGGTAGCCGCCGCCGCTGTGGTGTTGATCGCCATCACGCTTATTGCCTTCGTGATCTTTTCGATCATGCCCCGTCGTAACGACAAGTCCGAAGCCCCATAAAGGAGGCGCCTTATGAACATGGAAGCCAGTGTTGAAACCGACCTGCTGATCAGCACCGTCCGCCGCTTTGTGGAAACAGAAATGTATCCACACGAGGAGGAAGTGGACCAGATGGGCTATGTCCCCGAAGAGATTGGCCGTCAGATTGAGGCGAAGGCCCAGGAGTTGGGACTGTTTGCCTGCAACTTGCCCGAAGAGGTCGGGGGCGGAGGCCTTGGTTACGGGCCTATGTCCTTGATTGAACGCGAGTACGGCAAGACCAGCCATGCCCTGCAAAGCTGGGCTGCGCGTCCCACGGAACTGCTCATGGCTTGCGAGGGCGATCAGCGCGAACGTTACCTTTTCCCCGCGGTGCGCGGTGAAAAACGAGAGTTGTTCGCCCTGACGGAACCGGACGCGGGGTCGGACGTAATGGGTATGAAAACCAACGCCCGGCGGGATGGAGGTGACTGGATCCTGAATGGTTCAAAGCATTTCATCTCTGGCCCCTGTATGCCCGATTTTGCGATCGTTTTTGCTGCGACGGGTGCTGACGAAACGCCACGTGGACCGCGCAAACGGGTGACGGCCTTTTTGGTGGACGTTGGCACACCGGGCTTTGACTGCCGCGAAGGCACCAAATGTGTCAGCTATCGCGGCTACAAGACGTTTGAACTGCACTTCGATAATGTGCGCCTTGGTCCGGGGCAGGTGCTGGGGGAAGAAGGGCGTGGTCTTGAACTCTCTGGCAAATGGCTGGGCATGGGGCGCATCTGGGTGGGGGCGACCTGTTGTGGCAAGGCGGAGCGCATACTGGAGATGGCCACCGAATGGGCCGCGTCCCGAAAGCAGTTTGGCAAACCCATCGGGGCGTTTCAGGCCACCGGTTTCCGGCTTGCAGATGGCGCTATTGGATTGCGCGCAGCCGACCTAATGGTCAAAGACGCCGTGGCGCGTGCCGAACAGGGCGTGATGAGCGATGCGGATGCGGCGATGATCAAGGTCTTTTGTTCAGAAATGCTGGGCAAGATCGCCGATGATGCGGTGCAGATCTACGGTGGCATGGGGCTGATGGAGGAAATGCCGATCCAACGCTTCTGGCGCGACAGCCGACTTGAGCGGATCTGGGACGGCACCTCTGAAATTCAACGCCACATCATCACACGCTCCATCCTGCGGCCCCTGGGTGCATGACCCCAAAGAGACGCGCCAACTTTGAGCGGCTTCTCAAGCCGCGCTCCATCGCTTTTATCGGCGGGCGGGATGCGACCATTGCCGTAAGAGAGGCGCGCAGGCGTGGGTTTGCAGGGCAAATGTGGGCGGTGAACCCCAGGCGAACAGATCTGAAGGGGGTGCCTTGCGTGCCCTGTATCGCTGATCTGCCTGAAGCGCCTGATGCTGTCTATCTGGCCATTCCCGCAGGTGGTATTGTCGCCGCATTGGGCGAATTGGCTGAGATGGGCGTCGGTGGCGTGGTCTGTTTTTCTGCAGGATTCAAGGAAACCGGCGATGCGGCGGCAGAACAGGCGCTGATCGAGGCAACCGGTGACATGGCCCTCATCGGTCCCAATTGTTACGGTTTGATCAACTACATCGACAACGCAGCACTTTGGTCTTTCGAACACGGTGGCTGGTCACCCGGTTACGGTGCAGCGATTGTCACCCAATCGGGCATGTTTTCCTCTGACATCACCATGTCTGCGCGCTCCTTGCCACTGGCATACATGGTATCGGCAGGCAATCAGGCGGTTCTGGGGTTAGAGGACTTTCTTGACGCCTTCGCTGATGACCCGGCAGTGCGTGCTATCGGGCTGCATATTGAGGGCCTTCAAGATATTCCCGCCTTTGAACGCGCCGCCCTGAAAGCCATTGAGCGAGGCGTGGCTGTGGTTGCGCTCAAGACAGGCAGCTCTTCAATCGGCGCAGCTCTGACTGTCAGTCACACGGGATCGCTGTCGGGGTCAGACGCGCTCTATGAGGCGTTGTTTGCGCGCACGGGCGTGATCAGTGTCACCAGCCCCGCGCAGTTTCTGGAAACGCTGAAGTACCTTTGTGTGGTCGGCGCGCCCAAGGGGCCAAGCGTTGCGGGTTTCACCTGTTCGGGGGGCGGCGCGACGATGCTGGCCGATCACGCGGAAAAGATCGGGCTCACGTTCTCGGCTGTCCGCGCAACGGAGCATGCGGCCCTGGTGGATCTGCTGCCAGACATCGCAACAGTGTCAAACCCGCTGGATTACACCACACCGATCTGGGGGCAGGCCGAATTGACCTATCCGGTCTTCGTCAAAGCGATGGACGCCGTAGGGGCCGAAGCGGCAGTTCTGGTGCAGGACTATCCTGCAGAAGGGCTAGATGCCTCCAAGATCTATTACCAAAACGATGCCAGCGCCTTTGCACAGGCTGCCTGCGATCGCGGAATCCCGGCAGCGATTTGTGCGACCCTGCCGGAGAATCTGGACAAGGTCACCCGCCGTTATCTGATCTCGATCGGAGTCGCGCCGATGCAGGGCATTCACGAAACGCTCAACGCCATGCAAAGCGCCAGCATTTGGGCCGCGCGACGTAATCGCATTCTGGCGACAAGGCCGGAGCCACTGATTGCCGGAACCCCGCCTGGCTCACTCGGCATGCTGACTGAGGACGCGGGCAAGGCCTGGCTTGCAGAGCGCGGTTTCACGGTCCCTTCGGGCCGGACAACGACGGCTCAAAAAGCCGAGGTGGCCGCAAAAAAGATCGGCTATCCGGTCGCGCTCAAGATGATGTCTACCCGGCTGGCCCACAAGAGTGAGGCAGGCGCGGTTGCTCTGGGCATTGCCGATGGCGCCGCGTTAAAGCAAGCACTTGATCAAATGAACACGGCTGTCACTGCCTATGATAAGCAGGCCGTGAGCGATAGCTACCTGATTGAGGCCATGTCGCCCACGCCTGTTGCAGAGATGATTGTCACCTTGCGCAATGACCCGCAGTTTGGCGCAGCACTGGTGCTGGGCAGTGGCGGAGTTTTGACCGAACTGGTTGGGGATGCCACAACGGTCCTTCTGCCCTCCACGCAGGACGATATCGCCAGTGCTCTGAAATCGCTCAAGATTTTTCACCTGTTGGAAGGCTTTCGAGGCCGTCCACGCGCCGATATAAACAAGGTGGTCACCGTGCTGAACGGCCTTTGTGAAGCTTTCCTGCAGGCCCGCGAAAAGGTCAGCGAAATTGAGATCAATCCGATGTTTGTCTATGCTGACCACGTTGTCGCCGTCGACGCGTTGATCCACGAGAATTGCACATGAGCAGGTTGAAGGTAGCCCCCAACCCCGATCTGACCGTGGGGCCAGACAACAAGCAGCGTTGGAATCAGCCTGCCCACCGCCGCCATGGATTTCACAACGCGCACCGCCTGTTCCGACGCACTCTGATGGTGCGTTCGCGAAATGTGTTGATGCTCGAAGAGGCCCACCAGGACCTGACAGCAACCGTGCCCGCGTTGGCGGACCTTCTGGCACATCCCGCCTTCTCTGCGTTTTGCTGCCTACGGGACGGGCAGGTGATCATGGAACAGGCCGCACCAGATTTTGGGACAGACCGACCGCATTCGATCCAATCCATTACAAAACTGCACATTCACCTGATTATGGGACAGTTGATCGGCCAAGGGTTCGTCTCGCCTGACGCAAAGGTTGCACAGTATTTGCCCGATATTGGATCTGGCTACCGCGAGGTTAACGTTCAGGCTCTCCTGGATATGGCAGTCAGCAATAATTTTACCGAAGACTATGATGACCCTCATGCGGATTGCTATGATGAAGAGATTGCCCTGGGCTGGCGCCTACCCACCGAGGATCAGGAGGAAATCTCGCTCAAGGACTTTGCTTCCAGAATTAGGGGGTTCAGAGAGACAGAGGCGCGAACAGTAGCGGAGTACAAGTCGGCCAACACAGATGTGCTGACATTGATCGCAGCGCAGGTTTGCCCCGTCCCACTTACAGCACAAATTGAACGGATTGCAGATGCCGTTGGTTACGAGGGCGCCTTTCACATCAGCCTGAGCAAAGATGGTTTCCCTGCCTTTTCCGGTGGGGGTTGCCTGAGTGCTCGGGATCTCGCACGGTTTGGCCTATTTCTTGCGCGCGGCGGTCTTGATCTGTCTGGAAACGCATGTGCCAATGCAAATTTCCTCCGCCAAAGCCTGACCCGCTCAGCACCATCTCTGACACCGCCAAAAGAATGGCTGCGCTACTCCAACCATATCATGACCGACGGACGGGTGGTTGCGCATGCCGGTTACGGTGGCCAGTTCCTGATGGTGGACACGGTCACTGGCACGTCATGCGCGTTCCTGAGCGTTCTCGAAAACGACGCCGGGTATGATGACACCTTCATGAGCAACGTCGCGCAGGTTCTGCGACACGTCTGCTGCGCCGAAACCGCATAGGATTCAGGTATAGTAGCAAATGTCTCGCGCCATCTTTTCCAAGTTCGCCCGATATCATAAATGACATCTGGAAGAACACTTTTCCTGACGCAGCGCGTGTGTATCCTTCTGTTTTCAGGCTACCTCTTGCGAAGCTCTGAGATTCATGAACGAACGACCGGTTCGTTGAAATCAGAAATTTTTTGGGCATCACTAAGCTATTTGCCTCTAGGGAAGCTAGAGAAAAACACCTCAAACCAGTCATTCACCACATTCGTCACCGAGATCCGCAATGGGCCGGAAGCGACATTTGCCCGCGAGTTGTCCAAAGTCGGCTCCGTCCGCATTGCGGATAATCATCGGAATGGATCGGGTGTCTGCGTGGACTTCAAAGCGGTCTTTCGTGCTAAGTGCACCAAATGGCCAAGCAGCTGATGTACTCTCGGCGTAACGAGTTTGTGGCTGCGCGGGGGTGGCCATATCTCACCTGACCTGGCAGTCAAAATGTCCAGATACCCCGCGCTTGGTGTGCGTGGGGTATAAACAAAATTGCGCCGCGTCCGGGTGAGGCCGGGGGGTGGGGTGCGACATTCCGACTCGGTTGGGCCTCGGGGATACGACGCTGGAAGCCTCGGCAAGCGGCGTGAATTTAGGGTTAGAATAGGGGCAGGTGCGCAATGACGCGAAATAGTTTAATAAAATCAATGGATTTTGGTGGAGCCTAGGGGAGTCGAACCCCTGACCTCTTGCATGCCATGCAAGCGCTCTCCCAACTGAGCTAAGGCCCCTTCCAAGTACCGCTGTAGCGGTGGACGGACGTTTATGAGACGACGGCAATGAGCGCAAGTCCAAAAATGGATTATGCGGAAAAGATTCTGCCTCGCATCCGGGGGTAGTTTGAGGCGGCGCAAGGGCCGCCCCGGACCGGTTTTAGTTTTCTTCTTCTGCTGGCATATCGGTGATTTCGTCCAGCGAAACGTCGTCACTGCTGTCGTCATCATCATCCAGCAGATCATCGTCCAGTTCGACGTCGACACTGTCGTCATCGTCCAGAACCAGATCTTCTTCCGACGCATTTTCGCGTGCTTTTGCCGACGCGGCATCTTCCGCATCTGCGGCGATCATCCGGCTCTTGCCGGTTTCAAGCTCCACGATCTCGCCGGTGTAGGGGCTGACGATCGGGTTCTTGTTCAGGTCGTAAAACCGCTTACCGGTGGTCGGGCAAACGCGTTTTACACCCCATTCTTCCTTGGGCATTTCAGATCCCCTTGATATCAGGTGAGTCGTAGTAATGATTCAGGTCACGTGCCACATGCAGCGGGCACTGTCAAAGCCTTTGAGCAGGAGAAACAGGCACATGGGGGACCACGCATTGCCCGGAAAACCGCCGGTGCCGCTAACGCTGCGCAAATCGGCCAGGGCGCGGCGTATCAGTTTGCGAATTTCTCAATTAGACGGGCGGGTTACACTGACCTACCCTAAAGGTGTCGCAGAAGCCGAGGCGCTGAATTTCGCCAAGGTCAAGGAAAACTGGATCCGTGAGCATCTTGAGGACAGACCCAACCCATTGGCCGTAGGATTCGGGCAATCAATCCCCATTGAAGGCAAAGAGAGGCGAATCGTACCGGCAGAGGGCCGACGCGTTCTACTGCGGGACGCAGAGGTTGCAATCCCCAAAGGGGCCGAAGCCCGGCGATTGGCACGGTTCCTAAAGGAACTGGCGAGGGATCGCCTGACTGAGGCCTGCGACGATTATGCGGCAATGCTGGGCCGACCTTATTCCAGCCTGACCTTGCGCGATACGCGGTCTCGTTGGGGATCGTGCAGTTCGGCTGGTGGTCTGATGTTTTCGTGGCGTCTGATCCTCGCGCCATCGGACATTCTGCATTATGTCGCCGCACATGAGGTCGCGCATCTGGCCGAAATGAACCATTCCCCCGCGTTCTGGGCGCAGGTCGAGCGCCTGTTTGGTGACTGCAAGGCCCAAAGGCGCTGGCTGCGCGACAACGGGGCGCAGCTTCACCAGTATAGATTTGATAGCGCGACGAGTTGACCGCGTGGCATTTTGTGATCACATGGGGTTATGTTAAGCGCTCGCCCAACCGACACCCAACCCGCAGCTCATGATCTGGTCTATCGAGCCCTGCGCTCACGTATTATGCACGGCGACATAGCGCCCGGGCAGGCGTTGACCCTGCGCGGCATCGGCAAGGAATTCGATGTCTCAATGACGCCTGCGCGCGAAGCGGTGCGACGGCTGGTGGCCGAAGGCGCGCTGTTTCTGTCTTCCTCGGGTCGGGTGTCCACGCCCGAGCTGACCAATGACCGTATCGAAGAGTTGGCGGCTCTGCGTGCACTGCTCGAGGTCGAGCTGGCCAGTCGCGCATTGCCCCGCGCGCACATGGCGCTGATTGACCGGTTACAGAGCATCAACATGACCGTCGCGGAAATGGTCACGAAACGGGATGCCGTCGGTTACATCCGGTCGAACCTGGAATTCCATCGTACACTGTATCTGCGTGCTCAGGCTCCGGCGATGCTGGCCATTGTGGAAACGGTATGGCTTCAGCTGGGGCCGACAATGCGGGCGCTCTATGGGCGGTTGCGGCGGACAGAACCGCCGCATTATCACAAGCTGATCATCGCTGCGTTGAAGGCGGGGGATGAGCCCGGATTGAGGCTGGCTGTACGGTCGGATGTGACGCAAGGGCTGCGGATGCTGGTCAGTTAAGCGGCTTGTCGCCGAAGTGATCGGGTTGCCGTTTCCAAGCACCGCAGAACTAGCTTGCGCACCTAGTCTGCGATACTCTGACCCAAATCACAACAAGAGCAGATTTCAGACATGATCAATCGACGCCTATTTTCAGTTGGACTTGGGTCAACGTTTTTGGCCGCCTGTTCCGGTGGCACGCCAACCAGCGCCCCGGCAACGCGGATGCGGGCCGTCCCCAACGCAGGCTATGACGCCTGGGTTGCCGGCTTTAAATCCCGCGCGGCCTCGCAAGGTATTTCTCAGACCACCATCAACCGGGCCTTTCAGGGGGCGGGGTACCTGCCGGGCGTGATCGAACGAGATCGCAATCAGGTCGAATTCAAACGCTCGCTTGAGGATTATCTGGCGATTGCTGCTTCCGATGAACGGATTGCGACTGGCAAGCAGATGCTGGTGCGCCATGCCGGAACCCTTTCAGAGATCGAGGCAAAGTACGGCGTCGATAAAGAGGTCATCGTTGCTGTCTGGGGCCTGGAAAGCCGTTATGGATCTCGCCGGGGGGACGTGCCGGTGGTTTCGGCAGTGTCGACCCTGGCTTATGACGGTCGTCGCGGCGCGTTTTTTGAAAAACAGCTGATCGCTGCCCTAAAGATCATTCAAGAGGGCGATACAACGCCCGCGAACATGACCGGCAGCTGGGCCGGGGCGATGGGGCATACGCAGTTCATCCCGACGTCTTATCTGGCCTATGCGGTGGATTTCACCGGTGATGGCCGTCGGGACATCTGGTCCGAGGATCCCACGGATTCTTTGGCCTCGACCGCCGCCTATCTGGCGCGGGCTGGCTGGGTGCGCGGACAGCCATGGGGTGGCGAAGCTGGCACGGTATCCGGGTCGCCTGTCGCGGTGTTACAACCGCAAAAGCCCGGGCCGCGCATCGCTGTGTTCCGCAATTTCCAGGTGATCAAGCGCTATAACAACTCGGACAGCTACGCGATCGGCGTTGGGCATCTGTCGGACCGGATCGCCGGTGGCGCGCCGTTTCAGGCCTCGTTCGGGCCCGATGCGACCGGGTTGACGCTTGAGGATCGCAAAGAGCTGCAGCGCCGACTGACATCCGCAGGGTACGACACCCAGGGCGCGGATGGGGTTATCGGCAACAATACGAAATCCGCCATCAGCGCGTATCAACGCGCCAGTGGTTTGGCCGTAACCGGTGAACCTTCAGCGGCTTTGTTGCGTCAGCTCGGCGGCTGACGGATTACGCCGCCAGCCCTTTCGAGCCGATATCCAGGAATTTTTGGCGGCGGTCCTTGATCAGGGCTGCCGCATCCTTGCCATCCAGCTCTTTCAGCATAGCAGCAATGGCACCTCGTACAGAGTCGACCGTTGCGGCGCGGTCGCGATGCGCGCCGCCCTTGGGTTCGGTGATGATGTGATCACAGACGCCCAGCTTTTGCAGGTCTTGAGCAGTCAGCCGTAGCGCTTCGGCGGCCTCACGCATCTTTTCCGAATCCTTCCACAGGATCGACGCACAGCCTTCAGGTGAGATTACCGAATAGACCGAATGTTCCAGCATCGCGACCCGGTTTGCCGTGGCAAACGCTACTGCGCCGCCTGAACCACCTTCGCCGATGATCACAGACACCAAAGGCACGCCGATCTTCAAGCACATTTCGGTCGACCGCGCGATGGCCTCGGACTGGCCGCGTTCCTCGGCACCTTTGCCCGGATATGCACCGGCCGTGTCGATCAGAGTGATGACGGGCAGACCGAAACGTCCAGCCATTTCCATCAGGCGTACGGCCTTGCGATAACCTTCAGGGCGGGCCATGCCGAAATTCCGTTCGATCCGAGATTTGGTGTCCGAGCCTTTTTCGTGCCCGATCACCATGACGGGCTGGTCGTCGAAACGGGCCAGGCCACCGATCACAGCCAGATCGTCAGCAAAGTTGCGATCACCCGCTAGCGGTGTGAATTCGGTAAACAGTTCTGCCACGTAATCCTGGCAATGGGGGCGTTCAGGGTGACGCGCGACCTGACATTTTCGCCACGGAGTGAGGTCACCGTAAAGCTCGTCCAGCAGCTTGGCAGCCTTGGCGTCCAGCGCAGCGGCTTCTTCGGCCACGTCCATCTCTTCGTTGGCACGGGCCAGCGCGCGCAGTTCCTCGGCCTTGCCTTCGATCTCGGCCAGGGGTTTTTCGAAATCCAGATACTGGGTCATGACGCCTCTCAACGCGGAAGTTCATTGCTATATGAACTTGCTGTCAGAGGAATGCAACACAAGGTAAAGCGCGCCCCGATCAAGGGCCGCGCCGGTATGGGTCACTTCACAGGTACGTAGCTGGTCGGAAGGCCGTCGTCGTCAGCGTTCACCATGTAGTACTGGTTCTCGCCGCTGTCCCAGACCAGAAATGCGTCCGCGCCTTCGGGTTTGGTCTGTTCGCCCCATGGGGCCTGAATGGTCAGAGCATCGCTTTTTGCATATCCCAGATCAGACAGGCGCAGCATATCAACCGGTGTTGTCTTGAGCGCGCCAACAATGCCGGGCGCCTGATCTTCGAACATCGCCTTGACCTCAGGGGCCATGTCCAGCCGTTCGATCAGGCGCGTATTCTTGGCGGCAACATCGTCCAGCGAAACCTGCTCGTAGGCCTCGTCAAACGTGCTTTTGCCGATGATGTAGAAGTCTGGGCCATCCTTGCGGAACTGCAGCGCTATGATCGAGCCGGTGTTCTCGATCAGGTAAGCCTGATCGTAACTGGTGCCATCAACTGAACCGAGGTTTTCGCGGATCGCGTCGGGGATCGCGTCGAAGTCATCGCTGGTCAGCTGCCAACCCAGGATTGGGCGATCCTTGATATAGGCTTCGGGCGCCGGGTTATGCTGGCTGACACGTTCAGAAATCATGGTTTGTGTCTGGACGTCATCGGCCTGCGCAATAGCCGGTATTGCGGCAAGGATGGCGGCAAACAGAATTTGGCGGAGCGGTCGAGATGGATTGTTCATATCGGTCCTCATTTACCATTTTAGAAAGTCTGTTGGTCTCGTGAGTTATACGCCCAGTGTAACATTCTTACGTGTGTGGTCCGATGTGAATTCAGTAAGATTTGTAGCTGCGGAATATGAATCCGCAGGTAGGCAAATAGAAAGGATGCCGATGACGACCCGCTATGAAGACCGCGTTCTGAGTGTTTTGACCGACAGTCATGGGAATCAGGCTGAAGACCTGCCGCTGAAATTGCTCAGTTCGGGTATAGAACCGGGTAGAGCGAGCCGACGAGCAAAGCCGCCATTGTCCAGTTGAACACCATCAACCGGCGCGGGTTCGTCAGGATGCGCGCCATTTGCTGGCCCAGAACGGTCCATGTGCTGACTGAGGGCAGGTTGACTGCTCCGAAAACAAGGGCCACCACAATGATCGCCTGAAGGGTCTGATCAGGTGTGTAGGCGGTTGTGGCTGTCAGGGCCATGGCCCAGGCCTTTGGGTTGACCCACTGAAAGGCTGCTGCCTGCAGGAATGTCATCGGCGTGCCTGTCGTGTTTTGCCCCTTCGCCGGGGCGGCATGTGCGATTTTCCAAGCAAGGAACAGAAGATATGCAACAGAGGCGAATTTCAGCACCGTGTAGCTGATCGGATATCTGTCGAATAGCTGCACCAGCCCGCTGCCGACCAATAGCACCATGAAGGTAAACCCAAGCCCGATCCCCAGCATGTGCGGGATGCTCTTGCGAAATCCGAAATTGGCCCCAGACGCCATCAGCATCAGGTTGTTGGGTCCAGGTGTAATGGACGAGACAAAAGCAAAGGCGATCAGGGCCAGAAGGATATCGTAGGTCATAAGTTGGATAATTGCTGCAAACCGAACAAATGAAATTGCGTTTTAATGCGCGATCTCGTTAATATCACAATCAATGGCGAAAATTGACCACATAAATCAGCAAATATTGCGAGAACTTTCGCAAGACGGCCGCATCAGTAATCTGGATCTGGCGGACCGGGTGGGGTTGTCTCCTTCTGCCTGCCTGCGCCGCGTGCAGGAGCTGGAGCGTTCGGGTGTAATCTCGGGTTACCGCGCAGTCCTGAACCCATCCGAGATTGGCGTCGGATTTGTCGCCTATATCGGCGTTGGGCTGGGAGAACATACCAAAGCTGCACAGGAAGGGTTCGAACGCGCCCTACAACGTGTGCCGGAAGTGGTCGAATGCCACAATATCACGGGGACCATCGAATACCTGTTGCGCGTGGAATGCGCGGACTTGCCTTCCTACAAGACATTCCACACCGAAGTTCTGGGAACACTGCCGCATGTGACGTCGATCACGTCTTATGTGGTGATGGATTCACCCAAGGATATGCGCGCCTGACGTTGGAATTGTGATCTTCAACCGGCTTGCCGGGTGAATTTTCACAGCCTAGTGTCTTCTCAAGGACCTGATCGAAGGGGAACAACCCCAACAGGCCACACACAGGGAGAAGATAATGAAATTTGTTCGCATTGGAGCGCTGATAGCAGCTGCGGCGTTTATCGCCAGTTCAGCAGTGGCCGCGCCGCTCAAATTGCAGCCCGCCAGTCCGCAACCCAGTCCAAAAGCGGGATTGAATGTAAAATATGTGGGAACTGGTACTCAGCGCAAAATCCGCAACCTCACTCATGCCAAGCAGTTGCTGCCTAAGGCTCAGCCGGGGCAGCCGCTGATCGGTTTGGATTATAGGGATACAAACGAAGGCGAGGATGTTTTGACATTCGACCACCACTATAATGTCGCCGCAGAAATCACCGGTTACATGCGCTTTGACTCACCGGGGGTATACGAGTTGGAGACATGGTCAAACGATGGGATCGATGCCTGGGTCGGCGGGCAGCAGATCGGCAAAGTCAATAGTATTCAGGGGTGTGAGGCCAATCAACGAACCGAAGTAGAGGTGCCGAAGGCGGGTTGGTATCCGCTGAAGATAATCTATTTTCAGAAGCTCGGTACATCTTGCCTGATGATGAAGTCAGGAAAAAAGGGTGAGCGTTTTACATGGACGCCTAACGACGTCTTTGGCCGGTAGGCCCCAATAAGGCGCCCCTAAGGGCGCCTTATTCAATTAGATCAGCTCGCGGCGATCAATTCGGCCTGCGCCACGATCACCTCGGCCTGTTTGATCGAGGCGATGTCGACCAGACGGCCTTTGTAAACGGTTGCGCCTTCGCCATTGGCTTTGGCCTGCTCCATCGCAGCCAGGATTTCGCGTGCCTCGGACACGGCTTCGTCCGACGGGGTGAAGACCAGGTTGGCCAACGCGATCTGCTTGGGGTGGATCGCCCATTTACCAACCATGCCCAAGGTAGCCGAACGTTTCGCTTGCGCGATGTAACCTTCGTCGTCTGAGAAGTCGCCAAAGGGTCCGTCCACGGGCAGAACGCCATGTGTCCGGCATGCCGCAACAATGGCAGCCTGCGCCCAATGCCACGGATCGGACCAATGCTTTTCGCCTTCGCGCAGCATGTAATAGTTTTCTTGCGTGCCGCCGATACCGGTGGTCTGCATCCCCATCGAGGCTGCAAAATCTGCTGCACCCAGGCTCATCGCTTGCATGCGCGGAGACGAGGCCGCGATCTCTTCGACATGGGCAACGCCAGCTGCGGATTCGATGATCACCTCAAAGCTGACGGGCTTTGTGCGGCCCTTGGCGCGCTCGATGGCGGTGACCAGCGCGTCAACGGCGTAGACATCTGCCGCGCAGCCGACCTTGGGGATCATGATCTGATCCAGCCGGTCGCCGGCTTGTTCCAGCAGGTCCACCACATCGCGGTACCAATAGGGTGTGTCCAGCCCGTTGATGCGCACGGACATGTATTTGTTGCCCCAATCGACGGTGTTCAGCGCTTCGATTACATTTGCGCGCGCGGCGTCCTTGTCCGACGGCGCGACCGAGTCCTCAAGGTCGAGGTTGATTACGTCAGCGGCCGACGCGGCCATTTTCGGGAACAGCTTGGTGTTTGATCCCGGTCCGAACAACTGGCAACGGTTGGGGCGCGCGGGAGCGGCGGGTTGGATGCGAAAGCTCATCTGGACCTCGTGCGAGAAAGGAAATTACGATTTTCTTGCCTCATGGGGTATTAAATTGCGCAAGCCATAGCAAGCATCTTTGTGCAGGTGCGGCAATGCAATCGCAGCAATTGCCGCAATACTGGGTCAAAACAGCGATTAAAGTTTAATCGCTTTAAAAACTTGAAAGATTAGTGCGCTACTTAAAGGAATGGCGCAAAAATTTCCCACGTGACGGGGCGTTGTCAGGCGAAAACGCGAAACACTCGTGGAAATCGTCCCCTAGATTGCGCCAGAATCAAAGGAGTGAACCGCAATGATCGAGACACCGTACCTGCTGTTTTTGGGCGATGCGCCCGACCAATTGGCGGCCAAAGTGGCAGTTGGCATTAAGGACTGGCGTCCTGAAAATGCCGTCGGCCAGTACCGTATGGAAGGTTGTAAGGCTGATTTGGGCCTGACCGACATGTCCCTGACCGAAGCGAAAGAAGCCGGCGCCAAGACGCTGGTCATCGGCGTGGCCAACCGTGGCGGCGTGATCAGCCAGGAATGGAAGAAAGTTCTGGTGATGGCGCTCGAGGAAGGATTTGACCTCGCCTCGGGCCTGCACAACCTGTTGTGTGACGAACCCGATCTGGTTGCCGTTGCCGAGGCCACTGGCCGCAAGCTGCACGATGTTCGTGTGCCATCGGTCGAGTATCCGATTGCAAATGGTATCAAGCGCAAAGGTAAGCGCTGCCTGGCCGTTGGCACCGATTGCTCGGTCGGTAAGATGTATACTGCGATGGCAATGGATGCCGAAATGCGCGAGCGCGGCATGAAGTCGACCTTCCGCGCAACCGGTCAGACCGGCATCCTGATCACCGGGGACGGCGTGCCATTGGACGCGGTCATCGCGGATTTCATGGCGGGTTCGGTCGAATGGCTGACACCTGACAATGATGATGACCACTGGGATCTGATCGAAGGGCAGGGGTCGCTGTTCCACGTGTCTTATTCCGGTGTGACCATGGCGCTGATCCACGGCGGCCAGCCCGATGCGCTGATCCTGAGCCACGAACCGACCCGAGAGCATATGCGCGGGCTGCCGACCTATCAGTTGCCGACACTGGAAGCGTTGCGCGACACGGCGCTGGCACTGGCAAAGGTCGCGAATCCGGCATGTGAGGTCGTTGGGGTTTCGGTTAACACTCAGCATATGTCCGAAGAGGACGCCACCGCATACCTGGCCAAGGTTGAGGCGGAAATGGGCCTGCCTGCGACTGACCCGTTCCGCTTTGGTTCGGGTAAGCTGGTGGATGCGCTGGCCGCACTGTGATCTAAGCGGCGCGTCGGAGGCGGGCTTGTCCGCCTTCGGCGAGAGTATTTTGAAAAAGATGAAGGAGCTGGCGCGTGCAGGTAGAAGTTTCTCGTGACATGTTTCGGCTGGCGCAGGTTTTTACGATCTCGCGTGGGTCTCGGACCGAGGCCAGGGTGCTGACGGTTCGGATTTCTGACGGTACCCATCAGGGGTGGGGCGAATGCGTGCCCTATGCCAGGTATGATGAAACGCTGGATTCGGTCGAGGCCGAGATCGCAGCTTTGCCTGCTGAATTTACCCGCGACAGCCTGATGGACCTTTTGCCTGCAGGCGCGGCGCGGAATGCGGTGGACTGCGCCCTTTGGGATCTGGAGGCAAAACGCGCCGGAAAGCGCGCCTGGGATCTGGCCGGGCTGCCAGTTCCGGGACCAGAGATCACTGCGTATACACTGTCGCTCGATACGCCGGAAAAGATGCAGGCACAGGCTGCCGTCAACGCGCATCGGCCCTTGTTGAAGATCAAGCTGGGAACGCCGGATGACATGCCCCGGCTGGAGGCCGTGCGCGCAGGTGCACCAGATGCCACGATCATCGTGGACGCCAACGAAGGCTGGTCAGCGGCGGTTTACGCCGACCTTGCCCCACATCTGGTGCGTTTGGGTGTGGCCCTGGTCGAGCAGCCTTTGCCCGCCGGGGAAGATGACGCCCTGATTGGAATGGAGCGCCCCGTGCCGGTCTGTGCTGACGAGTCCTGTCATGATCGCACCAGCCTACCAGCGCTCAAAGGCAAGTATGACGTGGTCAACATCAAGCTCGACAAAACGGGCGGCCTGACCGAGGCCCTGGCCCTGCGCCAGCAGGCGCTGGCGGAAGGTTATCGCGTGATGGTCGGATGCATGGTTGGTAGCTCGCTTGCTATGGCGCCTGCGACACTGTTGGCACAGGGCGTGATGGTAACAGACCTTGACGGCCCGCTTCTGCTGGCCGAAGACCGCGATAACCCGCTGATTTTTGATGATGCCGGAGTGCACCCGCCCAAAGCGGACCTCTGGGGCTGAGGAGACAAGACATGACCCGCACCGTTTATGTAAATGGCGAATACCTGCCCGAGACCGAGGCCAAGGTGTCCATCTTTGACCGCGGTTTTCTGTTTGCAGACGCTGTCTACGAGGTTACCAGCGTTCTGGATGGCAAGCTGATTGATTTCGAAGGTCACGCCGTGCGTCTGAAGCGGTCTCTGGATGAGCTGGAGATGGCTGAGCCCTGCACCAAGGATGAACTGCTGGAAATTCACCGCAAGCTGGTGGAACTGAACGGCATCGAAGAAGGGCTTATCTACCTGCAGGTCAGCCGTGGATCGGATGGCGATCGCGATTTTGTATTCCCTTCTGTGGACACCAAGCCGAGCCTCGTGCTGTTCACCCAAAACAAGCCTGGCCTGGCCGATAGCCCAGCCGCCAAGAAGGGTGCTAAGATCATCTCGATCGAAGACATCCGCTGGGGCCGCCGGGACATCAAGACCGTTCAGCTGCTGTACCCATCGATGGGTAAGATGATGGCCAAGAAGGCTGGCTGTGACGATGCGTGGTTGATTGAGGACGGTTATGTGACCGAAGGCACCAGCAACAACGCCTACTACGTCAAGGACGGTAAAATCGTCACGCGCCCGCTGTCGAACGACATTCTGCACGGCATCACCCGCAAGGCCGTGCTGCGCATGGCGGCCGAGGCACAGATGGAAGTCGAAGAGCGCCTGTTCACCATTGATGAGGCGAAGGAAGCGGATGAGGCTTTCACCACTTCGGCCAGCGCGTTTGTCATGCCAGTGGTCGAGATTGACGGGGTTGCGCTGGGCGATGGTACACCGGGGCCAATCGCCAAGCGTTTGCGGGAAATCTATTTGGACGAAAGCCGCAAGGTCGCAATCTAAAGAAAAGGCCCGCCAGATTGGCGGGCCTCTTTCGTTTTGGGCGTCAACCCTTATTCGTTACATTCTCTTCGAACGCGACTTTGAAGGCGGCCTGTTTTTCCGGGCTGGCGTCGGTCTGGTATTTGGCTTTCCACTCATCCATGGTCATGCCGTAGAAAATTTGACGGGCTTCGTCCTTGCCCATCTCAATGCCTTTTTCGTTGGCTGCTTCCTGATACCACCGCGACAGACAGTTGCGGCAGAACCCGGCCAGATTCATCATGTCGATGTTTTGTACATCAGTTCGGTCCTCCATCAGATGCTGTTGCAAGCGACGGAATGCGGCGGCCTGAAGTTCGATTTCGGTTTGCTTGTCCATGGTCTGGCTCCGGATGACAGGAATGCGTGCTGTATGTGACCTAGCGGCCCGGGGGCGATGATTCAACAATCAGCGTATCAGGCCAGTTTCAAAGCCAGCCATGGGGTGATGCAGAAGATCAGCGTCAGGATCTTATAATTTGCCAGGTACCGGAAATAAGCCCGTTTCACTGCGGGGCGCTCCATCTGGAACATTTTGCCGTGAATGCCAGCGATCCAGTCCTGCAACAGCAAGATCATCATTGTGGTGAACAGCAGAACCGCGATGTTGAGCACGGCCATCCAGCCAAAGACGGACGTCAGAAATTCCTGAGTCATAGTGGCCTCCTTTACCCCTATAATATGGGGTCTGGGGTTGGCTCTCACAATGAAGTGAGGGCTTTTGTCACAAGCCGCTTTGGTCCAGCGCGTCCTGCAGGATGGGGGCTAGCCGCTCGGCCCATTCCCGCTGTCCCGCGTGTTCGGCAATCAGATCATTGCGCAGCTCGATCAGTGCGTTGGGGCGGCCAAAACTGGTACAGTGTTTGTCAATGGCATCACCGGGCAGCACGCCGGTATAGGGTTCATTAACGCCGACGCAAAGGTCACCTTCGGCCTCAAGGCGGTTGATCAACGGGCCCGAGAACCGTTCGTCCGGAGTATGCAAAACGCCGACATGCCAAGGGCGGGGATCACGACCCCTTAGTTGCCGTGTGAACGAGTGCATCGACACGATCACTGCATGCGGCAACGCGGCCATCTGCGCCAGCGCGTCATGATACGGGCGATAGCACATGTTCAAACGCCGCTCTCGTTCTGCCGCATCGGCGTGCCGGTTGCCGGGAATGATCGACCCGTCATAGAGCTTCATCAACAAGGTCGGATCATCCTCGCCGCGGTTCGGATCAATCACGAGGCGAGAAAAATTGGCTGCGATCACGGGCGCATTCAAAAGCTCACCCAGATGCTTTGACACCTCGTAGGCACCTACATCATAAGCGATGTGGCGTTCCATATCTTCGCGAGGCAGGCCAAGGTCGCCACCGTGGATGTCGGGCGGAACCAAGTTGGATGCGTGGTCGCATGTGATCAGCCAACGCGAGGGCCGATCCGCGCCGTGGATAAAAAATGGGGAATACGTCATAAGCCTGTCATCTAGTTTGTCGCAGGTTTAGGGCAGTTGCCTTGAAAAGGGAATTGCGCAATAAGCAGGCGGAGCAATGTTTGCGGTAACATTTGCGCCGAATCAAGAGAAGACGTTAGGAGAGCCAGATCAATGCGACGCCTGAGAAATGTGAAAATCGTGGCGACGCTGGGACCGGCGTCAAATGACTATGACATGATCCGCGCGCTGTACGAGGCAGGCGCAGACGTCTTCCGCCTGAATATGAGCCACGGCAGCCATGATGAGATCCGCGAACGCCACCGGATCATCCGACAGATCGAAAAAGACCTGGACAGGCCAATCGCAATTCTGGCCGACCTTCAAGGACCCAAGTTGCGTGTCGGGGTGTTCGCCAACGACGCAGAAGAACTTGAAGAAGGCGCGGCCTTCCGTCTGGATCTGGACCCTGCGCCTGGAGATATCAACCGCGTTTGTCTGCCGCATCCAGAGATTTTTGCCGCGTTGGAGCAGGGTGCGCGACTTCTAGTCAACGACGGCAAAATCCGTCTGACCGTGCAGGACTGTGGCCAGGATTTTGCCAATTGCACCGTTGAGGTCGGCGGTACGATCTCGAACCGCAAAGGTGTGAATGTTCCTGACGTGGTGCTGCCACTGGCAGCTCTGTCGGCCAAGGACCGTGACGATCTGGAATTCGTCTGCCAACTGGGCGTGGACTGGCTGGCGCTCAGCTTTGTGCAACGTGCCAAGGATGTGTTTGAAGCGCGCGCGCTGGCCGACGGTCGCGCCTCGATCCTATCCAAGATCGAAAAGCCTGCAGCGGTCGAGGCATTCGACGACATTCTGGATGCCTCTGACGGGATCATGGTCGCGCGCGGCGATCTGGGTGTCGAGCTTCCGGTGTCGGCGGTGCCCCCGATCCAGAAACGGCTGGTACGCAAATGCCGTGGGGCGGCTAAGCCCGTGATCGTGGCCACTCAGATGCTGGAAAGCATGATCGAAAGCCCGATGCCAACCCGGGCCGAGGTCTCGGACGTGGCGACAGCAATCTACGAAGGCACGGATGCGATCATGCTCAGCGCGGAATCGGCTGCGGGCACATATCCGATCGAGGCCGTGCAAACCATGAACAAGGTTGCAATCGAGGTCGAAGCCGACCCGACCTACACGCAGATTATCGCAGCGTCCCGGACGGCAAAGGGGACCACAATTGCCGATGGTATCGTTGCTGCCGCGCGCGAGATTGCAGAAAAAACAGATATCAAGGCGATTTGCTGTTTTACCCAAAGCGGCACCACCGCGCTGCTGACCGCCCGCGAACGTCCAGGCGTTCCGATCATCGCGATGACGCCAGCCACCGGAACCGCGCGACGTCTGTGTCTGAGCTGGGGCTGTCATTGCGTGATGACGCCCGAGCTTGAGCGGTTCAAAGGCGCTGTCGTCAACGCGGCCCGTGCGGCCCGTGCCGGTGGGTTCGCATCCGAAGCCGATCAGATCGTAGTGACTGCCGGTGTGCCTTTTAACGTCCCGGGAACGACCAATATTTTGCGCATCGCACCCTGTGATGAGCGGCTGATCTACAACACTGATCCCGGGTGACAGTTGCGATGCAGGGCCTTGAAAAGCTGGTATCAAACCGATACGCCTAAATTTTAGGCGAAAAAAGTACATCGATTTCAATGACATGCCGAAATAACGGATGTGTTTGGAAGATAACTCTCTGTTTTTGAGGGTTTTTCCGGGATACTCGGGCGCATGGGCGGTCCACTTAATAAGTTCCAGGTTCCGGCTGCCCTGCCGGGGGCACGGGTCCCGGCATAACCAAAATTATTGGAGGAACGTTATGACAACGAAAATTGTCATTGGACTGGACGGGACAGAAACCGGAGAACACGCCATCGCCTTTGCCAAAGATCTGGCTGGCCGAATTGGTACGTGTGAATTGCTGGTTGTTTATGTCATCGAATGGTCCCCATTTACTTTTCAGACCCCTGAAGAGAACGCATTGCGGCACAAGCGGCGAGAAGAAGAAATCGAACTTGCGACGAACCGGATTGTTACCCCGGCTGTCGAAGCCCTGACCGCAGATGGTTACACAGTGCAGGGCATCGTGCGTCATGGCGACGTGGCCGAAACTCTGAACGCAATCACCGTCGAGAATGGCGGTTCGCAGATCATCGTCGGGCGCGCCTCGGCCGATGGATTCAAGAAACGCTTGTTTGGCAGCTCGACCCAAAATCTGGTCATGCACGCCGATGTGCCAGTCACTGTTGTGAACTGACGGGAGGGATGAGAATGACTATGTTGAAACATCTCTGGCTGGCTGTAATCGCCGCCCTGATCGCCGCTCCTGCGATGGCGCAAGAGGCGCCCGGGCTGGACGACAAGATCAATCAGGCATTTGCCGATTTTACCGGGCCATTTGTCAGCTTTATTTTTGCGCCGTTTCCGGGAACCAGTTTCCCGTGGATCGTGGGTTGGCTGGTCGTCGCGGCGACTGTTTTCACGCTGTACTTTGCCTTTGTGCAGCTGCGGTTCTTTGGCCACGCGATCAGCCTTGTGAAAGGCGACTACTCCGATCCCAATGACGCGGGTGAGGTCAGCCACTTTCAGGCTCTGGCTACGGCACTGTCGGGGACAGTTGGTCTTGGTAACATCGCCGGTGTGGCGGTCGCCGTAGGCATTGGCGGACCGGGAGCCACCTTCTGGATGATTGTCGCGGGCCTTTTAGGCATGGCGTCGAAATTCACCGAATGTACGTTGGGTGTGAAATACCGCAACGAATACGAGGATGGCACCGTTTCCGGTGGCCCAATGTACTATATGTCCAAGGGCTTTGACGAGCTGGGCCTGCCTGGAGGCAAGATTCTGGCCGTCCTGTTCTCGATCTTCTGTATTCTGGGCGCGCTGGGTGGGGGCAATATGTTCCAGGCCAATCAGGCGCATCAGCAGATCGCGGGCATCACGGGCGACTATCCCGGATGGATCACAGGGGTTGTCTTTGCAATCATCGTGTTCCTTGTCATTGTGGGCGGCCTGAAATCCATCGCACGGGTGACCGAAAAGGTCGTTCCGTTCATGGGCATCCTGTATGTGGCCGCGGCATTGGTGATTATCATCATGAATGCTGATCAAATCGGCTGGGCGTTCGGCCAGATTTTCGCAGGTGCCTTCACCGGCCTCGGCGTCGCTGGTGGTATGGTTGGGGCACTGATCCAGGGCTTCCGGCGTGCCGCGTTTTCCAACGAAGCGGGCGTGGGTTCTGCGGCGATTGCGCACTCGGCTGTTCGGACCAAAGAGCCGATCACCGAAGGCTTTGTCTCGCTGCTTGAGCCGTTCATCGACACGGTCGTGATCTGTACGATGACGGCGCTGGTGATCATCATCACCCAGCAGCTGATCGTCGATCCGGAAACCGGCAAATACATGCTGAACGAAGCGGGTAATGCCATTGCAACAGTCGACGGTAACTCGGGCGTCAGCCTGACCTCGGCCGCTTTTGGTAGTGCCTTCAGCTGGTTCCCATATGTACTGGCGATTGCGGTGGTCTTGTTTGCGTTCTCGACCATGATCAGCTGGTCCTACTATGGCCTCAAGGCCTGGACCTACCTGTTCGGGGAAGGCCACACCAAGGAACTGATCTTCAAGGTCATCTTCTGCATTTTCGTTATCGTCGGGGCTGCGGCCAATCTTGGTCCGGTCATCGACTTCTCGGACGCGGCGATCTTTGCGATGGCGGTCGTGAACGTCTTTGCACTCTACTTCCTGATGAAAGTGGTACGTGAAGAACTGGCCAGCTATGCGAGCCGACTGAAGACCGGCGAAATCCGCAAATTCGAACACTAAATCAAACCACCGGGGCGGCCTTTGTCGCCCCGGTGCCTGATCAGGCTGTAAAAAGCGCAGATTCTGGTCCAAACCCCCTTGCCAGTATAGTCGAACTTGCGTAAACGGCGCTTCTGATCGCGTGACCGGCCGAGATGGCATGCCGAGTCGCGTCTGAAACCGAACCCCGAAAGGAGACGGAAATGCCTAAGATGAAGACAAAGTCGAGCGCCAAAAAGCGCTTTAAGGTGACTGCGACCGGTAAGGTCCTTGCTGGCCAGGCCGGCAAACGTCACGGCATGATCAAGCGGACCAAAAAGTTCATCCGCGACGCCCGTGGCAACACCACCCTGTCCGCCCCCGACGCCAAGATCGTCAAGGGCTACATGCCCTACGACCGCTAAGAGGAGATTAAGAGATGTCCCGCGTTAAAGGTGGAACCGTAACTCACGCCCGTCACAAGAAGGTTATCAAGGCCGCCAAAGGTTACTATGGCCGCCGCAAGAGCACCTTCAAGGTTGCCCGTCAGGCCGTTGACAAGGCCAACCAGTATGCAACCCGCGACCGTAAGAACCGCAAGCGCAACTTCCGCGCGCTGTGGATCCAGCGTATCAACGCTGCTGTGCGTTCGCATGACGAAGCACTGACATATTCCCGCTTCATCAACGGCCTGACCTTGGCCGGTATCGAAGTGGACCGCAAAGTTCTGGCCGACCTGGCCGTGCACGAACCGGAAGCGTTCGGCACGATCGTCGCCAAAGCTCAGGCCGCTCTGGCTGCCTGATCCTCGTTAAAGAGACAGTGAATGAAAGGCCGTCCCCATTTGGGGCGGCCTTTTTCGTTGATAGCCGAAAGCGAACTCAGCAAAGTTTCGGCTATGAAAAGCCCACCATGGCTATGGTGATACTCCGACGGATCACCCCCGCACTGGCGGTACCGCCCGCTGATAAAGATGCCATGTGGTGTGGCCAAGGATCGGCAGGGTGAAGATCAGGCCCAGAAACGCCGGAACCAGCGACAACAGCATGGTAACCGAGATGATCGCGGCCCAAGTGAGCATGACACCCGGGCTTTCCGCGACGACACGCAAAGAAGTCAACATGGCGGAAACAAAATTGGTTTCCCGGTCGAGCAGCATGGGCATGGCAACGACGGTCACCGAGAATAGTACGGCCGACAAAAATGCGCCGACGCAGGTGCCAATGGCAAGAAAAGTCCAGCCCTGAGGTGTGAAGAATACGGTATTCAAGAACCCTTCAAAATCCGAAAAGGATGCGTTCTGCAGGGTGATCGCCAGCCAAAGCCGGATCTGGTAAATCCACACCCAGAAAATAAACAGGGTGACAAAGGCCATCCACCCCAATTCGCGTTTACGTTGATTTGCCATCACGGTCAGGATTTCTGACCAGCCGAAACTCTCTCCGTTCTGCAACCGACGGGACATTTCATATAGCCCGGCGGCAGCGAAAGGCGCGACCAGCGGGAATCCAACAATGGCGGGAATAATCATCCAGATCTTGCCGAGCCAGACCAGGCTCCAAACCATCAGGATTCCGAAAACCGCATAGAACAGGCCGAAGAACCCACTCATGAAGGGGCGCGCCAGAAAGTCGGAAAACCCTGCCTTCAGCGACTCGGCGATATCACCTGTAGTTACTTTATTGACATGGGGCATGGCCGCTTGTTGCGGCGTCAGGTTGTCCGGTGGTGTGGACCCTGTAGTTTTGGATGCCATGACACACTCCTCTCAAAGAATGGTGTCGCGCTGGGCTGTCTGCCAACTGCCCAAGCAGTGAAGCAGACATCCTTCCCACTCAAAGTTTGCATCAGGGGAGTCATGAGAGCAAGAGGCAGTATGGCAACGGAAGTTAGGTCGTCGGACATTGCTTACTGGAACGAAAACACAAACCTATTTGCTTGGGTCTTTCTTCACCAACTGCGCCGCAAATGCCACGCCTGTGCCTGGACCTGCATAGGTGACCATGATTACGTCATCCAGATAAACACCGTTGAAAATTCCGGACGAGACATCGTCACCGGAAATCCCAGCCTCGGCCAAAACAAAGCGGGTGGGATCGTCCAGGCTAAAAGTGCCCATTGCCTCTTCGACGATCCAATCTTTGTCACCTATGCGCCTCCAGCGATTAGTTGCGGTGATCAAGTTGCCGTCCAGTTTGGTGATCTCCAACTCCATCTCAGTCTTCAACAGGCCTTTGTCGTGGTTGGGGTTCGACTTGGCGAAGGCCACCAGATAGGTGCCGTGCCAGGTGCCGACGATTTGGGGAAAGCCGCTGCCTTCATTGGCGCTGGAAGGGGTGGCGACCGCAAGGATGGCCACGGCGGCGAGGCTTCGGATGAGCTTGAGTACCATTGGAGACGTCTCCTGCATGGGGTGTGATAACCACAGGGTACTTGAGTTGGCGCATTTGACAAACCCGCGTGTGTAAACACAAAAAAACCGGCGCGGTGGACGCGCCGGTCTAAGTTCATCTGCCGTGATTGCATGGGTGGTTGCAGATATATTCAGTTAGGTTCAGCCGAATACACGACCCAGTGCGCCGTCGACCGCGTCAGTGATCTGGTCGATGTCGTCTGCCGTTGCAATCAGCGCGGGCGAGAAGCACAGCGTGTTGTTGCGGCTTGGGATCGAGCGGTTGGTGGCCCCGATGATGACGCCCTGCGCCATACAGTCGGCAACAACCGCCTGAACCTTTTTCTCGTCCATTGGCTCTTTGGTGGCCCGGTCGGAAACCAGTTCGGCACCTAGGAACAGACCCTTGCCGCGCACGTCTCCGATAACTTCGTGCTTATCCATCAGCGCCTGCAGGTTGCCCAACATCCGGTCGCCCATATCAATGCAGTTCTGCAGCAGGTTCTCGTCTTCGATGATGCGCATGTTTTCGATTGCCGCAGCTGGACCGGCGGTGCAGCCACCAAAAGTCGAGATGTCGCGGAAATAGCTCAGCGGGTCCGACATGTCGTCTTTGAACATGTCAAAGACTTCCTCGGTGGTGACCATGACGGCAATCGCCGCATAGCCCGAGGCAACGCCTTTGGCCATGGTCACGAAGTCCGGCTTGATCCCGTACTGCTGGTACCCGAACCAGGTGCCGGTACGGCCTACGCCGCAGACAACTTCGTCGATATGCAGCAGGATGTCGTACTTTTTGCAGATTTCCTGCACGCGTTCCCAGTAACCTTCGGGCGCTTCAATCACGCCACCACCGGCGGTCACAGGCTCAAGGCACAGCGCACCAACGGTTTCGGGGCCTTCGCGCAGGATCACCTCTTCGATGGCGTCCGCGGCTGCTTTGCCGAATGCCTCGCCGGACAGGTCTTCCAAGCCCAGCTCGTGCTTGCGGTATTCCATGCAATGCGGAACGCGGACAAAGTCTGGTGCGAACGGACCGTACTGCGCCGTACGCTCGTCCTGACCGCCTGCAGACATGGTTGCCAGGGTCGAGCCGTGATAGTCGCGGTCGCGGTACAGGATCTTGGTTTTTTTGCCGCCATAGCGCTTGTGCGCGATCTGGCGAACCATCTTGAACGCCTTCTCGTTCGCTTCGGAACCGGAGTTGGTGTAATAAACGCGGCTCATGCCCGGCATTTTGCTGATCAGCTTTTCAGCAAAGATCGAACCGGGGATAGACCCTGCGGTATTGGCGAAATAGCACAGCTTCATCAGCTGGTCGTGAACCGCCTTACAGATCGATTCGCGGCCATAGCCGACGTTAACGGTCCAGACGCCACCGGACACGGCATCCAGATGCTCCTTGCCGTTCTGGTCCCAGACACGCATGCCTTTGCCTTCGACAATGATCTTCGGATCGTTGCTTTCCAATGGCTTATGCTGCAGCAGGTGGTGCCAGATATGGGCGCGGTCGGCTTCGACCACGTGCGAGAGATCGTTTTCGTTGAACGTGCCGTCCATGACATGTCCTTTCAGAATGGCTGGGGCGCGGGCGGCGAAAAGGGCCATCCCGGCTTTGTGTTTTCGATGGCTCAGATCACCGCGAAAGCTCTGTCGGAGATAGGGCCAGATTGCACCATCCCGTAATTCCAGTCCATGGCCACGCCGTATTTTTACGGGTTTGTCAGAGGAACGACTTTGTGATCAATTCGCCGGAACCGCAGAGGGAGGGTCAGCAAATGACACAAGCCAGCATCTATGAGCGTCATTTGGACAAATGCCGGGCAAACTACACGCCGTTGTCGCCGCTGAGTTTTATCGAGCGGACAGCGCACATTTACCCGGATTATCCTTCCGTGGTTTACGGCGCGCGTCGCTATACTTGGGCTGAAACCTATGCCCGCTGCCGCCGGCTGGCAGGCGCATTGTCCGCCCGCGGAATCAGCACGGGCGACACGGTTTCAGTCATCGCGGCCAACATTCCGGAAATGTATGAGGCGCATTTTGGCGTGCCGATGGCAGGTGCTGTTCTGAATGCCATCAACACTCGATTGGACGCACCGATCATTGCCTTCATTCTGAATCACGCGGAATCCAAAGTCCTTGTGGTCGATCCCGAGTTCTCAGGCGTGGTCAAAGAGGCGCTGAAACAGGTGGATCACGATGTACTGATCGTCGATATCGAGGACCCGAGCTTTGACGGTGGTGAGAAGCTCGGCGGCCTGACCTATGACGCCTTACTGGCCGAGGGCGACCCTGAATTCAACTGGTCCTTACCCAAAGATGAGTGGGACGCGATCACGTTGAACTATACCTCGGGGACAACAGGCAATCCCAAGGGCGTCGTGTATCACCACCGGGGCGCTGCGCTGAACGCGCAGTCGGACCTGCTGGACTGGAACATGCCAAAGCATTCGGTCTATTTGTGGACCCTGCCAATGTTCCACTGCAACGGCTGGTGTTTCCCCTGGGCGATGGCCGCCAATGCGGGTGTTTCCGTCTGCCTGCGGGCCGTGCGGGACGAACCGATTTATGCGGCGTTCAGGGATGAGAAAGTCACGCATTTCTGCGGCGCGCCGATCGTTCTGAACATGCTTGCCAATGCGCCTGAACACCTCAAGGATTTCGATCATGAGATTAAGGTGATGACCGCCGGCGCACCGCCGCCCGCCGCTGTGATCGAAAGCATGGAAAACATGGGCGTTGAGGTTACCCATGTCTATGGATTGACTGAAACTTATGGTCCGTCGGTTGTCTGCGCCTGGAAGGATGAATGGAACGGTAAAGAGGCCGAAGACCGCGCGGCGCTGAAGGTCCGTCAGGGTGTGCGCTATACGGCCCTGTCGGGGCTGATGGTTGCGGATCCGGACACGCTGGAACCGGTGCCTGCCGATGGTGAGACGATGGGTGAGATTTTCATGCAGGGAAACGTTGTCATGAAAGGCTACCTCAAGAACGCCGACGCCACAGATAAGGCATTCCGAGGCGGATGGTTTGCCTCTGGCGATCTTGGGGTGATGCATCCGGACGGCTACATTGCGCTTAAGGACCGGTCGAAAGACATCATCATTTCGGGTGGTGAGAATATCTCATCCGTCGAGGTTGAGGATATCCTTTACAAGCACCCGGCGGTGATGGAGGCAGCCGTGGTCGCGCGCCCGGATGACAAATGGGGCGAAACGCCCTGTGCGTTCATCGAGCTGAAGCCCAATGCGCAGGCGACCGAGGTCGATATCATCGCATTCTGCCGGGATAATATGGCTCATTTCAAGGCCCCCAAGACCGTGGTGTTTGGCCCCTTGCCCAAGACCTCGACTGGAAAAATTCAGAAGTTCAAACTACGGGATCAGGCGCGGGCGCTGACTTAAGTGCTCACCTTGTCAAAGATCGACAGATCAAGAACCAGCATTTCACCCATCCAGATGGCCCGGTCCCGATGATCCGCCAGATGGTCGCCGGTTTCGGGGTGGGTGAAGATGGTCAGGCCCTGTCGGTTCAGCATTAGCCAAGGCATGACTTGATCGAACGCGTCCGGGCCAAAGCCCAGCTGGCAGCTCCATCGCGGGTGGGGGCCTACATTTTTGGCATGCATGCGCCCCATCTGTACGGGAAACAGATCGGCAACCTCTTCGCAGACCTGCTGGGCAATGGCTTGCGTGTTTGCGTCGAAATAGACATGGGCGTGATAGCCGGTGATCTCTGACATTGGGGCCTCTAGCATACGTTTCGAACAAGATATGGCGCTGCAAATGGTATTGCCACTCGCGCCGTCACACAGGCTCTGTGCGCCAGGTCAAGAGGGTGCGTGGATATCTGGGTGGGCTGCGGCAAAGGCTGGATGTTCGGCACAAGCGGTCTCAGCGCTTAGACTGCGCGGCAAATCCGATAAATCCACGTCCCAACGGCGCGCATTGTACATTTGCGGGACCAGACAAACATCGGCCATTCCGGGCTTGGTTCCGGTGCAATAGGGCGCTTGTTCAAAACCCTCGAGAAGCGCCTCAAAAGCCAGAAGGCCGGGGCGAATGAAATGGCGCATCCAGTCACCGGGCAAACCGTCAGCACCATCACTCAGCGCGGTCGCATACTGCGCGACGGACAAGTTGCAGACCGGATGCACATCAACCGCGATGGATTGCGCCAAAGCCAGCGCATGCGCCCGGGCCGCCGGTTCCGGAGGCAACAGTCCAAGGCCGCGAGTTTGGTCAAGGTAGTCGATAATGGCCAGAGATTGCGTCAACCGCAGCCCGTCAATCTCGAGCACGGGGACCAGCCCCTGTGGATTACGCGCCAAGTGGTGGTCGGACCTTTGTTCGCCCGCTGCCAGATCAACCGACACTCCGCGATAGGTGATCCCGGCCAGATTCAGCGCGATGCGCACCCTGTAGCTGGCCGAAGACCGCCAAAAGTCATACAACACCACGCCACTCATCATCGATCTCCTCAGTTCGTCAGGTGTC
Organism: Ruegeria sp. YTSA072; assembly: GCF_059610285.1. Lineage (NCBI taxonomy): Bacteria > Pseudomonadati > Pseudomonadota > Alphaproteobacteria > Rhodobacterales > Roseobacteraceae > Ruegeria > Ruegeria sp. YTSA072. Next base: position 461,813 of record NZ_JBXWNI010000002.1, on the reverse strand, counting down.
CTTCAGCGTGGCGGCTTTCAGGGCGCTAGACAATACGTTTGCATTGCCGATGTGATTGGCCAGGACCAGAACCAGACGTGCATTCAGGGCGTCACTGTCGGCTTTGACCAGGCCATCATGCGCCGCCACCAAATCGGCATAGAAACCGTCGGCATTTTCCAGATTGGGGGAAAGGATCAGATCGGTCATGTCGCTCACTCCTTACCGGTTGCCCGGCGGATCGCCTGCCGGAACGCGTTTTCTTCAAATGTGTCGCGACGGGCTGCAACGTGTTGGTCAGGCCGGATCAGGTACACCGCACCCGTGGCATCACCCAGATACCTACGCTTCAACTCCAAAGACAGGTCATCCTTGACCGACAGGGCCAGCCGCGTCGCCTGTACACCGCCCTCTTCGATACTGTCGGGTGCATCCGCATCTATCGTCAGCAGCGTGAATTTCCCGGCCAACTTGGGCAGCAGAAATTCATCACCCAAAGGCGCGTCCGGGCAGGCGGAACCGGGGCGCGTGATCTCTGGCCCGGTCAGAGCATCCGCAGAACTCAGCGATGATCCGGAATATGCGCATGGTGTGCTCAACCGGCCGGAATTGACCAGCGGGCGCGCAAACGCGTAGTGCTCGCTGAGGTCCAAAACCGCATCCCGCAAAAGGCGCGACATTTCTGATTTGGGCGTGATAAATTCCGTCGATAGGGTGGACATGCGGATGTTCTCATCCGCTGCTTCGACCCGCTCGCGGTTGTAGCTGTCCAGCAAAAGCTCGGGCGCTTCGCCGCCTATAACCATCTTTAGCTTCCAACACAGATTGTCTGTGTCCTGCAGGCCAGAGTTGGCCCCGCGCGCGCCAAAGGGGCTGACCTGATGAGCGCTGTCGCCAGCAAACAAAACGCGACCATGACGGAACTGCTCCATCCGACGGCATTGGAACGTGTAGATCGAGACCCATTCAAGTTCGAAATTGATCTCTTCGCCCAACATCGCCTTGAGCCGGGGGATCACGTTTTCAGGTTGTTTTTCCTGCTCGGGGTCGATGTCCCTGCCCAGTTGCAGGTCGATCCGCCACACGTTGTCGGGTTGTTTGTGCAGTAGGGCAGACTGTCCGCGATTGAACGGCGGGTCGAACCAGAACCAGCGTTCGGTCGGGAAGTCCGCCTGCATCACCACGTCAGCGATCAGAAAGTTGTCTTCGAATACGCGGCCTTCGAAGTCCAGGCCGAGCATGCGGCGGGTGGGCGAGTTCGCACCGTCACAGGCAATCAGCCAATCCGCCTCAACGTTATAGGGGCCTTCGGGAGTTTCGACTTCAAGCTTGACGTGATCGTTGTGCGTGCCGACGGCTTCGACCTTGTTCTGGCCGCGAATTTCAATCGGCGCGCCCTCGGCCTGCAATTCCCGTACCCGTTCAACAAGCGCTTTTTCAAAATAGTATTGTTGCAGATTGATGAAGGCGGGGTGCGCATAGCCCGCGTCGGGTTGCAGGTGAAACTCATAGACCTGACGGTTGTCAAAAAAGACTTTGCCGGCATCCCACAGCACACCCTTATCGACCAACTTACCCCCGGCGCCCAGACGGTCGGCGATTTCCAGAGATCGCTGTGAAAAGCAGATCGCGCGGCTGCCAAAACTAACCTTGTCATTGTCGTCCAGCACGACGACAGGAACCCCTTTCTGGGCCAGGTCAATGGCTGCGGCCAACCCAACCGGGCCGGCACCAATCACGATAACCTTGTGTCGTACCGAGCTTGCCGTGTCCTGATCCGGGCTGCGTTGATAAGCATAGAGTGGAACTTCGAAAATCTTGTTCATGGGCTCTCCCCCGATACTCAGGCGCCGTGGGCGCACTAGATCCCGCCCTCTGGCACATGTGCGCCAGAAGGCCTTGCCCTATGATTCCACCTATTTCCCCTGTGCAAAACGATCTGGATCAAGTTTGCTCGTCTTCTTCAGCCTTGCAGGGCCTCCCACATCTCAATATCTCGCTGGGCGGTCCAGATACGGGGCGTGTCGATACCGCGTGCTTCGTCATAGGCGCGGGCGACATTGAAGGGCAGGCAATGTTCGTAGATCGCGTAATCCGCGAATTTTGGATCGCATTCGGCGCGCACCGCGTCCCATGCCTCTTTCAGAGAACCGCCACGGGCTGCAACCTTTGCGGCGGGCCGATAGGTGCTTTCGACGAAGTCGCGTGTGTTTTCGATGGCTGCATTGACCATGTCCTTGCCGACCAGAGCGTCTCCGCGACCCGGTGCGATGGCATCAACGTCGAACCACTTGATTTCATCCAGCGTATCACCCCAATCGCTGAAATGCCCGTCGCCGCAATAACAGGCCGAGTGGTATTCGACGATGTCACCGGTGAACATGACATTCTGATCGGGTACGTGAATGACGATATCACCTGCGGTGTGTGCGCGGCCCAAATGCATAAGATCGACCCGGCGATTGCCCAGGTAAACCGTCATCGTGTCGCTGAATGTGGTGGTGGGCCAGGTCAGGCCGGGGATGCTTTCATGACCTTCGAACAGGCGGGGGAAACGCTGAAACTCACTGTCCCAGTCCTCTTGCCCGCGTTCAACGACCATGGCGCGCGCCATGTCGGACATGAGGATCTGTTGCGCACCAAAGGCGCTGGCCCCCAATACGCGGACTGCGTGGTAGTGGGTCAGCGCAACATGCGTGATCGGTTTGTCGGTCACGGATCGCACGCATTCGATCACCTTGTTGGCCAGACGCGGGGTCGCCTGCGCCTCGACAATCATGACGCTGTCATCGCCAATGATGACGCCGGAATTTGGATCGCCTTCGGCGGTGAAGGCATAAAGGCCCTCGCCAACCTCGGTGAAAGAGATCTTCTTTTCCGACATGTCCCCCTGGGACGCGAATGCCTTGGACATGATGAGTTCCTTATCGGGCGTATGGGTTTTCAAGGGCGGGCAGCAGGGTCCCGACACAGTCGCCAAACCCGATGGTGTAACCTTGGCCCTTGGCGGCACCTGTCAGGGTCAGTGTGTCACCGTCCTCGATAAATGTGCGGGTTTCACCGGTATCCAGCGTCAGCGGTTCCTTTCCACCCCAGCTGAGTTCCAGCAGCGAGCCCCGCTCTGGTTTTGTTGGACCGGAAATCGTGCCAGACCCAAGCAGATCGCCCGTGTTCATCGGGCAGCCCGAGGTCGAATGGTGTGCCAGTTGTTGGGCGGCCGAGTAGTACATTTCGTTGTAGTTCGTCCGGGCAATGACTGTGGCGTCCTTGCCGTCGGGCTCCATCGTGACCTCAAGATCAATGTCATATAGCATCGGACCGCAGTCTTTGATGTGATCCAATAACTCGAATTCACGCGCAGGCGTGTCGCAGCGGAAGGGTTCCAGCGCCGCCTTTGTCACAATCCACGGGCTGATCGAAGTGGCTGTGGCTTTGGCTTGAAACGGCCCCAAGGGTTGATATTCCCAGGCCTGAATATCGCGTGCGGACCAATCGTTCAGCAGAACATAGCCAAAGATGTTGTCGTCGGCCTCCTGAACCGAGATGGGTCCGTCCGAGGGTGTACCGACAATCGCGCCCATCTCAAGCTCGATGTCAAAACGGCGGCTAGGCAGAAAAGCGGGCATGTCATGATCGGGCGACTTGAGCTGACCCCAAGGCCGACGGATATCGGTGCCCGACACTACAACGGAAGAAGCCCGGCCGTTATACCCGATGGGGATATGCAACCAGTTCGGCGGCAGGGCATTTTCCGGTCCGCGGAACATGGTGCCAACGTTTTGCGCGTGGTGACGTCCGGCATAGAAATCGGTGTATTCGCTGACGGCGAAAGGCATGTACATTTCGGCGTCGATCTGGGCAATAAGCAACGGTTCAACCTGCGCCTGTTCCTCGGCGCCTTCGGCCAATAATGCGGTCAGGCGGTTGCGCAATGCAGCCCAGACGGCAGGACCTTCCTCCATCAGCGGGTTCCAGAAAGGCAGATCGAAGAGCGGCTCGTCTGCCAGTTCGATCAGGCCCCCTGCCTCGGCTGCGGTGACGTCCAGAATCATGTCGCCAATCGCCACGCCGCACCGCGGATCACCTCCTTCGGTCGAGAAAACGCCGTATGGCAGGTTGTTCAGGGGAAATGGGTGATCAGCCTCATTGGCCGAGGCCACCCAGGATTTCATTAATGGCATGTATTCAAACCTCTTTTGGGTGTCACTTTTTGCCCGGCGTGCCGTCGAACTTTTTCTCAAGCGACGTCCAGCAGTCGATGTATTCATCCTGCAACGGGGCTTCGTTGGCTGCAAATGGTGTCAGATGCTGCGGGAAACGGGTTTCGAACATGAAGGACATCGTGTTGTCCAGCTTGTCTGGCCCGAGGTTCGCGTTTGATGCTTTTTCAAACGCTTCCCGATCCGGGCCATGCGGCAGCATCATGTTGTGCAGACTCATGCCGCCCGGAACAAACCCCTGCGGTTTGGCATCGTACTGGCCGTAAATGTTGCCCATCAACTCGGACATGATGTTCTTGTGATACCAGGGCGGGCGGAACGTATCCTCGGCCACCATCCAGCGTTCGCGGAACAGGACAAAATCGATGTTAGCCGTGCCCGGTTGCCCTGAGGGCGCGGTGAGGACAGTAAAGATCGACGGATCGGGATGGTCGAATAGAATTGCACCGACCGGACAGTAGGTGCGCAGGTCATATTTGTAGGGCGCGTAGTTCCCGTGCCACGCCACCACGTCCAGCGGGCTTTGGCCGATCTTTGTGGTATGGAACTGCCCGCACCATTTGACCGTCACGGTCGAAGGCACCTCGCGGTCTTCAAACGCCGCCACCGGAGCCTTGAAATCGCGTGGGTTGGCCATGCAATTGGCCCCAATTGGACCGCGGCCGGGCAATTCGAACTTCTGGCCGTAGTTCTCGCAGACAAATCCGCGCGCCGGACCTTCCAGCACCTCGACACGGTACACAAGGCCACGGGGGAGAATGGCGATTTCCTTGGGTTCCAGATCAATGACTCCGAGTTCGGTCGCGAACCGCAGGCGACCTTCCTGTGGCACCACCAACATCTCGGAATCGGCCGAGAAGAAATAGTCATCCTCCATAGAGTCGGTGACCAGATAGATGTGGCTGGCCATGCCCACCTGCGTGTTCACATCCCCCGCCGTTGTCATGGTGCGCATACCGGTGAGCCATGTCAGCCCCTCATCGGAATGAGGCACTGCGTCCCAGCGGTATTGGCCAAGGCTGATCACGTCCGGGTCAACGCAGGGCGCGGATTTCCAATGTGGCAGTTCGATTTTTTCATAACGGTGCGAATGCTTGACCGACGGGCGAATGCGATAGCACCACGTGCGCTCGGGCGGATTGGCTGTAAAGGCCGTGCCGCTAAGCTGTTCACCATAAAGGCCGTAATTGCAACGCTGCGGGCTGTTCATGCCCTGCGGCAGCGCGCCGGGAAGGGCCTCGGTTTCAAAGTCGTTTCCAAAGCCGGGCATATAACCCGCATGCGTGCCACCGGGTGTGCTGGCTTGCGTCATTTTGTGCGGATCCGTCGGATGGTTCATCCCGTGTTCCTCCAATTGCTGCTTGTCGAGTAATAGTTGATTTTGTAACTAACAAGCATGACTCAGGACAAATCTGCCAAAAAAGATGACTTTGATCTGCAGGAATTCCTGCCGTACCTGCTGAACCGTGCAGCCGAAGAAAGCTCGCTGGAGTTTCAGCAGGTCTATAAGGACCGTTACGGGATGCTTCGCACCGAATGGCGCGTCTTGTTTCACCTGGGAAATTACGGCGAGATGACTGCGAAAGAAATCGGTGAGCGCGCCAAAATCCACAAAACCAAGGTCAGCCGCGCAGTTTCGAAATTGGAACAGCGCCGATACTTAGCCCGTAATCGCGACACATCCGACCGCCGGGTTGAACAATTGACGCTGACATCCGCAGGTCAGACGGTTTACAGGGATTTGCGCCTGGTGGCCGAGGCCTATGATTCAAAGCTTGCCGGCCTGTTTTCGCGGGACGAAGCGGAACTGTTGCGCAAAATGCTTCGGCGTCTGGCGCATATGGATTGACCACTGGTAATTCACCGCCGCAATTCCCAGATGAAGCCCAGAACAAAAATGGGACAAAACATGACGACCTTGGATGCCGATACGGCAAAATCAAGCGATCTGATCAACTGGCTGGTGGCGCGCGGGCTTGAGGGTGTCGAAAAAGAAGAACTGCTGGAAGAGTACTGCAATCGCCTGGTGGAACTGGGCGTTCCGCTGATGCGATTTCACGCGGCCCAATCGACCCTGCACCCGATTTATGGCGGAACCGGCTATAGCTGGTATTACGGCCAGGGCGGGGAATATCAAAAGTTCGAATACTCTGAACAACCCAGCGATCAATGGCGTGCTAGCCCTCTGTTTGCTGTTCTGAACGAAGGCGAAAGCGTTGTGCACGAACGGTTGGTGGATCAGAACGAACCAAGCCGATTTCCCTTGCTGAATGAACTGCGCGAACATGGCGCCACTGAATATTACGCGACGGGTGTGTCCTTTGACATTCCGACTCACAATCAGCCGAAGGACGCCAAAAAGGCGGTGAACGGTGTATTGTTGTCCTGGACCTCAAACGCGCCCGAGGGGTTCAAGGATAGCGATCTGGCGTTGATCAATACAGCCCTACCGCATCTCGGATTGGCTTTGAAATCTGCAAACAACCAGCGGATATCAAAGGACCTGATGCGCGTCTATTTGGGACGCGATGCCGGTCGGCGCGTTTTGTCCGGCGAGATCAGGCGCGGGTCGCTTCAGCAAATCGACGCAGTGATCTGGAACTTTGACCTTGAGGGGTTCACCAGCCTGTCCGAAGAGCTGCCGGGTGATGCCCTTATTGAGATGCTAAACGAGTATCTGGCCGCTGCGATAGACGTGGTCCACAAATGCGATGGAAGCATCCTCAAGTTCATGGGCGACGGGCTAATGGCCATGTTCGATGTGGGCGAGATCGATGCGGACGCGCGTGCGGCACTGGCTGCCGTCGGCGAATTGGAGGTATCGATGGCGAAACTGAACGCACAACGTTCTGCCGATGGCCTGCCTGTGTCGAACTATACGCTGGCGCTGCATGCAGGTGAGATTCTGTACGGCAATATCGGCTCTGAGAACCGCCTGGACTTCACCGTCATCGGCCCGACCGTCAACCAGACCGCGCGGATTGCCGGAATGCACCGGTCGCTGGGGCAACGGATCCTGATCTCGGACGATGTGGCAAAGGCTGCACGACCTGCCGCGTCAGAGCTGGTCTCTGTCGGTCGCTATATGCTGCGTGGAGTGCCGGAACCGAAAGAACTGTTTACGGTTTACAAGGCGAATGACGCACGGGATTGAGTTTGCGTTTCGTGGCCGAAATTAATTGCGGCTTGGGCCTATCCATTTGTGAACAGGCCCAAGCAATGGTTTCTGGCTCAGACGTGATCGTTCTTAACCAACGCGCCGCGCCCGTGGCCGGCCATACCCCCAGAGACTTCTTCTGTCGCCTCATCCGCGAGTGTCTCTGGCAGGATCAGGTTAAGCACAATAGCGATAAACGCTGCTGGAAGGATGCCTGACGCGCCCAGAACCCGTAGGGTGTCGGGCAGGTGCTGCAGCGCATTTGCCGATCCGGGTGCCACGTTCATGACTTCGAGTTGAAGCCCCAGACCAATCGAAAGCGAAACCGCAAAGATCACCATGTTGCGACGGTTCCATACAACATCCGACAGCATGGATACGCCTGCGGCGACAACCATGCCGAACATGACAATGACACCGCCGCCCAGCACTTCGATCGGAACCGTTCGGATCAACCCGCCGACCTTGGGCACCAGACCGCATACAATCAGGAAAATGGCACCAATAGTGACCACGTGGCGGCTCATGACGCCGGTCATAGCGATCAGACCGACATTCTGGCTGAACGAGGTGTTCGGGAAGCCGCCAAAGACACCAGCAATGGCAGAGCCGAAACCGTCAGCATATGTGGCGCCCTGTATCTCTTTGTCGGTCGCCTCGCGACCTGCGCCACCTTTGGTGATCCCCGAGACATCGCCGACCGTCTCGACGGCGGACACAAAGGCCATGAGGCAGAAACCGATTACTGCGGCGAACGAGAACTCGAAGCCGTATTTGAAAGGCTGCGGCAGTGCGAAAGCCGCAGAGCGTTCCCACGAGCCTGAGATCACTTCGACAGGCAGCTTCCCAATCAGTAGGCAATAAACATAGCCCACCAGGATACCGACCAGGACAGCCGATACGGAAAGCATGCCACGCGCGAAGAACTTCAGCCCCAGCGTGACAAACACAACGATCAGCGCGGGTGTCCAGCTGGACAACGAACCATAGCTTTCAGCACCAGAGGCCTTGGCTGGAACACCTCCCGCAGCGTATTCGATGCCGACTTTCACCAGCGCAAGGCCGATCATCGTTACGACCAACCCGGTCACCAGCGGCGGCAGTGCAAAGCGAATCCTGCCGATCACCGTGCCTAACAGGGCATGAAACAAACCACCGATAATCACGCCCCCGAACAGGGCGGCAAGACCGTCCACGCCTTTTCCGGCAACCAGAGGGATCATGATCGGAATGAAGGCAAAGGATGTGCCCTGTACGATCGGAAGCGCCGCGCCAACCGGGCCAAGTGTTACCGTTTGCAACAGCGTGGCAACGCCAGCAAAAAGCATCGACATCTGGATCAGATACAGCAACTCGGGAAAGTCTGGGCTGTTTGAGCCAAAACCAAAACCCGCCGCGCCGGCAACGATAATCGCCGGAGTAACGTTCGACACGAACATTGCAAGCACGTGCTGTATCCCCAGCGGTACGGCCCGATAAATGGCTGGAAAATAGTTTGGATCCCGAAGTTGCTCCGGCGTCCCAATGGATGAATCGGTCATGGCTGTCCTCCCGAAAACGCGCGTTTTGGCGTCCTGTCCTTTGATAGCCTGGTGTGGAATTCACATCCTGATCCATTCAAAGTTGTCTATTATTAGATCAAGCAGATAGCTGGGATTATCAAAAATACCAAAAAGGTGTTTTGGATGGTTGTATTTTTGATAAAGAAACCAATGGCGATCCAGAGTCAGCCTTAACGCGACGCTGAAGCGTCAGGCTGCCGGTATTGTCAAAACTCATTGCCCAAAAGGGCAGGGGCGCACCCGATCTACGATTTTAGCGAGGTATAGTAGCGCTGGGACTGGAACGCCAGAACGTGGCCGTTAGAAGTCGATCTCAACGCCCGGCAGGTTAAGCTCTTTCATCATGTCGCGCAGCTCTTGCCGTGCAGCGATGTTCGAAATGTTCAGCTGTTTGACCCCGATATCCTTGAGGTCCAGCAAGGTCAGGCCGCGTGGGAAAAGCTCGCGGAAAATCACCCGCTCGGAGAAACCCGAGGCGACGCGGAAGCCGATGCGCTGGGACAGCATCTCAATCGCTCGCTGCATCTTTTCCTTGTTGACCATGCGCTGGGTGCCGACGCGGTTGCGGACAACCACCCAGTCGATGGGCTTTAGTCCCGCCTGCGCGCGCAGTTGGCGCGCGTTCCACACCATTTCTGAATAGACTGACGGGCCCAGGATTTTTTCACCCTTCGAGTCGATCCGTGCCAGCAGGTCAAAGTCGATAAAGCTGTCATTCAGCGGCGTGATCAGCGTATCGGCCAGCGAATGTGCCACCTGACTTAGGCGGGTGTGCGATCCGGGACAATCGATCAGGATGAAATCGCTGTCGCTTTCCAGTTCGGACACCGCGGCGGACAAGCGGTGATCATAGATATTCTCGCCGGGTTTCAGTTTGGACGCATCAATCTCGGGCAGGTCATGATGGCGGGGGCCGGGCAAGGTCAGGTCCGCGTTTTTCAGAAAATTGCCGCGGTTCTCGAAGTACCGGCCAAGGCTGCGCTGTCGAAGATCAAGGTCCAGTGTGCTGACCTTGTGACCCAATCGCGCCAGTGCGGTCGCTACATGCATCGACACGGTCGATTTGCCTGCGCCGCCCTTCTCGTTCCCCACTACGATAATATGTGCCATGCTTGTATTCCCACGTCCCGCCGTGCTTAACCACACGTTGTTACCGACCACTATATGTTGTGGAACGCGGGAAGGGAAGAACCCCAAGCGCCCGCGCAGAGCAATATCAGACTCTAATTTGGAAAACTCAACCGGCTGGGTCGGTTAGGACCCGCGCTTGCCAAAGCGAATAGGCTGTTTCACAGTTCAAATCAGGGTTTTGCAATAGGGGAACCGGTTGGACCATCTGTTTTTGAACGTTTTGAACGTGGTTCTGCCGGTGCTGATCTGCGCCGGAATCGGCTATGCCCTTGCCGCGATCAAGGCACCGTTCGACAACAAAGTTATCGGTGGGATCGTTTCGCGCGTTGGGTACCCGACGCTGATCATCTCGCACCTGTCCACAACCAAGATCGCGGTGGGCACCTTTCTGGACGTCATGACGGCCGCAGCGCTGGCCATTGCTGGGTTCGGAGTGTTGGGATTTCTGGCACTTAAAACCATGCGTCTGCCGGTTCGGGCCTTTTTGACGCCGCTGATGCATGGGAACGTGGGCAATATCGGGTTGCCTATCGCCTTGCTTGCGTTGGGTGATGCGGGAATGGCCTATACAATGGGATTTGTCGTGGTGGTGCTGATCAGCATTTTCACCGTCGGTATGTGGATACCGGCGGGGGAGTTTTCGCCCAGAAAGCTCGTCACGTCCCCGATCATTTATGCAGTGATCCTATCCCTGATCCTTATGGCGAGCGGATCAAGCTTGCCTCAACCGCTGGCAAAATCCTTCGACATTCTTGGGGGGCTGTCGATCCCACTGATGCTGCTGACATTGGGCCATACGCTGGCGACGTTGCGGATCAAAAGCCTGGGCCGGGCGGTGCTGTTGACCGTTCTGCATCTGGTCATGGCGATTGCAATCGCCAGCGCTTTGGTATGGGTTTTTGGTTTCACTGGGGCTGAACGAGGCGCGGTGATCCTGTGTTGCCTGATGCCGTCCTCGGTTGCGACTTACCTGTTCATTGACCAGCACGTGCCGGAATACGGGCCGGATGTTGCTGGTTTCATTCTTGTGTCGACGCTGGCCACGATCATCGTCCTGCCGGTGGCTCTATCTTACTGGATCTAACGCCAACCCTATGCGCAGCGACAAAAATCGCTAAACTGCTGATTAATTGCATTTAAGAACAATGAGTTTTCAGGTGGAATTATGACCGACAAGACGCCTTCTGACCCAACGCACGAAGGGGGTGCCCGCGTTGTGCTGGCGATGACGGCTATCTGTATGATGGTTGTTGGGTTTAACACAACGGCTGTTGCGACCATCCTGCCGAACCTCAAGGCCGAGTTCGATTTGACGCCATCCGGTCTGCAATGGGTGATGGCAACCTATACTGTGGCCAGCGCCACGCTGGTCACAATAGTCAGCCGGTTGGGCGATATCACCGGCAAGATGGGCGTGTTCTTCGCTGGTATGATTGTCTTCGGCATTGGGTCCGCCTCGGTCCTGTTCGCGCAAGACGGCGCGATGCTTCTGTTTGGGCGCGGGGCGCAGGGTGCGGGTGCTGCGGCCCTGTTTGGAACATCTCTGTCATTGCTCACCGCCGCCACACCCGAAGAACAGCGTGCAGGTGTTACCGGCGCATGGGGTGCAATTGTCGGACTTGCCATTGGCGTCGGCCCGATCGTCGGCGGTGCCTTTGCCCACTATTTCAGCTGGCGTGCGGTGTTTGCGACCGATCTGGTGTTGCTGGTGTTCGCCTTCCTGATTGGGCTGCATGTTAGCCGACACGGTTACGTGCCGGACACGCGTCAGGCCGGGGCCAAGTTTGATTATCCAGGCGCTTTTGCGTTGCTGTTGTTCCTTGGCCCGCTGTCCTTTGCGCTCAGCAATGGGGAAAGCAGCGGGTGGGCAACGCCGATGACATTGATGCCGCTGGGTGTTGCGGCGGTTGCGACAATCATCCTTGTCATCGTGTCCCGCCGCAGCGACGATCCGTTGATCGAACTGCGATACTTCAAGCATCCGCGTTATTTCATGGCCGCCGTTGGCATGTTCTTCACCGGCTTCACGCTGTTCTGTTTCTTTGTGTACTTCAACACGTTCGTTCAATCCCCGGATGCCTTCGGCTATTCGCCCATCGGCGCAGGTTTAGCGATCATGCCGCTTAGCCTTAGCATGTTCGTGATCTCGGTCACCGCACCCCGGTTTCTGGCGCCCTACAGCTTTCAATGGCCTATCGTGATCGGCTTGGGGGCGATGGCCTGTGGGTTCTTGCTGTTGATGACAACTTCGAACTCCACTCAATATGCCGAGATCTGGTGGAAGCTGATGATCGTCGGCATTGGATTAGGTATCTGTTTTTCACTTTTACCCCGGCTCGGTCTGCGCGTGTTGCCAGAAGAGCATGTGGGGCAGGGATCCGGGGTGATTAACGCCTGCCTGTATTTTGGTGCGACACTGGGCGCCGTGGTCGGAGGTTTGGCCGAAGCAATAACGACCCGCAGAGGTATTTCCGAGGTTATGAATGCTTTGCCCGCCGGTTCCGACCAGCGAGAAGATCTGGCCCATGCCCTAACCCATGGGACGCCGAGTCAAATCCAACAACTGATCGCTAAAATGGATCCTGAAACTAGCAGCGCTTTGGCCAAGGCCCTTCGGGACTTGCAGGACAACGCCTTTGACAGCGCGATGCTTGTTGCTGCGGTGGCGGCTCTAGTCGGGATGGCTTTGGCGCTGATGTTGCTTCGGGGGCCGGTGCCGCCCGTACACAGCGCAGCCGAGCTGACGCGTGCGAAGAGTTGAGTTCGCTTCAACTGTTGGCAATTCTACTGCTCGAAATCCGGCTGTGATAGTAGGTCTCCATGGTTGAGTTTGCGCTACTCTCTCAAAAAACCCTGCGCCCTTTGGCGGCTTTGTCTGTGCGCGACAATCAGGCAGGGTTTGTCGCGACAAATCTAATGACGATGGCGCAGTCGATTTTCGAACCGGGGTCAGAAATCTATGGCATTTGGGATGGCGGCGATGCGGTGGGTTTGCTTGCCATAATCGACATGGCGCATCCCGACGCAGATTTGGATGACGGGGATGACCCGGATGGCGTCTATATCTGGCGGCTGATGGTCGACAAATCTCGCCAAGGCCGGGGCTATGGAATGGCCGCATTGGATTTTGCAAAATCCGTGGCTTTGAAAAAGGGTCGCTCTAACCTGGTGATCAGCGTCGTCGACGAACCCGGCAGTGCGCTGCCGCTTTATCAATCGTTCGGGTTTGCGCCGACTGGCCGGCTTGTCGATGGAGAGGTCGAGTTGATCATGCGGCTGGCTTAGCCACTTATTTTTGGCAACGTTCTACCCACAAAAAAGGCCGCCCCGGTGGGCGGCCTTTCGCATCTCAAACGGGACAGGCTTAGAAGCCCAGACCTTCGTATTTCTTCTTGAACTTCGACACACGGCCGCCAGCGTCCAACAGGCGCGACGAACCACCGGTCCATGCAGGGTGCACAGAGGGGTCGATTTCCAGAGCCAGCTGATCGCCTTCGGCGCCCCAGGTGGATTTCATCTGAACTACGGTGCCATCGGTCATTTTGACGTCGATGACGTGATAATCGGGATGGATGTCTTTTTTCATCTTTCCGTTCCTTACGCTTCGGCGCCAGCCTTGGGCTTGTAGTTGGTGACTTCTGCGATACGCGCGGATTTACCACGGCGCGAGCGCAGATAGTACAGTTTGGCACGACGGACGCGGCCACGGCGGACAACGGTGATGCTGTCGATGTTGGTCGAATACAGCGGGAACACACGTTCTACGCCTTCGCCAAACGAAATTTTGCGAACGGTGAACGCACCGGCGATGGTGTTGCCGCCTTTGCGGGCGATGCAGACGCCTTCGTAGTTCTGCACACGGGTGCGCGACCCTTCGGTCACTTTAAAGCCGACACGGATGGTGTCACCGGCTTTGAAATCGGGGATGTCCTTCCCCAGGGCGGCAATCTGTTCCGCCTCAAGCTGTGCGATCAGGTCCATCGCATTTCTCCTATCTGCTCGTGGTTGGTCCACGAAGTTGAGCACGGCCTGAGAGCTCTTGGTCTTCACCGGGTCCTGCGAACAGCCCGCCAGAGGTCAGATCGAATGTTCCTTATGCCTGGTCTGCCCTGCCGCGCCGTGGCCGAAGAAAGCCGGGCGTCACGCCATGATGCAAACCAAAACACCGGAGTCGCATGTCGCGGCACCGGATTGCGCTGCTTTACGGGCTTTATGGGCAGGGATCAAGCCTGAATCGCAAGAATGGTCAGGGCCAAATGGTAAGATTTCGCCACCGGCCAACAACACCGTTGCCTTGTCAGGCAGATCAGGCATTCTAGAGGGAATTATAAGAGCAGAAATTTAGAACAGGAACATACCATGCGCACAGCATTGATGCTGGCTGTTTTGGCCTTCGCGACCCTGTCCTGCGGTCGCAGCAGCCCTCCGCCCCAACAGGTCGAAGCTAAGGCATTCCTGAGCACCACGTCGCCCTCGGTCATTTTTCCAAGCTTTGGGGATGCCAAGCCGCATGAGTGGGAAGGCCGGCATCCGGGGCACTATCCGGTTCACGGGCTCGATGTTTCGCGATGGCAGGGTCCGATTGACTGGCGCAGGGCCAAGTCCTCCGGTGTCAGTTTCGTATTCATCAAGGCGACCGAGGGGGGCGATGTGGCCGATCCTTTGTTTGATGATCACCGGCGCGGCGCGCAAGCCGCGGGTGTTCCATGGGGGGCTTATCACTATTACTATTTTTGCCGACCAGCTCATGAGCAGGCGAAATGGTTCATCGAGAATGTGCCCAAGGGTGCAGATCTGCCGCATGTGCTGGATATGGAATGGACGCCACATTCCAAGACCTGCACCATCCGGCCTGATGGCGCGACGGTTCGGTCCGAGGCGAAGCGGTTCCTTGATATCCTGGAACGCCACTATGGCCGCCGCCCGATCGTCTACACGACCGTGGATTTCTACGGTGACACCGATATCTCCCGTCTGCCCAAGACGGAATTCTGGCTACGGTCGGTCGCCGGGCATCCGCGCAACGTTTACCCCAAGGCCGCATGGCGGTTTTGGCAGTATACGGGCACGGGTTTGGTTCCTGGCGTTCAGGGGAAAGTGGACATCAACACATTCAACGGCCCGCCGGAAATCTGGGCCAGATGGAAGGCGGGGGGCGCTTAGCCGCTTGGTGCCCCATAAGTTTCAATGGTTCCCCCGGCCACAAGGTGATCCAGACGGCGTACCCGTTCTTGGCCAGATGTGTGATGCAGCCAGAACCGCTCTCCATCAGTCAGTTCGCGTCGTTCGAAGCCAAGTTCGGTCATGCAGCGATGCACCTGGTCAATTTCACCCTGTGAGCGAAGCTTATCGTCGAAGGGCGCCGTAACGATGGGGCCCAGGATCACGCCCCACAGCAGGATATTCGTGGCGTATCCACCAATCACCGCGCTGTTGCCCCCAATATCTTCCTCGGCGGCGCATGATTGCACGGCGACCTTTGCGGAGTGCAGGTTATGGCCCGCCTGAGTGGGCACTGCCATCTCAAGAGGCTTGGTTGTGCAAGCTGAAAGGGCAAGCACAGCTAAGCATATGATTTTTTTCATTTAGAAGCCTGTTATGCGTTGAATTGAAATCGCATTTTTTGCAATATCTTAAAGATGAGTATTTTTTCAGAACATCAGCTTCAAGTGGTGTTCGCTAAATACAGGAACGTGCTGCATACAAGGCACACTCGGGGTATCAATCCTGTGTGTCGTCCCCGGATTCCTCGTAGCGTTCCCACAGATCAGGGCGTCGCTTGCGGGTGATCTCTTCAGACATCTGGTGCCGCCATTCGGCAATGCGCCCGTGATGACCAGACATCAGAATGTCGGGGATCGGGCGGCCTTGCCAATCTGCGGGTCGGGTGTATTGCGGGTGCTCTAAAAGACCCGAGGAAAAGCTTTCGTCTTCGGCTGAGGCCTGGTTGCCCAATACGCCGGGAATCAACCGCACAGTTGAGTCAATCAGCGCCTGGGCTGCGATCTCGCCGCCGGTCATCACGAAATCCCCAAGGCTGACTTCCTGAACGCCGTAATGTTCCAACACGCGTTCATCGACGCCTTCGAACCGACCGCAGAGCAAGGTCATGCCGTCGCAGCGTGCGAGGTTTTGCATCATACGTTGATCCATGCGGCGACCGCGCGGGCTGAGGTAGATCAATGGCCAGTTGCCTTGCACGCCAGCCATTGTGTGTTCGATTGCCTCACCCAGCACGTCTGCGCGCAACACCATACCCGCGCCGCCGCCAGCCGGCGTGTCATCGACATTGCGATGCTTGCCAACGCCGAACTGGCGCAGATCCACTGTCTCTAACTGCCACAACCCTTCTTGCAGGGCCTTGCCCGTCAAGCTTTCGCCGAGAACGCCGGGAAAGGCGGAAGGGAACAGGGTGATGATTTTTGCTTTCCAGACCCCATGCAGATCAGGGGTCGGAGTCATCAATTCACGCGGCTTCAGCGTGGGTCGGATTGCTTTGCGTCCGTGAGATTTGCTTGGCTTGTCTGTCATATTGTGCCGACCATCGCGTTCTTTGCCCGCTCTACTACCAGCGCTTTTTGCCGGGTCAACTCCGCTTCGTCCAGATGGGATCGGTTCAGCGTCAGCAATTCCGCCAACACGCTTTCCGGTAGCCTGCTGTTAGATTTTGTGGGCGGCACCAAAAGCTGCGCTTTTTCCCTAGGCAAGTTCAGGAATTCGGCAAAAGGCGTACCGGGACCAAAGCGTCGCAAATGCGTCTCTTCCAGCCACTCTTCGGTCACAGTGACCGACGGCAGTTTTTTGCGAATGTCCGAGACGGTTTCCTCGAGCGGGGGCAGGTGATCCATGTTCGCGCGGAAGATGTCGAATTCCTGGACCTCGCGGGTTCTCTGAAGATCGTGTGCCCAAAGGCTGCGCAACCACGCCCCGCGCTGTCGCAGGGACAGGTAGATCGTGATATCGACCTCCTGATCCTCGAACCGATCGCGGATGGCATCCACCAGACAAGCGGCCAGATCCGGTGCGGCGGCATATCCCTGTTCGATATTGCGGCTGGGACGCAGGCCGCTGAAATTCTCTTCACTGACGATCAGGCCGCGTTTCGTGCCGAAGTTCCGCGTGGCCAGATACTCTCGGGTCTGCGAGCTGAATTCGGATAGCGTTCCCACGGTTCCATAGATGGAATGGCGGGTCGCGGCACCTGACAGCCCCAATTTGCGCGTCTTGTAAGGCAGTAACAGTGCAAAATGTGGCCAGATCAATTCGCGGTTTTCATACAAAAATGATTGTGCTGCAGTGGTTCCGGTCTTGTGTAGCCCCAGATGCAGCAGAACGCGTCGCATCAGATCAGCCCCTCGGGCGGGTCTGCGATGATGCGGCCTTTGTCCAGATCCACAGTTGGAACAACCTCAAGCGTGAAGGGCAGAAAAACGGTGCCTTTCAACCCCGGCCCGTGCAGTTCCAGCAGATCTGCGGCGCCGTGGTTTTGTACCGACTTCACACGACCCAGCAGCGTTCCGCCGGTGTCGTAGACCTCAAGCTCGATCAGGTCGGTGTGATAGAATTCGTCATCAGGCAATGATGGCAGCTGATCACGCCGCGCGAATAGGCGGAGGCCGTTGATGGCGTCTGCCTGTTCTTTGGTCTCGATCCCACCCAAACGCGCCGCAAAGCCGTTTTTGATTGGGCGGGTCAGCACCAGGGGATAGCGTTCCTTGCCGTCTTCGTCAGTTAAGGGCGAATAGGTCTCGATATCCTCAGGGATGGCGCAAAAACTTTTTAGCCGCACTTCGCCGCGTACGCCGTACGACCCCGCAACGCTGCCCACGCAGATCAGATCAGTCATTTCGCTTTTCCGTCGTTACACATAATCCGTCCTGCCAGTCGCCAACCGGGGCACATGCCTCGCGTTGGTTATTGCGCTCAAAGAACACGCCCACAATAAAAGCGATCAGCAACAGGATGGGAAGCCGTATCAGTCCGAACATCTGGCTTTATCGCGTTTCGATATGCAACCGGGCGCTGCGCTGTTCCCAGCCGGCACGCTCAAGTTCGGGTCTTTCAGACATTTCTTCCGGCCAGCCCACGCAGTAGTAGCCGACCAGAGACCAATCGTCAGGCACAGCCAGATCGCGTTTCATCTGTTCTGGATCAAGGATTGAGACCCAGCCCAGACCCAATCCCTCGGCCCGCAAAGCGAGCCAGAACAAGGTGATCGCGGCGACGACAGAATAGCGGCGCATCTCGGGCATTGTGCCCGCTCCCAGCCCCAGACCTTTGTTGGTCGTCTCGTCCGAGAATACAGCCAGCTGAACAGGCGCTTCCTGCATGCCGGACAGCTTCAGGCGGCTGTATTTCAACGCCTTGTCGCCCGAATACCCTGCAAGGGCCTTTTCATTGGCGTTTTGGAAATTCTCCAGCGCTGCGGCACGCGCCGCTACGCTTTCGACGCGAATGACGCGCCAGGGTTCGCTCAGCCCCACGGAAGGGGCCAGACGAAATGTGTCGAGGCAGCGCGTCAGCACCGCCTCGTCCACGGGATCGGTGCGAAACCGGCGCACATCGCGCCGGAGCCGCATCAACAGTTCAAACTGCGTGCGAAAATCGTCGGTGAAATCCTGATCCTGCACGCGCTGACCTGCTTACTCTTCTGCCGCTGCTTCTTCAGCCGGAGCAGCAGCTGCCTCGGCGGCTTCAGCAACCTTTGCAGCTTTCTCTTCTGCGCGTTCCTGAGCTTTCTTGCCCGGGGTACCCTTGTTGGGGTTGTTGCGCTCGGCCTTGTTAAGGGTGCCGGCAGCTTCCAGCATGCGTGCAATACGGTCGGTGGGTTGTGCGCCCTGATCCAGCCAGTACTGAATGCGCTCCATGTTCATTTTTACGCGCTCTTCGCTGTCTTTCGGCAGCAGCGGGTTGTATGTGCCCAGCTTTTCGATGAAGCGGCCATCGCGGGGCATACGGCTGTCAGCCGCTACGATGCGATAGAAAGGGCGCTTTTTTGAGCCGCCGCGGGCGAGACGAATTTTCATTGCCATGGTGGTATCTCCTTTGAATGGCGTATCCGGTGATTCACCGGTTTAGTTCTGGTGTTTCTTGTGGTGTCGGATGACTTCCTGAATGATGAAATTCAGGAAAGCCTTGGCAAAATCTGGGTCCAGATCGGCCTCTTTCGCCAGTTCTTCTAACCGTGCGATCTGCGCGGACTCGCGCGAGGGATCGGACGGGGGAAGGTCGTGTTCGGCCTTGAGCTTGCCAACGGCCTGGGTGTGCTTGAACCGCTCGCCCAGAGTGTAGACGAGGATCGCGTCCAGCCGGTCGATGCTTTCGCGATGCTCTTTCAGCAACGTCGCAGCCCGAGTCACAGGGTTGTTCATTGGCCGGTCCTTTCGGTGGTCAAAGCGGTGTCAGAGAATTCGAGCTTCGGGTGCCGCCAAACCTGACAGCGTTGACCCACAACCTCGCCCTCGCGTTCATAGGTGGCGCCAAGACGTTCGGCCAATGCGCGCGAGCGGTTGTTTTCATGGGCGATGTACGAAATCGGGCCATTCACCCCCTGGTGTTGGGCGGCATAGGCGCGGGCAGCCATCGCGGCCTCGAACGCAATTCCTTTGCCTTCGAAACCATCAAAAATGACCCAGCCTAATTCGGGCTCATCCCAGCCCGGCGCGTTGATGATGCCGGTCCAGCCTGCAAAGGCGCCGCTGGCCTTTTCGACGATGTGCCAACCACCGTAACCCATAATGGCCCAATGTCCGAACCGGCCCAAAAGGGAACGCCATGCTTCCAGTGGCGTTTTTGGGCCACCGACCATGCGGCTGCGGTCCGACGCGAAGAAGGTTGTCATCGCGGGCAGGTCACCCTCTTGCGGAGCGCGCAGGATCAGGTTTTTAGTTTCTACGGTGGGAATGGTGTACGAGGTCATGCGTAGGCCTCCATTCCGCCGTTCACCAGATCGGCCGGGGCAGGGTGCCGCCAGACTTGCATCGTACCAAAAGCCGGATGTTCGAAAGTGTAATCGAACTGGGCACCCAGACGTTCGGCCACGGCCTTGCTGCCCAGATTCTCCGGGTCGATCAGCGAAATTGCCGTTTCCCAGCCCAGTACATCATAGGCATGCGCGCGCGCGGCCAGCGCGGCCTCGGTCGCGTAACCCTTACCAGTTGCGTTATTCATCAACGTCCAGCCGATTTCAGGTTCAGGCCAGCTGTGCGGGCACCACAGGCCGACGTGGCCGACATAGGAGCCTGTATCCTTTTCCTCGACGCCCCAAAACCCGTAGCCGCGCATGGCCCAATGACCCAGCAGCATGGCAATGGCGCGCCATGTTTCATCAGGGCGCAGGGGGCCGCCGACGAATTTCGATGCATCGCTGGCAAAGAACTCGGCCTCGGCCTCGAAGTCCGCTTCGCTAGGGGCCCGCATGATCAGGCGTTCGGTTTCCAACCTGGGGATCGACGGTGTCATGCCTGCACCTCGCCATAGCGCCAGACATGCTGATCTGCGTCAAAGGCACTCTCGGCCGCTGCGTCCCTGGATGCGCCAAGGCGTTGCGCCAACGCATTCGAACGCGTGTTCGACCGCGAGACATAACTGACGAACTGGCCCGATCCGAGCAGGTCGAAACCGAAGTCGCGTACGGCCGCGCAGGCCTCAGTCGCGTAGCCTTGCTTGCGGTGTTCGGCGCTGAACATATAGCCAAGCTCGGGTTCGCGGTCATCCCATTCCAGCCCCAGCAAAACGAAACCAGCGATCTGATCATTGTTCTTCAGGGTCACCGTGAACAGGCCATGCCCATGCAGAAGCCACCCGGAGGTATAGTAGGAAAACTCGGTCCAAGCCTCCTGTTCGGAACTGCCAAAGGTCTCGCCGCAAACTGTGGTCCAAACAGGCAAGTCATCCAGAGTGGGTGCACGCAGAACCAGCCGCCGGGTCTGAATGACCGGCAGGGCCGCGCGATACTGCGCCGCTGCCATCGCCGCCTTTCCGGACGGGGGCTGGGTGCAGCGTGCTGGTGTCACTTTTTCTTTCCGAAACCGCTCAGACCCGGGGGCAGGGCCATGCCGCCACCCATTCCAGGCATACCGGGTATCTTGCCACCCATCGCTTTGGCCGCCTGTTCCAGTGCCTTGGGATCCATGCCTGCGGCCATGTCTTCGGGCGAGGGGCCGCCTTTACCGAACATGCCTTTCATGGCCTGTTTCAGCATTTTGCCTTTGCCCATTTTGCCCATCTTCTTCATCATGTCCGACATCTGCCGGTGCATCTTGAGCAGCTTGTTGAGGTCACTGACTTCCATCCCAGAACCGGCTGCGATCCGTTTTTTGCGGCTGGCTTGCAGCAGTTGCGGGTTGGCACGTTCGCGTTTGGTCATGGATTGGATCAGGGCGATCTGGCGCTTGAGCACCTTGTCGTCCATGCCCGCCTCTTCGACCTGCTTGGCCATCTTGCCCATGCCGGGCATCATGCCCATCATGCCCTGCATGCCGCCCATCTGGATCATCTGTTCCAGCTGCATCTTCAGGTCGTTCATGTTGAACTGACCTTTGACCATGCGCTTCATCATGCGCTCGGTCTGTTCCATCTCCATCGTTTCCTGAGCTTTTTCGACCAGGGCAACGATGTCGCCCATGCCCAGAATACGACCGGCGATCCGGTCCGGCTCAAAGGTTTCGAGCGCGTCCATTTTCTCGCCCAAACCGACAAAACGGATCGGCTTGCCGGTAACCGCGCGCATTGACAGCGCCGCACCGCCGCGCCCGTCACCGTCCATTCGGGTCAGGACGACGCCCGAGATTCCGACCTTGGCTTCGAATTCCTCGGCCACTTCAACGGCGACCTGACCGGTCAGGCCGTCGACCACCAGCAGGGTCTCGCGCGGATCAACAACGTTACGAACCTGCTCGACCTCGTTCATCAGCACTTCGTCAATGTGCAGACGGCCAGCAGTATCCAACATATAGACGTCATAGCCACCCAACGTTGCCTGTTGCTTGGCACGTTTGGCGATGTCGACGGGTTTTTGGCCGGGCACGATTGGCAGGGTATCGACGCCGACCTGCGTACCCAGAACGGCCAGCTGATCCATCGCTGCCGGGCGATAGACGTCGAGCGAGGCCATAAGGACTTTTTTGCCCTCTTTCTCTTTCAGGCGCTTCGCCAGCTTACCTGTCGTGGTCGTTTTGCCTGAGCCCTGCAAGCCGACCATCAGGATCGGAGCAGGCGGGTTATCGATTTTCAGCGCACCTGGATCTTCTTCACCGCGCAGTGTGTCAACCATCGCGTCGTGCACGATCTTGACGACCTGCTGTCCGGGCGTGATCGACTTGGTCACCGCCTGACCGGTGGCCTGATCCTGCACTTTCTTGACGAATTCACGTGCAACCGGCAGCGAGACGTCAGCCTCAAGTAAGGCCACGCGCACTTCGCGCAGGGCAGTTTTGACGTCCTCTTCGGACAGGGCACCCTGTTTGGTCAGCCGGTCAAAGACGCCAGAGAGGCGTTCGGATAGATTTTCAAACATGCCTTCGGCCTCCTTAGCCGGTTATCTGATGGCAGTTCCTAGGTAGGAAGCGCCGGTTAAATGCACAATTGCCCCCACGGGCGTGACACGCTGGTGGGGGGCGATCCCTGAACGACTCAAGGGACCGGAAGATCAGACGCTTCCGGATGTTTGACGGCGATTTAGGTCGATTGGCTGTCCGAGTCAACCTCTCGCGCGGGTAGCCAGCTATTGACCGCATCAACCATCCGCTGTGCGCCGCGCCCGCTGACATAGGCTTCGACGATCGGGTGACGACCAGCACTCATGCCTTTTTTAAGAATCAGAACGGGGCGATGCATCTTGGACGTGGTCCTGTCGCGGGTCGAAGTGGTGGTTTCCACCTCGGCATGGGACAGGTTCGACAACTCATGTTCTACTGCGTCATACCCAAAGATCGATTGACGACGGATCAAGATACTATTGCTGTTGCGGTCCAATATGACCTGTACGCGGCGCACAAAGACGCAGAATGCGCCAAAGCCCAACCCGCCACCGAACAGCGCAAAGAAGATGCCGAACAATATGCCCTCGCCACCCTCGCTGACCATGAATAAACCAGCCCCAACAAAACAGAGGATAAAGAGTACCAGCGTGATGCCGATGAACCATGGCGTGTTGGTCAGGATCAGTTGGTTCGGGGTGTTGCGCGTCACTTTCATGGCGGCACGCTAACACTCAATTTTGGCACTGTCGTGGCTTGAATTCATCCTCGTGTTGCGCGATGAGCGCATCCAACAGGAGGTTCCCATGGACGCGTCATCCGCTTTTCAAGACACGTTGCCGATCAGTTCAGACGCGCTGTTGCAGCGGTTGGATGACTGGGGGCTGAGCTATCATCTGCACACGCATATCCCCCTGCGCACGGTTGAGGATGCCAAAGGCGTTGAAGAGCAATTCCTGGTACCGGGCGAAAACTCCCTGCGCCTCAAGAACCTGTACCTGCGCGACAAGAAAAAGCGGAACTATCTGGTGACGCTCGAACAAAGCCGCGAGATTGACCTCAAGGCGCTGGGCACGGAGCTGGGGATCGGTAATCTGTCCTTTGGATCAGCGGAGCGGTTGTTTCAGAATCTCGGCATCCGCCCCGGCGCGGTCAGTCCGCTGGCCATGATCAACGGTGTGCAAAACGATGTGCGGTTCTTCATGGACGCCACCGCGCAAAAGGCGGACGTCATTTATATGCATCCGCTGGTAAATGACCGGACTGTCGCCATGACACGCGATGATCTGATGGCATTTTTCGATCGGATCGGATGCGAGATCACCTGGCTGCCGTGATCAATCGCTCAGCGCCTCTTTGAGGGCAGCGGCGACATGGGCAGCGGACGGGTTGACAAACAGGTGGCCGTCAGCCTCGAAAGCAGGGTCATCCAGGTGGTCGGGAAAGGCCAGCGGCAGTTCGGTGCACGCCAGCAAGATCGCAGTTCCCGGCTTTGCGTGTTTGTCGCAGAAAGTTAGTAAACGCGAGCGCGCCGTGGCTGATGCGCCGCCGTAGAAGTCACTGTCGATCATCGCCTGCATCTCGGCAATTTCCGTTTCGGGTAGGCGATCATTTGCAATGATCCCTTCGGCGGCCAATCGGTCTGAATAATTGCTGGCCTGCATGGTCACTGTCGTTCCCAGAATCAGGGCTGTGGACGCCTTGGTAGATGCCGTGGCCTCAGCCGTCGCATCGAAAATGCTGAGAATGGGCATGGTGATGCCTTGCCGGATCGCATGCAGCCGCGCGTGCGGAGTGTTTGAGGCGATGATGCCAAAGTCGCAGCCCGCGTTTTCAAGCGTCAGCAATGCCTCGCGAAACACCGCGTCGAACCCGGACCAACTGGTCTCGTCCCCGGCGGTTCCCCGCAGGGCGCGGGTTTTGGCCTGCGTAACGGATTCGATTGTCATAGGCGGGATCGGCAGGGGCGAGCCGTGGCCGCGATTGGCAAAGTGCCTGCTGGCCCCTTCTGCGATCGCTCGGTAGTAATCCACGGTCGAGGCCCAGCCCACACCGCCCAGAATGCCGATTTTCTTCATGATGAACGCCCAGTCTGCAAATCTCGCTTAAGGCAGACTGGACGTTTCACAAGACAAAGGCCAGAGGTGGGTCAGGCGGCGAGTTGAGTTACCGCTTTTTGGGCGTTCGCCAACGCGGCGTCCGCATCCAGTGCCATCTTGTCAGCCGCAATCACGTCGACGTCGTGGATGCCGATGAACCCTAGAACGTGCTTGGCATAGTTGGTGGCAAAGTCGATCTCGGACCCTACCTCGGTGCCGCCGGACGCGATTGCCAGCACGGCGCGCTTACCTTCCAGCAGGCCTTTGGGGCCGGTTTCCGAATAGGCAAAGGTCAGTCCCACGCGGGCGACAAGGTCGATCCAGGCTTTGAAGGCCGCAGGCACCGAGAAATTGTAGATTGGCAGCCCGATGACAATGGTGTCGGCGTTTTGCAGCTCGCTAACCAACTCGTCGGACAGGGCCAGCAGATCGCGCTGAACCTCGTCACGCTGATCGGCGGGGGTGAAGTTGGCGTTGATCCAGTCTTCGGTCAACAAAGGCAGGGGGCTGGCAAGATCGCGGCGGATGATGCGCTGGGCTCCAAGGTGCCCGATAATCTGGCCGGAAAGGTCGCGGGTGGCGGATCCGGTACGGCGGGCCGAGGCGTCGATATGCAGGATGGTCTTGGTCATGTCAGGGTTTCCTTTTTGGCGGGGTAACTGTTTCCGGTTCCAATATGAGTGTTGCGTCAGCGAACGAAACGCGGATATACCAACAGTTATTGTTGGAATTTGCACAGTGGGCTTGAGCATGGATAATTGGGACGAAGTCAAAACCGCGTATCAGGTCGCTCGGATGGGCACCGTCAGCGGCGCGGCCGAAATCTTGGGTGTTCACCATGCCACCGTGATCCGCCATATCGACGCGATCGAAGCGCGGCTGGGCGTCAAACTGTTTCAGCGCCACGCCCGTGGCTATACCCCAACCGATGCCGGAGAGGACCTTCTGCGCGTGGCTCAGGCCACCGAAGATCAGTTCAATCAGTTGGTGGGCCGAATGAAAGGGCGTGGCGATGATGTGTCGGGCGAATTGGTTGTGACGTCTCTGGCCTCGCTGGCGCCCTTGGTCGTTCCTGCCCTGTCCGAGTTCCAATCAATGCATCCGGGCCTGATCGTGCGTTACCTCACTGGGGACCGCCTGTTCCGCCTAGAATACGGCGAGGCGCATGTTGCCATCCGTGCGGGTGCCGCCCCGGACCAACCTGACAATGTTGTGCAGCCGTTTATCGAACAGGAGGTCGGCTTGTTTGCCAGCAAGTCATATATCGAGCGCCGAGGCAAACCAGCGAGCATTGACGAATTTGCAGACCACTTGTTTGTCGGCACGGACGATGAAAACAGCCGCGCTCCGTTTTCCAAGTGGTTACGTGCCACTGTCCCGGCCGAGGCCATCGCGTTCCGCTGTACCAACAATTTCTGTTTGCGCGAGGCAGTTCTGGCCGGGGCCGGGATTGGTTTCATGGCGCGATGGGAGGCATCGCGCGATCCGGAACTGGTCGAAGTTATTGAGCCGTTGCCTGAATGGTTCGGCAAACTTTGGCTGGTGACCCATGTCGATCTGCATCGCACGACCAAAGTGCAGGCATTCCTATCGTTTCTTAAGAAAGAGTCCAAAGGTTGGCTCTCGTGACACCGCAGGGGCGTGGTCATTTGGCAATGATCACATTCACTCTGCTGGTGGCAGGCAGCTTCTCGCTGGGGTCCATCGTGGCCAATCAGATTGCGCCGTTGGCGATTACAGCCGGGCGGTTTCTGATTGCGGCCGTCATCATCGGCATTGCCGCGTTAGCCACCACCGGTTTGCCGCGCAGCGCTGCGCAAGCGCCGTGGCGATACGCCGTTTTGGGCGGGCTGTTCGCCACTTACTTTGTTCTTATGTTTTACGGCTTGAAAACCGCCGACCCGGTCAGCACATCTGCGGTATTCACCCTGACGCCGGTCATGTCTGCGGTCGCCGGATGGGTTCTGCTGCGCCAGATCACCACTCCGCGTATGGCTTTTGCCCTGACGGTGGGGGCAACCGGTGCTTTATGGGTTATCTTTCGCGCCGATTGGCAGTCCTTTCGCGCCTTCGAGATCGACGGCGGAGAGATCATCTTTTTCTGGGGCTGCATGGCGCATGCAATCTACACGCCGATGGTGCGCAAACTGAACCGGGGTGAGCCCGCGGTAGTCTTTACATTTGGAACACTGGTTGCTGGCTGCGTGATCCTGACGGTGGTCGGCTGGTCAGACATCCGTGCAACCGATTGGGCGAACCTGCCGCTGATCGTCTGGGTCAGTCTGCTGTATCTTTCTATCTTCGCAACGGCCTCCAGTTTCGTTCTGGTCCAGTTTGCAGCGCTACGCCTGCCGTCGGCCAAGGTTATGGCCTACACTTATCTGATCCCCAGCTGGGTGATCCTGTGGGAAATCGCGCTTGGGCGGCCTGTGCCAACCGTCATGGTGCTGGTCGGTGTCGTCTTAACCGCGATCGCGCTGGTTCTGCTGCTCAAAAGCGAAGAGCAACCTGCGAAGGACGCTGCACCGGTCTCGGAATGACCCTTGCCATTTGGCCGTAATCTAACAACCCTCGGGTCTGATGAACCATCCCGGAGGGAATGATGAAGCAATCTATTCTATTTGTCGTCGGTGCGATGTTATCCGCCTGTACGCAAGGAGGGGGGCAGGGATCTTCAGTGACCGACCTTCAAGGCAGTTGTGAGGCGCTCGTGTCGGCTGAGACGGGTGTTCAGGCCGCTGACGTCAACGCGGTTTCGACTGAATCGGTACCGACCGGAACAATCACGAGAATTGAGGTCACTGGCGCTCAGGCACCGTGGTTGTGTCTTGCGGATGCAACGGGTGTGATCATCGGCGTCGAGTATAGTCAGGAAGGCTAGCTGGGAACCGGCCAAACCGAATGAAATGGTCGGAGTCATCTACATGAGACAGATCAAAGTGCTCTATTCCTGAGCCCGCTAACATCGGCGGCAGGAGGAAGATGCCATGTTTAGTCACATTATGATCCCGGTCGATATTCATCTGCCGCCGGAAATTAGCAAAGCTCTGGATGTCGCGGCGCAAATGGCGAGATGGCAAAACGCCCGGATCACGATCGTGAGCGTGACCGGAACCCAGCCAGGCGACGTCACGCATTCAGATGCGGAGATCAGCACCGAGCTGCAAGCCATTGTGGATCAACTTACTGAGCAGAGTGGCTCCGAGGTTTCAGCGCGCAACATCCACTCGGTAGATGTAGCTGCAGAGGTCGACGGTGATTTGACCCGCGCCGCTGAAGAGATTGGGGCCGACCTAATCGTCGTTGGGACGCACGCACCGCGCATCACGGACCACATCTTTTCCAGCCATGCCGGATATCTGGCCAAGCATGCCAAAGTATCGGTGTTTGTCGTCAGATAGGTCTAGGGATCGTCTGTTGCTGGTAGTTCGACTTCCAGAAATCGTTCAAACGCATCCAGATTGACCGGTTCGAACTGACCGAACCCCTGCATCCAGACGGATGCCGCGCGCAGCGCATCCGGTTCCAGCTTACACCACTTCACCCGCCCGCGCTTTTCCTGGCTGATCAACCCGGCCTTGGTCAGGATGATCAGATGTTTCGAGATCGCCGCTAGCGACATCTCGAACGGGTCGGCGACGTCGGTGACGGCCATGTCATCCTCAAGCAGCATCGCAAGGATGGCGCGGCGGGTCGGGTCGGCGAGGGCCGCGAAAACGGTATCGAGGTCATTGGACATGCTATCGCTCAATCACAGCGCCCGGTTTTGGTCAACCATTTGGTTGAATATACGAATTGAGTGGTTTTTACGCGCGCCGATGGATCGGGACATTTTAATGGTGCTTCAATTTCATGAATAAATAGCATAAAATCAAATACTTAACCTGCGGCAAGTCGGACATTTAACACCGTTGACTCTGTGCCTTGCGCCCCTTAGCACCCTACCCAAGACTGTGCGAGGGAATTGCCCGTGACCGATGATGACCAAAAGCAGCGTATGGCGCAGCTGGAGGCCAAGATCACAGCGGCGAAAAAGGCCAAAGCGCCAAAACCTCGTGCGGATGCTGACGTGTCCGGGGGCGAGCTTGCCTGGAGGATGGTCATCGAAATGGTTTCCGGTCTTGGGATCGGATTTGGCATCGGATACGGGCTGGACAGCCTGCTCGGGACAATCCCGATCTTTCTGGTGTTGTTCACATTGCTGGGCCTTGTCGCGGGCGTGAAGGTTATGCTCCGCAGCGCGAAAGAGGTTCAGGAGAAACAAGCGGCTGCTGAGGCGGCCGATAAGGACGAGAGGGACTGAACGTGGCAACTGAGACCACCGCAGCAGAAGGCAGCAGCCTGGTTTTCCATCCGATGGATCAGTTCATCGTTAAACCGCTTTTC
This sequence comes from Ruegeria sp. YTSA072, assembly GCF_059610285.1. NCBI lineage: Bacteria > Pseudomonadati > Pseudomonadota > Alphaproteobacteria > Rhodobacterales > Roseobacteraceae > Ruegeria > Ruegeria sp. YTSA072. Next base: position 432,800 of record NZ_JBXWNI010000002.1, on the reverse strand, counting down.
GGTGACGGTGCGATTGCGTGGTACACGCCGACCAACGTGACTCTGTGGTTGTTTCTGGCTATTGCGGCGATCTTTGCCCTGCTGGTTCTCAGCACCTCGAAACGCGCCATTGTTCCGACCCGGATGCAGTCTGTTGCTGAGTTGGCCTATGGCTTCATCTACAAGATGCTGGAAGACATTTGCGGCAAGGAAGGCGTGAAGTACTTCCCCTATGTCATGACGCTGTTCATGTTCATCGTCTGCGCCAACTTCCTGGGCATGATCCCCATGTCCTTCACCACCACATCGCATTTCGCCGTGACCATCCCGTTGGCGCTGGCTGTGTTCCTGACCGTAACTGTTCTGGGTTTCGTCAAGAACGGCGCAAGCTTCCTGGGTCTGTTCTGGGTGTCCAGCGCACCGCTGGCGCTGCGCCCTGTCCTGGCGATCATCGAGCTGATCTCGTACTTCGTGCGTCCGGTCAGCCACTCCATTCGTCTTGCCGGTAACGTCATGGCAGGCCACGCGGTGATCAAGGTGTTCGCAGGCTTTGCCGCGATTGCCGTGATCTCACCGGTGTCCGTTCTGGCGATCACCGCAATGTACGGCCTCGAGGTCCTCGTGTCCTTCATTCAGGCCTACGTATTCACCATTCTGACCTGTGTTTACCTGAAAGATGCGCTGCATCCTTCGCACTAAGGTCCGATACCCAAACATCGAAACTTCCAATTCGTAAGGAGAAACATCATGGAAGGCGATCTCGCACACATCGGCGCAGGCCTGGCAGCAATCGGTTCCGGCGCAGCCGCAATCGGGGTGGGCAACGTTGCAGGCAACTTCCTGGCCGGCGCCCTGCGCAACCCTTCGGCGGCTGCTTCGCAGACCGCAACCCTCTTCATCGGTATCGCATTCGCAGAAGCCCTGGGGATCTTCGCATTCCTGGTCTCGCTGCTGCTGATGTTCGCCGTCTAATCTGCGGAACCTGATCCTTACGCGCAGGTGGGCCCAAGCCATAGCGGCCCACCTGTTGTAAAGACAACGTTCCGACGGAGGACATCATGGCGACTGAACCCCTTGCCAAAGAAGTAGCTGGCACCTGCGTCGACGCCTACGGCTCGGCCATCGGTATGCCGCAGCTCTGCTTCGATTGGTTTCCCAACCAGATTTTCTGGCTGGTCATCACGCTGGTCGTCATCTTTCTGGTCCTGTCTCGCGTGGCCTTGCCCCGCATCGCGGCAATCCTGGCGGAACGTCAGGGGACCATTACAAATGACCTGGCTGCGGCCGAAGATCTGAAGGCCAAAGCGGTCGAGGCTGAAGAGGCCTATAACAAGGCGCTGGCCGATGCCCGTTCTGAGGCACAGCGTATCGCAGCGGAAGCCCGCGCTGAAATTCAGTCTGGTCTGGATGACGCGATTGCCAAGGCAGACTTGGAAATCGCTGCAAAGGCGGCTGAATCGGAAAAGGCAATTGCCGATATTCGTGCCGGCGCGCTGGAAAGCATTCAAGTGGTTGCCAAGGATACGGCAGCTGAACTGGTCACAGCACTGGGCGGCGAGGCAGATGCCAAAGCCATCGACAGTGCAATTGACGCGCAGACGAAAGGATAAGTGACATGCGGAATACTCTTGCCCTTATCCTGATCGTCGGTGCCGCCAGCCCTGCGCTGGCTGCAAGCGGCCCGTTCTTCTCGCTTGGCAACACCGACTTTGTGGTCACTCTTGGCTTCATCGTTTTCATCGCGGTCCTGTTCTACTTCAAGGTTCCGGGCATGATCGGTGGCGCGCTGGACAATCGCGCCGATGGCATCAAGTCCGAACTGGACGAAGCCCGCGCCCTGCATGAAGAGGCACGCAGCCTGTTGGCCTCGTACGAGCGCAAGCAGCGTGAAGTGCAGACCCAAGCGGATGCCATCGTGGCTGCAGCCAAGGAAGACGCTATTCTGGCGGCAGAACAGGCAAAGGTCGATTTGGAGAAATCCATCGCCCGCCGTCTGGCAGCAGCTCAGGACCAGATCGCTTCTGCTGAGGCGTCAGCTGTCAAGGAAGTCCGCGATCAGGCCATCACCGTTGCGGTATCGGCTGCCAACGCGGTTCTGGCCAAGCAAATGACCGCGGCACAGGCGAACAAGCTGATCGACGCGGCCATCGCGGATGTTGGTGATAAGCTGCATTGATAGCTTCCAACGCCGTTTCGACAAAGAGTGACCCGAAGGCTGATCGCTTTCGGGTTTCTTTTTTTAGGAAACTGCTCTTGGCGATGTTTTTGGCGTGAAATACCCTGCGCGAAACCTGACGGAGAGTTGCTATGATTGACACAGCAACTGCGATTGCCGATCCAGCACCGGTCTGTCTGTTCGCTTTCAACCGACCCGATCACGCTGCGCGGACCTTGCGGGCGCTTGCTGCGTCGCCTTTGGCTGCGCGCACCGATGTAATTGCTTATCTGGATGGGCCGCGTTCGGCAGATGATGTTATCCCGGTTGCGGAAACCCGCAAGGTGATTGAAGCGCAGACTGGCTTTGCCACTCTTACATTGCGCGCACGTGATGCTAACGCCGGGTTGGCCCAGTCGATTCAGGAAGGCGTTACCGCTACGATGCAGTCTTATGGCAGGGCGATTGTTGTAGAAGATGACATTGTGACCTCGCCCGCGTTTCTCACCTACATGAACCGCGCGCTGGATCGATACCAAGATGACCCGCGGGTCTGGCATATCGCAGGATTCAACGAAGACCTTCCTCCCTTGTTGGATCGGCGTGGTGCGGTTTTCTGGCGCTTCATGAGCTGTTGGGGATGGGCCAGCTGGGCCGACCGCTGGCAGCATTTCGAACGCGACCCGAAAAAACTGGTTCAGCAGTTTTCCGATGATGACATTCATCGGTTCAACCTGAGCGGGGCCGAGGATTTATGGGGTCAGGTACAAGGCAATTTGCGCGGTGACATTCGGACCTGGGCGATTTTCTGGTACGCAACGATTTTCAGGCAGGATGGCCTTTGTCTGTCCCCTTGCAGGTCTTTTGCCGAGAATATCGGCCTGGACGGGTCTGGTACCCATTGCGGACCAGTGGACGAGGTTAAGCCAAAAGATCTCTGCCATGACTTTGACCTGCCATTTCCCGACGATGTCACCGAAGACAAGGTCGCGCTCGAGGCGCTGCGGGCGCATTTCAGCTATAGACCGGATCGTTTGACCCGTTTAAGACGCAAGATCAGAAGGCTGGGGGCTAAACTTCTTGGTTGATTGGCGTCATTTGAAAATGGGGATGTCATTTGGCGACGACAATCCAAAGGCTCTGACGATTGTACGTCGGACATCCTCACGAAATTTGTTCCAATGCGCGTAAACCATATTAGCCATAGCTATTCTGGCGGAGGTGCCGCCATCGCTGCCCGCAGGCTGCATCTTGCCTTGCTGTCCAAAGGGACGAATTCGCACATGACCGTCGTCGATGGCCCGGACGAGGATCGGATCACAAAATTCGCGCCGCGGAAAACACTAAAGCGGCTTTGCCAGCGTGAATACGCACGTCATCTGCGAAAGAAATATGCAAGAACTCAGGTCAACGGGTTGGCGTCTCTTGGTCTGGCAAGGTCGGGTCTGGTCGCGTATCTGAACAGCCAACCGTCGCAAATATTGAATTTGCATTGGGTGAATTCCGACATGATTTCGATTGCCGAGATCGGGGCGGTGAAACATCCCGTGGTCTGGACGTTTCATGACATGTGGCCGTTCTCCGGGGCTGAACATGTGAGCGAGCTGGACAGGTGGCGTGACGGTTACGTGTCATCCGAATTCAGTGGGTTTGACCTGAACCGCTGGGTCTGGAAAAGAAAAGCCGCGCATTGGAAAAAACCTTTTCAGATCGTTTGCCCCAGCAATTGGCTGGCTGACTGTGTTCGGCAAAGTGCGTTGATGCGGGATTGGCCTGTCACCGTGATCCCCAACGCAATCGATACCGATTTCTGGGCACCTTTCGAAAAAGCCCAGGCGCGCGCTGATCTGTCACTGCCTCAGGACGCTCCGCTGGTATTGTTTGGTGCCGTCCAAGCGACTCAGGATCCCAACAAAGGCTTTGCCCACCTCGTCGAGGCTATGCGACGGGTGCATTCCGCCGTTCCTGATGTTCAGGCAGTTGTGTTTGGTAGCGACAAGATCGATGCCGAATTTCCTTATCCGATCCATTTCATGGGGCGGATTAGCGACAACCGGGTGCTGAAGCGCATTTATTCGGCTGCAGATGTCTTTGTATTGCCATCCCGGCGCGAAGTGCTGGGATATACAGGTGTCGAGGCCATGTGCTGTGGCGTTCCGGTCGCAGGTTTCAAAACCAGTGGGCTGTCGGATCTGGTTCCAAATCAAAGCCTGGGGTATTTGGCGCGTCCATTCGAGGCAGAAGACCTCGCGCGAGGTGTTATCTCGATCCTGCAGAACCGGCACAATGAAACCGGGTTGGCCATGTCAGGTACTGCCCGGCAACATGCCGTGGACAGCTTTGCAGAGGCTGTGGTCGCTGGCCAATATCAGGCGCTCTATGAAGAGATCGCTGATAGCACTGAGTATGGATTTGGCGCAACATCAGAGTGTTGACACCCGCCTAATCTTTGGCCTCGTGCATCAATTTTTGTTTGGCGATGTCTTCGTTGCGTTCGGCCTTCTTCCCGTCCCAAAGGCATTGTTCGACATAGGTTAGGTGCGCGTCGACGGCGGCCCGGGCTGCGGCCGGGTCGCGTGCCTGAAGCGCCGTGTTGATGGCGCGGTGCTGGTCCAGGATAGCCTCGCGCGTCGTTTGCTGTTGGAACATCATCTGGCGGTTATAGAACACGCCCTGCCGCAACAGATCGTACATTGACCGCATCATATGCAGCATGACCACATTATGGCTGGCCTCGATGATCGCCATGTGGAATTGCGCGTCCAGCTGCGCCTCATCTTCGGTCGCGTTGCGGATATGGGCGGCTTCCATCTTGTCAAAGATCGTCTGAACCACCTTCAGATCGCTGTCCGAGCCCAACCGGGCCGCGCGCTCGGCGGCCAACCCTTCCATGTCGCGCCGGAACGAGAGGTAATCGAACACCGCCTCGTTGTGGTTGCCGAACAGCCGGATCAGCGCCGGGGAGAAGGCTGAGCCCAGAACCTCGGCCACATAGATGCCGGACCCTGCCTTTGCTGTCAGCAACCCTTGGCTTTGCAGGTCTGCGATCGCGTCGCGCAGGGATGGCCGGGATACGCCCAGCCGCTCGGCCAATTCGCGTTCGGCGGGCAGACGTTCGCCGGGGCGCAGTATGCCGCGCAGGATCAGCAGCTCAATCTGGCGAACCACCGCGATTGAAAGCTTTTCGGTCTGAACTTTTTGAAAAGGCATACAGGCGTCATTCCGGAAATTGGTCAACTGACATGACCATGGATGGCTGCGAGGTTCAAGAATTCGGGTTCACGTGGTTAGAAAAAATTAGGTCAGTATTATTGACTTTATGTTGTTCCTCTCTACGCTGGCCGTGAATGAGAGCGGAGGAGACTCATGTCTACGCACGAATTGTTCGCCACGCGGGCATCCCGGATGAAAGCGTCTGAGATACGCGAATTGTTAAAGCTGTTGGATCAGCCGGGGATCATCTCGTTTGCAGGCGGCATCCCCGATCCCGCGTTGTTTCCAGCCGAAGGGTTCTCGACCGCCTTTCAAGCTGCATTAGGCCCGGACCAGCAGGCTCAGGCGCTACAATATTCCGTCAGCGAAGGTTACGTCCCGCTGCGGGAATGGCTCGTCGACCACATGCGTTCAATCGGAGTGGAATGCGGGCTTGAGAACATCCTGATCACATCAGGCTCGCAGCAGGCACTAGATTATCTGGGTAAACTCTATCTGTCGCCGGGTGATACTGCGCTGGTCGGATGGCCGACCTACCTGGGCGCATTGGCCGCATTCAATGCCTATGAACCGCGTTTTGACCGGCTCAGCATCAATGGCAACCGGGGCGCAGCTGAGTACGCAGCGTCAGCGGGCGAAGGCGCGGTCAAATTTGCCTATCTCTCGCCCGATTTCGCCAACCCGACAGGCGAAACCGTGGATCTGCGGGGGCGGGAAGCGCTGCTGGGTCTGGCAGATGCGCTGAACTGTGCGGTGATCGAGGATGGCGCCTATCAGGCCCTGCGTTATGACGGGGAAGCCATCCCCCCGGTTCTGGCACTGGAATTAGCGCGCAAAGGGTCGATTGAGGATTGCCGCACGATCTATTGTGGAAGCTTTTCGAAAACCTTGTCTCCGGGGTTGCGGGTTGGTTGGGTCGTAGCGGCAAAGCCAGTGATTTCCCAATTGGTGTTGATGAAACAGGCTGCGGATCTGCATTCGGCAACCATCAACCAGATGGCCATTGACCAGGTGGCACGGGCTTGTTTCGACACGCATATCCCGATGCTGCGTCGTGTCTACGGTGCCCGTCGCGATGCCATGCTGCAGGCGTTGCAGGACCATATGCCAGACGGGGTTCATTGGACCAGGCCCGAAGGCGGCATGTTCGTGTGGTTGACATTGCCGGTTGGTACAAATGGGGCCGATTTGTTGGCCCGGGCGCTGGACACGGTCAAAGTCGCCTTTGTCCCGGGTGGAGCCTTTTTCCCGGACGGCAGCGGGACCAACACGATCCGGCTGAGTTTCTCAAACTCGGATGAGGATACAATCCGCGAAGGTATTCAGCGATTGGGCGAGGTTCTGCGCGCCTGACCGGCGGAAAGGTTTTGTTAACCTTGATGGCGCAATGCTGCGGGCATGATCCGGTATCTGTCCCTCCTAGTGCTGGCCGCTTGTTCGGCTGGCACGCCCCACTTTCGCGATGTGCCTGCGACCCGTGTGGCGGTGAACGGCAGTGTATTTGATGTGCGGGTCCGCGATCAACTGGCCGAGGCTGTACGCATCAACTCTCAATATGCTCCGCGCCTTGGCCCCATTCGCGACCGGGCCGCACTGGCTATGGCACAGGTGTCGGGTTGCCCGTTGCTGGATGTTCTGGGCGACGCTGCGGTCACCGTGGGCATTCTGGGTTGTGACCGGGAATTGGGGGAAAAGCTGATTTTCGGCAGCCTTCTTCGCGGTCCCTATGAATGTATCGACTATGGCTACTACGAAGACTATGGCTATCAGGTTTTTGAGTGCGCTCCTTACTGAGATACGCGCTTTCTTGCGTATTTTGGCAAGATATTGTGGATAACTTGGCGGGAAATCCCATATCCTGCGTTACTCCGTTGACTCACCCCCAATGGGTTGCGCAGACTTCCAGATATAGGAATCATGGGACGAGCGGCCTTTGCGGTTTAGCAAACTTAAACTCACCGGCTTCAAAAGCTTTGTTGACCCGACCGATCTGATTATCGCGGATGGGTTGACCGGTGTGGTGGGCCCAAATGGCTGCGGCAAGTCCAATCTTCTGGAAGCGTTGCGTTGGGTAATGGGTGAAAACCGCCCCAAATCCATGCGCGGTGGCGCGATGGAGGATGTGATCTTTGCCGGGGCCGCAACGCGTCCGGCCCGCAATTTTGCCGAAGTTGTCCTGACGATGGATAACTCGGAACGTTTGGCGCCTTCGGGGTTCAATGACAGCGATCAGTTGGAAATTGTGCGTCGCATCACCCGCGATGTCGGCAGCGCTTACAAGACCAACGGCAAAGATGTTCGGGCGCGCGATGTCCAGATGCTTTTTGCCGATGCCTCGACCGGAGCGCATTCACCTGCACTGGTGGGGCAGAACCGCATCGCCGAGCTGATCAACGCCAAGCCCCGCGCGCGTCGCCGCATTCTGGAAGAGGCGGCCGGTATCTCGGGCCTTTATCAGCGCCGCCACGAGGCGGAGCTTAAGCTGAAGGGCACCGAATCCAACCTGACCCGTGTGGATGACGTTCTTGAACAGCTTGGCACCCAATTGGGGCAGCTTGCGCGGCAGGCGCGTCAGGCCGCACGGTACCGTGAGATTGGGGAGCAACTACGGCAGGCTGAAGGCATGCTGCTCTATCGCCGCTGGAAAGAGGCTGACATGGCCCGCCAACAGGCCGAAGACGTCTTGCGCGAGCGGATCACCGAAGCCTCGCGCGCGGAGGCCGAAGCCCGCGCCGCCAGCGCCAAGCGGTCTGAAATCGAGGAAATTCTGCCGCCTCTGCGCGAGGAAGAGGCAATCGCTGCCGCCGTGTTGCAACGACAGCAGGTACAGCGCGACCAACTGGCTGATCAGGAAACCCGCGCGCGTCAAACGATCGAGACGCTGACCAACCGAATTCAGCAATTGGCCAACGATATCGAACGCGAAACCGGCCTGAACCGGGACGCGGGCCAGATGATTGAGCGTCTGGAATGGGAAGCGCGCGAACTGGCCAAAGCGGCAGATGGGCATGACGACAAAGTGGCTGAGGCCGCCGAGATCGCGCGCGAAGCCGCATCCGTGCTGCAAGATCGAGAAGATCACCTGTCGCAGGAAACCGAAGATGTGGCGCGTCTTGTGGCGCGTCACCAGTCGGCTCAGCGTTTGGTCGAAGACAGCCGCAAGACGCTGACCCGGTCCGAAGGCGAAGAAGAGAAAGCCCGTGCTGCGGTAGACGAAGCCCGCAATGCTTTGACCCGCGCCAGCGAAGCGTTTGAGGAAGCGCAAGAAGGTGAGGAAGAAGCGCGCGAGGCCGCTGAGGCCGCCGACGAAGCGCTGGCCGCAGCGGACGAGCTGCGCAATGAAACGCAAGCGAGAGAAGCCGAAGCACGCGCTCAGCGGTCTGAGGCCGAGGGTGAACTGGGCGCGATCCGCGCCGAGACATCCGCCTTGGCCAAGCTGGTCGAACGGGATACGGCCGAAGGCGGGCAGGTTTTGGATCTGCTGCGGGTCGAGCCCGGCTATGAAAAGGCGCTGGGGGCGGCACTGGCTGATGACCTGCGTACACCGTTGGTCGATGCCGATGGACCATCCGGTTGGGTGCAGGTGTCAGGCTACGATGCAGATCAGCCCCTGCCCGATGGGGCAGAACCATTGGCGTTGCATGTCTCGGGCCCAGACCGCCTGAGCCGCCGGATCGCTCAGATCGGATTGGTTGATGCGGATCAGGGCGCGCGGCTGCAAGCCTCATTAAAGCCGGGGCAGCGTCTGGTGTCCCGTTCGGGTGACTTGTGGCGTTGGGACGGGTTCCGGGCATGGGCCGAAGATGCGCCAAGCGCTGCAGCTTTGCGGTTGGAGCAGCTCAACAAGCTTGAAGCTCTGAAACAGGAGCTTACCCGCGCCGAAGCGCAGGCTGATGGTGCACGTGCCGCACATGAGGCGCTGTCGCAGCAACTGGCGGATGTCACCGAGGCAGACCGCCGGGCCCGCGAAGCCCGACGCGCCGCCGATCAGCGGATGGCGGAATCCGCGCGCGGGCTGAGCCGGGCCGAGGCTGACCGCAATCTGGCGCAGGGCAGGTTGGAAACGCTTACCCTTGCCGTTGATAGACACAAGGATGATGCCATGTCTGCCCGCGCGCAACTGCGCGAGGCTGAAGGCGCTCTGGCCGGCCTGGGTGACGTCGACAGCGCGCGCGCGCAGGTCGAGGATATCAAACAGACGGTTGAGGCCGCGCGGATCACCATGCTGACCCATCGCTCATCCCATGATGAGCTGCGCCGCGAAGGCGAGGCACGAACCCGGCGGGCCCAGGAAGTGACCAAGGACCTCAGTGGCTGGCGGCACCGACTGGATTCAGCAGAAAAACGTATCGCGGAATTGGTCGAACGCAAGGAAAGCTCTGAGGAAGAACTGTCTGAGGCGATGGCCGCCCCGGGTGAGATCGCCGAAGCCCGCGAAGAACTGAACGAGTTGATCGAGACAGCTGAGGCCCGGCGTGCCGAGGCCGCCGACAAGCTTGCCGAGGCTGAGACGCAGCAGCGCGAAGTCGTGCTGGCCGAGCGAGAAGCTGAACGTTTGGCGTCAGAAGCCCGCGAAGCCCGTGCAGCGGCTGAGGCGCGCTGTGATGCGGCTAAGGAAAGCGTCGTGGCCGCTGCTGAGCGGATCGCTGAAGATCAGCAGTTGACGCCGAACCAGTTGCTGAACCAACTGGATGTGAATCCCGACCAGATGCCTGCAGCCGACGCGCTTGAGGCCGAAGTAAACCGCCACAAGCGCCAGCGAGACGCGATGGGTGCGGTGAACCTGCGGGCCGAAGAAGACGCCAAGGAAGTTCAGGAAGAGTTCGATACGCTGAACACCGAAAAGGCCGATCTGGAAGAAGCGATCAAGGCCCTGCGCAGTGGGATTGCCAGCCTTAACCGGGAAGGCCGCGAGCGTCTTTTGACCGCGTTTGAGCAGGTGAATTCGAACTTTGCCATGCTGTTCAAGCACCTGTTCGGTGGCGGTGAGGCCAATCTGGTCATGGTCGAAAGCGACGATCCGCTGGATGCTGGGCTGGAAATCATGTGCCAGCCACCGGGCAAGAAGCTATCCACTCTCAGCCTGCTTTCGGGCGGCGAGCAGACCTTGACGGCGACCGCGCTGATCTTTGGCGTCTTCCTCGCCAACCCTGCACCGATCTGCGTGCTGGATGAGGTCGACGCGCCGCTGGACGATGCCAACGTCACCCGTTTCTGCGACCTGCTGGACGAAATGTGCCGCCAGACGGACACTCGCTTCCTGATCATCACCCACCACGCGGTGACTATGGCGCGGATGGACCGGCTGTTTGGCGTGACTATGCAGGAACAGGGCGTCAGCCAGTTGGTTTCAGTCGATCTGAAAAAGGCCGAACAGATGGTCGCCTGATCGTTCACTGCAACGTTATGCCTCAATCGCCGCGTGGCGGGTTAAGGTGGCAGCATGACCCGATATCTGATCTTTGCCTTGTTGGCTGCCAGCCCGGTTGTGGCGGCGGAATGGCCAACAAAACCCGGAGATGTCCCGCTTTCATCTGCCGAGCTGGACGCCCTCGCTGGGCGAACGCTGACCTTCTATGACGACGGACAGTCTAAGTTTTCGGCTGGTGGGGCTTATTCCTTTACCTACGCCAGCGGGGATTCCGCGTTTGGGACATATTCCATTGCCGACGACGGGAGTGTCTGCATCGCGTATCGTAACGGATTCAGCCGCTGCGATCTCTATGTACGCAGCGGTAAGCGCCTAGTTTTGATTGACGAGAAAGGCGACCGATACCCGGTAAGACCCGAATAAAGTTTGCCTGTCATCACCAATGTAGGCCTCTCAAGTTCAAATGACGATTGTCGATAAAACGCTCTGAATCCGTCTTGGGTTTTCCGCCCGGGCGTGGTGGTCCATCCGGGTTGCGCGTCCAATCTACCGGGGCATTGAAGCCAATGGTTCTAAGATTGATCTTTACAAAAATGTATTCCGCGACAGATACCGGTCTGCTCATACAACCTGGCTACAATGTTAGAACAACTGGATGGATCGTGTCCGTCTGGAGAGGCAGTTCTAACGTTTTGAACAGAGTGCCTCATGGTTGTCTGCCGTCAGCGCTTGCGGGTCCAAAAACTCTGATGACGGTCAGTCCAGAACCTAGCTTACCCAAAGATGTCTTCCAGCCAAGCTTCAAAACGCTGTTTGGCCACTGCATCCGCTTTTGAGTTTTGTCCCGCAATCAAATAGTGGCTCTGTTCTATTGGAACGGCTTCACCAACTATGGCGACCTTTCTTCCGGTCTCAATGGCGGTTTTGGCAAACCTCTCGATAACGATCGCATTGCCGCCACCTGCAGCCACGATGTCCACCGCCGCAATTGTCGTGTCGACCACAAAGGTCGATGCGTACTGGGTTTGTTGAACCCCAGTTGCGGAAAAATACCGTTCCCACATTTGTTGGAATCCCAGAATGTGAATGAGCGGTTGTTGTTGCAGATCTTCGGTGGAAGCGGCTTTTCCCCCAGATATCTTGGGGGCAATACGGACGATCCGCTCAGTGGATATTTTCCGAGCTGGGATATCAGTCCACTCGCCGCTTCCCATACGCAACTCGACATCGACATTTTCACGGCCCGCGGATTCAGCCCAAATGTTCGAGACCAGCTTTATGGAAATATCGGGGTGGATCCGCAAAAACTTGGGCAACCTGTGAGCGAGAAACAAGGTCGCCGTGGATATTGGCGCACGCACGACCAGCTCGTGCTTCTGGTTTGATCCGAACAGGCTGATCGTTGACAGATCGATGTCTCTCAGGGCTTGCCGCACAGAAAAAGCGTATGCCTGGCCAACTTCGGTCAGGCTTAGGTTGCGTGCGGCGCGATAGAACAAAGGGCAACCAAGTTGCGCTTCTAGCGAGCGGACATGCAGGCTGAGTGCCGATTGCGTGATACCCAGCTCTGCCGCGGCGGCAGTAAAGCTCAGATGCCGCGCGGCGCATTCAAAGGACCGAAGCCAGATAGGGTTAGGAGATTGCGGCATTCGTAGCACCAAAATTTTTCGCTGATACTTGCCGGTTTTATTCGTTTTACACAATGCCATCCACGTTTGTACTTTTTGCGAAGTAACATCTTTGCCGATCATCCGGCGGGAAATGAAACAGGGAACCACACGCATGAAAGTTGGATTTATTGGTCTTGGAAATGTCGGCGGGAAACTCAGTGGCAGTTTGCTGCGGAACGGCATTGATCTAACGGTGCATGACCTCAACTCCGAACTTGTGGATGATTTCGTTTCGCGCGGGGCAACCCGGGGGGAGAGCCCGGCCCAACTGATGCGCGATTGCGATGCGGTAATCACCTGTTTGCCATCGCCCGCTGCCTCGGATGCCGTCATGCAACAGATGCTGTCCGAGGTGAAGCCGGGCAAAATCTGGATGGAGATGTCCACCACTGACGAAGCCGAGGTCAAACGCTTGGGCGCAATGGTGATGAACGCAGGTGGTGCAGCCGTGGATTGCCCGGTATCGGGCGGATGCCACCGTGCGGCGACGGGCAATATCTCGATCTTTGCGGGCTGCGACCGTGCCACATTTGACCGCATCGCGCCTTTCCTTAAAACCATGGGTCGCCGCATTCTGCACACTGGCGATCTGGGCTCGGCTTCGGTTCTGAAAGTTGTGACGAACTATCTGGCTACGGCCAATCTTGTCACTTGCTGCGAAGCGCTTGTCACCGCCAAGGCGGCCGGTATGGACCTCAACACGACCTATGAGGCGATGAAGATTAGCTCCGGCACGTCATTCGTACATGAAACCGAAAGCCAGGTGATCCTGAACGGCAGCCGTGACATTTCTTTCACCATGGATCTGGTCAAAAAGGATGCCGGTCTGTTCCAGCAGGTGGCTGACCGTCACAATGTGCCGCTGGAAATCTCGCCTATGTTGGTTCAGATCTTTGAGGACGGCATCGAACGCTATGGCGAGCGTTGTTTTTCGCCCAACATCATCAAACGTCTGGAAGAGGCCACCGGTCTGGACATTCTCGCCCCCGGTTTCCCGCCGGAAATGACGGATGATGAGCCGGAAGAACCCGGTTACGAGGTGATCCCGCAAGGCTCTGAACGCAAAGCCGCTGAATAAAAAAGGACGGCTGAATTGTAGCGCATCTGTACATTCGGTGGGCACCCGGCGACGCGCAACCTGACGGCTGCGGGGATCGAGCATCTATCAAGAGTCGATCGCGATCTGTTCGAAGCGGGAGTGAGTGCGCCGGATAGGTTCACCACTGCCGTGCTGATAGCCAGCGACTATGAGAACCAAGAGGATATCCTGCGTGCCGGTACATAATCTCTTTGTCGCTTACGATGTGTCAGCAACCCTCTCTAATTGTTTGAATTTAGACGGTCACATTGGCGTTGGAGCCAGACAGAAGATCAGCTTAAAAACAGGTTTGTAACCATTCGCAAAAAGCGGTCGAAACGTGTGATCCTGCCGTACCTGTTTTGTGTTGCAAGACGTAGTGGGCTTGGCCTGTATCAACGGGGGCACCGACAATTCTGATCTGGCGGCCGCTTGCGATGGCCTGCTGCGCGAACCGGTTGATCATAATAGTGCAGCCGCTTTCCGCGGCGACCAATTCGCAGGCGGCAACTGAGGTATCGACGATAAGGCGCGGGGATACATCTGCATTGGGCAGACCACGGGCCGACAGATACCGCGCCCAATGGTCGTCAAACCCCAGAACGTGGATGGCAGCGTGCGCCATCAGGTCCTCGGGTGTTTTGATCATTGGCGCGGTGCGCGCACCGCAAACTGGAACGATGAATTCATCAGAAAGCTTGACCATGCGCGTGTCGGAATGGGTTTGCGGGGCCAACTGGATGTCAACGTCCACGGGATGCCCTTCCCGGCCGCTCTGCCACAGAGAGGTGACAAGTTTGATCCCGATACCGGGATGAGCTGTCTGAAAGGTCGCAAGTTGCGGCGCCAGCCAAATGATCATGGCCGCCGACGCTCGCACAACGATCGTCGTCTCCAAGGCAGGCCCGAACAACCCGTTTGTGGAAAATGCGATGTGCTCCAATGAATCCCGGACCGATATCAAATAGGCCCGGCCGATTTCCGTCAGTTGCAGGCTTTTGGCCTTGCGAATGAACAGCTTCTGCCCCAGCTGACCTTCCAGCGCCTTCATGTGTTGACTGACAGCCGTTTGTGTCAGCCCCAGCTCTCGACTGGCGGCGGTAAAGCTTAAATGACGTGCGGCGGCCTCGAAAGTGCGAAGCCAGTTCAGGTTGAGATTGCTTTTCATTGCCCATTCATAAGTTTTTTATGTGCATGGGCGCAAATTGTTTCATTTTCCTTCATTTCGGTCGGCAGTTAGACAAAAGCAACTGACGACGAAGTCGACCAGACAAAAGGGAGCGATCTATGCCGGAGATCAATCAAGATGCAGCCACCGACATGGTTTTGAGCCTTGTGGACCTGGAGCGCTATCCCATTGCGGATCTGGAAAGTGCCAAAGGCGCTGCGTTTCTCAAGGCCAGTCAAGACCAGATGGAGGAACATGGCTGGTGCAATCTGGATGGGTTTATACGTCCCGAGGCACTGGCTGCTCTGGCCGATGAATCCAACGCCTTGCTGCCCACCGCTGACGTGCTGACCATCAAGCGCAACATCTATCAGGGCGCAATTGACCCGTCGCTGCCCAAGGATGATCCGCGTCGTAAGGAATATACGCATGTGGCGACGCAATTGGCGGATGATCAACTGCCGAATGAAACGCATATTCAGCGGCTTTATCAGTCGCCGCGTTTGACGGACTTTGTGCGCCGCGTCCAAAAGAAAGAGGTGCTGCATCGCTGCGCCGATGAGTTTCAAGCGTTGAATGTCGTCGCCCTGCATCCAGGAAGCTGGCACGCCTGGCATTATGATACGACGGAATGCACCGTGACGCTGTTGTTGCAGGCCGCTGAAACCGGGGGTGATTTTGCCTTCTTGCCGAACTCGCGCACCGACGAAACCGAGGACCGCGAGGCGGTGGATCGTTTGCTTGCTGGCGATATGTCCCATGCACAGAAGTTTGACCGGGGTGCCGGTACTTTTACACTGTTTCGCGGTGGTTATTCATTGCACGGAGTGACAGAGGTCGAAGGGTCGACACCTCGTGTCACCGCGATCATGACCTATGACGAACAGGAAGGCCGTGTGATCAGCGACGACATCAACATTCGGATCTATGGTGATCGCGTCAAAAATATTCTCGCGGATCGCGCAGCCTCCAGCTTCAACGCATAAAGGACCAAGCCATGAAAACTGCTCTACTCGTCATTGATGTGCAAATGGCGCTGGCCCATGAGGATGCCGCTGGTGCCGTGCGATCTTGCCCCGAGGCAGGCGACAATATCGGCCGGCTTCTCAGCCGGTTTCGCGCGCAAGGTGACAAGATCGTCCATGTGCACCACCACGGGCTTGACCCGGATGATCCATTTCATGCGGACGCGCCTGGCGCGGCTGTTCAACCCTTTGCAGCACCGCAGGGGGACGAGCCGGTGATCATCAAATACGTCTCCAGCGCCTTTGCCGGAACTTCGCTCGAGGCCGATCTGCGCGCCGACAATATTGAGCGTGTGGTCATCTGCGGGGCCACGGCCAATCGCTGCGCCGAGTCCGCCGCGCGCTCTGCAAGCAGTCTGGGCTTTGAGATGGTCTATGCCTCAGATGCCGTCTGGGCTTATGACGCGACCGGGCCGGACGGGGTGACCCACAGCGCCGAACAGATCCATTCCGTCACGCTTGCCAACCTGCAGGGTGAGTTTGGTGAGGTATGTTCGACCGACACCATCCTGAACGCCTAAGCAATATAACTAACCCCGAGGACGGCGAAGATGCGCATTGGATTTATTGGGCTTGGCACCATGGGCGGCCCGGCGGCCCTGAACCTGATCAAGGGCGGGCATGACCTGACGGTCTGCGACCTTGATCGGAACCGGGCAGAAGAGCACCTGGCGCTTGGGGCGACGTGGGCAGAAACCCCTGCGGCAGCCGCGCAAGCGGCGGACATCGTGTTCACCATGGTCTTTGGACCAAAGCAAATCGAACAAGTGGTAGGTAGCGACGATGGGCTGCGATCCGCCATGTCCGCGGGGCAGGTTTGGGTGGATATGACAACAAACAAACCCGCCTTTGTGCGCGAGCTTGCCGCCTCCTTTGCTGAAAACGGTGTACAGTTGATTGATGCGCCGGTCACAGGTGCCGTCGATGGTGCACGCGCCGGCAACATGCCCCAATTTGCAGGTGGGGATGAGGCGACCGTCGCGCGTATTCGTCCCGTGATGGAACTGATGGGGCCGCTACACTACATGGGTCCCAGCGGCAGCGGGTCCGTGACGAAACTGGCCAGCAATCAGCTTTGGGCCATCCATGCGACAGCCATGGGTGAAGCACTTGTCATGGCGGTGAAATCTGGTGTCGATCTGTCACGGGCCTGGGACGCGCTTAAGATCGGGGCCAGCGAAAGCTGGTGCATGCATCACGACGCCCCGTCCGTTTTTGCCGGACATTATGATCCGTCCTTCACCCTGGACCTGTGCCAAAAAGATCTGGGCCTGATCGTTGAGGCCTGCGACGACGCCGGCACCGCCGCCCCGGCCACACGGCTGGTGTGCACGCAGTTCGAAGCGGCTCGCGAGAAATACGGAGGTGACAAGGGCGAATTGCATGTGGTGAAGCTTGAAGAAGACAATGCTGGCGTGTCACTTCGCCTTGACGGGGATTGGATCCCGCACTGGGAAAAATAACAAGGGGCCCAATCTGGGCCCTAACCCCATGGTCCCGCGGCGCTGGTCAATAAGCGCATCCACGGCCCAGCATTCGAAGGGCCGCTTTGAAGCGGTAGCTGGCGTAAATGTTGATTCTTACAGTTCCAACCCAACATCCTGAACAGGAATACCCAAACCGACTTTCTTTCTTCCCATGACAACAGATGTGCGAAAGCGACGGACGTTTGAGTTGTCGAAGAACAGTCGCTTCGTGAGTTCCTGAAAATCATCCATATCCTTTGCTGTGCAGACGAGACAGAAGTCGGCGTCTCCGGTGATGTAATAGCACTGCTGTACCATAGGCTCTGATTGCGCCTGACGTGAGAATGCGTCGATCTGATCCTGACGCTCGCGTTCCAATTCGACCATGACAATGAAGCTCATCGCGACACCCAGCTTTTTGGGATCAACGATCGCGACTTCCGAAAGAATTGCGCCCGAGGTTCTGAGCGCCTTTAACCGCCGCTGAACGGAGGCCACGGACAAGCCTGTCTCGGACGCAAGCGTTTCGAGGCCCATCTTGGCATCGGCTTGCATCAACTGAAGCAGATTTCGGTCAAACTGATCGAGTTTCATGAGAATTTCCTATATAGCGAGAAAATTTCCCGAAAATTAGTAAACATTGACCATAATAGATCACCTTTCGCGTGTACAACTTTCTGTATGAAAAATCCAACGATACTCGATGTCGCAAAACCGCTGTCTTTGCTGGCTGCATGTCCCGCCTATAAACCAAGTCCGTTGGAGACACGCAGTCTCCAAGACAGACCTATCCTGATCAAGGATGAAACCAACAGGATGGGATTGGGCGCTTTCAAAGCGCTCGGAGGCGTTTACGCTGTTGCCAAGCTGATAGAAGCGCGCGTCGGCCGCCCTTTGGAAGCAAACGCCTATTTGGATGATTCCGTAAAAACCATCGCACGCCCGATGGCTTTTGTCTGTGCCAGTGCAGGCAATCATGGCATGGCCGTGGCGGCCGGAGCGCGACTGTTTGGCGCAAAGGCCCGCATTCACCTTGCCGAAACAGTGCCAGAGGATTTTGCAATTCGCCTGCGGGACAAAGGCGCGGAAGTTGTCCGATCGGGTGACGATTATGAGGCGAGCGTTGTGGCAGCCATAGCCGACGCCGAGGCGTCCGGGGCAATCCACCTCGCCGATGGATCTTGGCCTGGATATACCGAACCTCCGAGGTTGGTAATGGAAGGCTATACCGTCATCGCCGAAGAAATGCGGACAGAGTTGGAAAGCTCCGGAAATTGGCCAAGCCACGTTTACTTGCAGGCAGGCGTTGGTGGTCTGGCTGCGGGGATCGCTTACATGATCCGGTCCACCTGGGCGGTTCAGCCAAAGATCATAGTGGTCGAACCTGATGCGGCCCCTTGCCTTGCCGAAAGCGCCCGGGCGGGACAGATCGTAACGGTTGAGGGCCCGGTTTCCAATATGGGGCGTCTGGATTGCAAAACGCCTTCTATGCTGGCTTTCGAAATTCTGGAACGGTGCGCCGATGACTGGGTTACGGTCACTGACCTGCAGGCCGTGGACGCTGTAAAACATGCGCGCGATCTGGGCTTTTCCACCACGCCATCTGGCGCAGCGGGGCTTGCAGCCTTGTTGACGGACGAGGCCAAATTGCCGTTGATCGTGCTGTCCGAAGGAGATGTTCCCGATGCTTGATCTCGTTGCGTTTCGCCGTGATCTGCATGCTCACCCTGAAATAGGCTTCGACCTTGATCGGACCTCGGATCTGATCGCGACCGAGTTGGAGCGCGCAGGGCTTGAGGTCACCCGGGGTGTAGGCCGCACGGGCATTGTGGCCACCTTGCGCCGTGGTCCGGACGAAACAGCAATCGGTTTTCGAGCCGACATGGACGCGCTGCCGATACACGAGGCCACCAACTTGCCGTACCGCTCGGGAACGGAAGGCAAGTTTCATGGATGTGGCCATGATGGCCACAGCACCATGCTGCTGGGTGCCGCGCTGGAGCTTTCGGCGGACCCGTCTTTTGACCGCACCATTCACTTCATCTTTCAGCCGGACGAAGAAAACGGAAACGGGGCAGCCGCGATGATCTCGGACGGTTTGTTTGAACGCTTCCCGATGGCCGCAATCTTTGGCCTTCACAACATGCCCGGAATGGAGCTTGGTCACTTTGCCACTCAAGCGGGCTCATTCTGCGCGTTCGAGGATAATTTTGAGATACGCGTTCAGGGTCAGGGCGGGCACGCGTCGATGCCGGAAAAAGGCGTTGATCCGATTGTGACTGGGGCCGCAATTGTGCAGCAGTTGCAATCGATCGTCTCTCGCTCGGTTTCGGCGAGCGAGCATGCAGTGGTTTCCGTAACGGAGTTCCTGACAGACGGTGCACGAAACATCCTGCCCAGCAACGTAACCCTCAAGGGGGATTGCCGGGGCTTTTCCAGGGATGTGTCCGAAAATATCGAGCGCCGAATGCGCACCATTGTCGCCGGTGTTTGTGCCGCGCAAGGCGCAGAGGCGGAGGTTGATTACTCGACTTCCTTCCGGCCATTGGTGAACGATGCCAGAGCCACTGACATGATCGCGGGTGCCGCTCGTGAGGTTGGCAGCGTTGATGCGGATTACGGTCGGGTAGGATTCTCTGAAGATTTTGCAGAGTTTCTTGCCCACCGCCCCGGGGCCTTCATCCTGATGGGCAACGGAGTGGAGGGCAACAATTCGATGCCGCTTCATAACCCGTCGTATGATTTTAACGACGAAGCAATCAGGCACGGGATTGCGTTCTGGACCAGCACGGCACGACGGGAATTTTGATGGCAAGTGACGCCTGAGCAAACGTCAATAATGGGCAATTTTTCCACCCCTGCTGTCCCCAATCGAACCTTCGGCTGATCTCATGCGGCAAATGTTCTCTTTGTTGGGCCACTTCATCTGGTGACCACCGCTAGGGTCGGTCGCATCGAGACCCAGAAACATTGTGGGAAGCAGGTGACGCAAAGCCTCATGGTCACGAACTTCGACCCGGCAGATCGCGGCGACTCTGTTTCGTATCGTCTTCCGCGCCATATGAACCAAAACCTGCGAGGCGGGTGCTTTTTTCTTACGCCGACGGCAGATCCCAAAGGTTAATAGATGGTTAACATATCTCGGTACTTGATTGCGCGGCGATCTTCTTGTTTTACTGAAAATCAAATCAACCCATGCCCAAACGCGGTGTGAATATACAGTGACAATCGGTAACAAAACTCTGAATCTACAGAACTTTATGACGATGCGGGCAATGGAGTAGCAAGATGAATCAAGACGATGGATCATCACGCAATGAGTTTGGGAACCCCGGCTCGATTGACGATATGGTGGCGATGTATCTGGAAGCGCTTGAGGGTGTTCTAGGCTCGCTGCGGGACTACAGCGAAAAGGGTGCACGGGTCGAACCCGACGTGATGTTTCTGCTTGCACAGGCACAAGCCCGGTGGCTCAGTTCAGCTTTGCGGTACTGGCAGCAGATTGCGACCATCGTCTCGACCCAAGGGACAGACGCGATCGAAGCAACCATACCCAGTGCGGATGGCCCGTCATTGGAGGCCAGACAGCTGATCGTGCTGGACAAGGCCCGTGCCGTGTTGCGCGAAATATCGGATCTGTCGCTGAGCGAGGCAAAACTGTTGCAACGTGATCTTATGGAAATCGAGGCTGAGCTTCGTAAGTCAGTCGGCCCCGAGGGTGACGACCGGGAAGGCCCCCATCGATATGCAAAATCCAAACCATGAATAACGAAGGTGCCCGCGCCGACTGGGTAATACCGGAACTGGGATTTGAATCTGAGACGGAACGGCTTCGCACAGCCATCGGCACGTGGGTTGAATCCACACCCGAGGAGATGCGGCCGCAGTTGGAAGAACAGTTTCTGGCCGGCTCAAAGTATTTTCGCCCATTGACCATCTTTGCCTGTCAGACGGCTATCGGCAGCGAGGAGATCACGGATGAAACCATACAGGCAGCCGTAACGCTTGAGCTGTTTCATAACATGACGCTGGTTGTGGACGACATACTGGACCAGTCGGACGAACGGCGCGGCAAACCGACCATGCACACGGCCTTTGGGCAACTTGCGGCGCTGATGACGTCCGGGTTCATGGTTGCGGAAGGCTATCGGATGATGGCGACCGAGCCGCAGGTGGTCGGGTTGTTGTCCGAGTTGATGTCCCGGCTTGGCGCGGCCGAGATCGCGCAGTGGAACAGCCGCACGATGCCGCGCGGGGTCGAGGATTGGCGCAAGCTGGCGCAGGAAGACACCGGTTCGATGTTCGAGGTCGCTGCTTGTCTCGGCGACCGTAGCGAGGGGTTGCGCCATTTCGGTGGTCTGCTGGGCACCCTGTATCACGCCTGCGATGACGTGTCCGACGTGCGTGGAACTGAAGCCCTGGGTGGCGGCGGTGAAGAGGACATTCGCGACGGGATTCTAACCCTGCCGGCCGCGATAGCAGTACGCGAACCTGCAATTGCCGAAATGTTCCGCGACCCGAACCCAGGCAATTACGACGCGCTGGCCGAGGCCTTTCGCGCCGCTTTGCCAGAAGCCGAGGCAGAGTTGGACCGGATCGCTGCAAGCGCGATAGCTGAGGCAAATCGATTTGCACGGAACCCCAAAAAGTTGATCACGCTTGTGGATCGCACACGGGCTTTGGGCGAAGCGCGCTGATCACAAATAGGCGCGCGCTGCTTTCAGATACTGGCTGTCGAACCCTTCCTCGAACTGCGCCATTAGCGGTTCGATAAGCGCGCGTTGTGCGTCTTTGGCGGGCAGCAAGGACGCCAACCCAAGCGCGGCGCGCAGTTGCCATGCCAAAGCTGACCGGTTTTGCGCTGCGTCGTAAGCAGCGCGATAGTGCTGCTCGGCGCTGCTGGTGTCGCCACGCTTCTGTGCCAATTCCCCTTTGACTAGGCTCAGGTCCAGTACGTGGTTCAATTCGCCCCCAACCTGCAGTGGTCGGTCAAGATCGTCCAGAACCCGGGCGGCATCCTCGATCCGGTCCTGTGCCAACAGCAGGCGTGCGTGATTGGCTTCAAAACAGACGCGGTGGTAATGAACGCCGGCATTCTTGCAGGCGGCAACAGCCGTGGCCGTGATCTTTTCGGCCTCTCCCAGCTGACCGAGTTTTGCCATGGCCCGGGCGCGCCAGAATGAGGCCCAGACACCCAAGAACCTGTACCCGTACTCTCCGGCAACCGCGCTGCATTCTTCGGTCAGGTCCATGACCTGTTCCCAGTCACCGTTCCAGTCATGGATGCGGATCACCCCGTTCGACAGCGCATAGACAAGCGAATAGGGGTCAGGCAGCGACCGGGTGTAATTTAGGATGTCGTTCCCGACCTTCACCGCCTGATCCGGGCGGCCCAGAGACCAAAGCGCCGCTGCCCGGAAACATTCTGAGATCACTTTGGGCTCTGCGGCCGACAGGCGCGGCCCCGGCTGGTCCCAAATGCCTTCTTCATAAAGCTGCAGCACCCGTTCGCCATAACGCACCGACTCGGCGTAGTCGCCACGGTTGAAATGGGACCATGCCTGCATCGAGGCGGAATAGACTTCATAGCGGGCATTGCCGCTGCGCGTCGCCTCGTCAGCAAGCGCCGCAAAGGTCTCGTGCCCCGAGCTTACATCGCCACGCATGGTTTCAAATGCCCCGATGCCGTAAAGAACCGCAACGCGCAGGTCGGGGTCGTCAACATCCACAAACAGCTCGCGGGAGCGCTCAAAAGCGGTCTGCGCCTGTGGCGAGGCATAGCTGGTCGCCGCAAAGTGCACGACGCCGATGGTTGACTGCAATTGCAGCTCCAACTTGGCGCGATCAGCCAGGTCGTCGACCTCGCCGACATATTCCAATCCATTGCTAAGCTGCGCCAGTGCCTCCTTCATCGAGGCCCGGCTCCAGGCAGATTTACCAGCTGTCAGCCAATAGGGAACTGACCGGTCGCCCAGACCGGCGGCAACAAAATGGTTTGCCACCTGTTCCGGACCGGACTTGCAGCGTTCGGGAAATTTTTCTTCCAGTGTTTCGGCAATCTTTCCATGTAATTGCTGCCGCCGCCGCCGCAATATAGATCGATACGCAGCCTCCTGAATCAAGGCATGGCGGAACATCAGGCTTTGGCCGGTTTGGTCCGGGTATGCGAGGTCTGCGTCACCCAGTTGCAAAAGCGAGTCCGAGAGCTCGGGCAGCGGAGTTCCGGTCACCTGAGACAGCAGGTCGACATCGAATTCCCGGCCGATCACGGCGCCGATTTGGGCGTATTCACGGACCGCTCCCAACTTGTCGAGGCGCGCCATCAAACTGTCTTGCAAGGTTTCAGGCACCAAATCCGCGCTGTTTCTGGATTCTATGGCAGAGCGGGTCAGTTCTTCGGCGAAAAGCGGTACGCCATCCGACCGTTCCAGCAATTGCTGGCGCTGTTCGGCCGAAAAGGCATCCGAGCCTGTCATACTGTCCAGCAGCTCTTCGACTTCGGCAGGCTTGAGGCGCGCCAGTTCGCAGGTTTCCAGGTGATCCACCTGCCAGTCATGAGTAAATTCCGGCCTGCAGGTCACAAGCAGCAGGATCTGGCAATCGGCGAGTTTGGCCGCAAATTTGGTCAACAAATCCAGCGATGTAGGGTCGATCCAGTGCAAGTCTTCAAAATGCACCAACAATGGTGCCCGCTTGGACAGAACGATGACCTGTTCGATCAGCATGTCGATCGTGCGGGTCTTTTGCAACTCGGGCGAAAGGTTCAGCGGCGGATACCTGTCACAGGGCAGCGAAAACAAAGACGCCATCAGCGCGCGGGCTTCGTTCAGATCGTCTTCGGCAACGACCAGTTTTTCCAGCTTGTCCAGCCTGGCTTCGCTGTCATCGTCTTCCTTGAACCCGAGCACGGTTTCGATCTGACGGCGGATAGGGTACAGGGCCGTGTTCTCAAAGTAGGGTGCGGATTGCAGGTGAAGAACGGTGGCACCTTCGCCCTTGGCCTGATCCACCACCTCATATGTGAGGCGGCTTTTGCCGATGCCAGCCTCACCTGAGACAAGGCAAACATTCCCCTTCTTGGATTTGGCATCTTCCCAAGCCGACATCAGGCGTGTCCGTTCCTGCGTGCGACCGACCAGAGGCGTAAGCTGCCACCGTGCCGAGGTGACGGCGAACCGGTCCTGGCGCTGTGCTGTGGATATGACACGCCAAGCCACCTGGCCGGGCTCAAACCCCTTCAGATGGATGTTTTCCAGCGCCTCATAGACGAACATATCCCCCAACAGAGACTGAGTTCTCTTCCCAATGACAATTTGCCCTGGCTTTGCCAGACCCTGCAATCTGGCTGCAAGGTTGGGCGTATCGCCGGCCACTGCTGAGGTTGAATTTACCCCGTTCTGGTCAAGATCACCGGCCACAACCAACCCGGTTGCAATGCCGATGCGCACCTGTAGGCGTTCACCGGCTGCAGTATCCAACGCGGCGACGGCCTCGACAATTTCCAAAGCCGCGCGGCACGCGCGTTCTGCCGCGTCCTCCTGCGCAACCGGGTAGCCAAAATAGACTACAACGCCGTCGCCAAGGTATTGGGCCACGTGCCCTCTGGCCTCTTTAACCAATTGCGAGACCGTATCCTGATACAGCGCCATGAGGTCGCGATAGTCTTCGGGATCAAGCCGCGCCGACAGGGCGGTCGAGCCGACCAGATCGCAAAACATAATGGTGAGGTGTCGCCGTTCGGCGCTTTCCTCGCCCGTCATGGCACCGCTGGGTCTGGGCTGCGCCGCATCCGGTTTCAGCGCGGTGATTGCCTTGCTGATCTTGAGTCGATGACCCAGCACCGTGACACCCATTTCTCTGAGATGGTCGCCGGTCACATCTTCAAGAATGTCCAGGTCGATACCGTTCTCATCAAACAGTTCGGTGTATTGTGGCAGGCCAATTTCGTTCAGCCATGCCGCAATCGATTTAGTAGTCATCAGTCGTCTCTTACTCGTGCGAGGTATTCTTGGTTACTTTTTACGGGGCTTGCCGTCTTCTGTATAGTTCCAGAACATTGGACCCAGGCCCAAAGTCTTTTCGTTCCACTTACTTGCAGGCAGCCAATCCGTAAACAGTGAACCAAGGTCCTCGGGATTCGGTGTGAATTTCGACTTCGGAAACTTGAAGTCCTTCGGCGGCCAAAGCTTATTAATCCCCAGCGCCTTGTCCGCAAGCGTCCAGGCTTTTGCACTGGCGGCATAGGGTGCCCAGGCGATCTTGAGCGTCTGAAACATCTGGCTGGGATAAAAATCGGGTGTGATCACTTCTACCGGTTTACCCGCATCGCCTTTGTCCGGTTCTCTTTGCGCGGCCTGACGTACGCCTTCAGCCGCGATCAACCCTGTTGCACAGGCGCCTTCGACGGTCGAAACATCCGCGAAATTTCTGACGTAAGTCCCGGCAAGAAACAGGTTCTCGAACTTGGTGTTGACCTCGGGGCGATGTTCCCAGCTGCCGGTGAGATTGGCGAAAAGCTCTTCGCCAGTATTTGTATCGACCGAAGTCTGGAACAGATCGATATCCGCCTCGGTTATCTCTAACTTGGCAGTGATTTCTCGCAGAATATAGTCGATCGCGGTTTTGGGATTTTTGAGATCCAGAATGAGGTTCTGGTTTTCGTCCCGGCGTTCGGGTTTTACAGACAGAAGCGATTTGAAATCCGAAACTGTCACATAAAGGAAGGTGTTTTTGAGGCCCCACGTCGCCGAGTAGTTGAGGAACGTCATCTCATAGGGTGTATCCATGAACACCACCACATCCGAAGGGATGCCGGGTAGTTTCCGCTTGAGATAAAGCTCGACCGACGCCATCGGTTCGGCCTCCAGGTATCTCAGCTGCCCAAGATCCGGGTCGGCGTTGTAGAGATCATCAGTTACCATTGAGGCCATCGCACCGGGGGTGATGCTGATGATCACATTCTCATCGCTGACATCCACTTCGATGTCTTTCTTTGCGATCCCCCATTTGGGGTTAACTGATGGCGATTTGGTTACCTTGTCAAACACCAGCCGTTCGATCCGAGTGCCGTCTGCGTTGGGATGCACTTCGCGAATTCGGTGGCGGTACTTGAGCTCAAACCGGTCTCCGAACTGATCGAGCTTTTTGTGGAAGGGATCAATCAGAGTTTCTTTCTTGGACCCATCAAACAGCCAAAGCTGCGGAACCGGAACGCGGTTGCCGTACTTCAGGAAGGTTTTGTAGCTGCGCGCCGAAGCTTGCCAGCTGTCAATCGCCCACACGGTTTGCCAGATCTTCTCATGAAGCTTCGCCACAACATCGGTGCAATAGGGCCGCCCGCGCAGCCAGCCGTTGAACGACATCCGGTCAAGCTTGTCATCTTCACTGTCCGGGATCGAAAGCAGATCGACCATCGAATACATGAACAGGAAGAGTTCAGCAGGCGGCGCTGCGCCACCGGTGAGGTTGCGGTAAAAATCCTGAATGCCGCCCGGGTTCACCATTTCGGGCATGTTGTCGAGATCACCGTCATAGAGGAACTTGAAGGCTTCGCGCGGTGTGAAGTTGTCTTCAATTCCCAGGTCTTCTGCGACCGACCAGAAGTTGTAATACCAATTGCACAGCATGTGATAGCTGTGCTCGCGCGGATAATCGCCGTGGTCGTGCTCCTTATGGGACCGCAACATTCCACCAATGAAATTGTCCTGCTCATACAGGGTGACGTGGTATCCCCGCTCCAACAAACGAAGAGCCGCGGTGAGCCCGGCGATCCCGGCCCCGACGATAGTTACCTTATGCATGCTCACTCCCTCGGTTTTCTGCGTCACAAGCCTGCAAACCCAGACCGGCGCCGTCAAAACTTATCTAAGGTTACGCTGCTTGGGGCAGCAAAGGAAACTATTTCAGAGTGTTGCAGGAAAATGATCCGCAGGACGAAAGGCAACGGGATGTGCCTCTGCCGTGAAGCAAGTTTGCTTTGGCAAGGGTAGGGGGCTGGGCTGCATCAGATACTACAAGATTCAAAGACCGAGACTTGGGGCCGACGATGTTCTCTTCGATTTGACAGCGCTCGTGAAATTGCAACAGCAGTTGGCAGCCGAGCCACCAGTTATTAATCTGCGCAAATAACCCTCTCGGCCCAATCGAAATGTAGTTTGTTCAGACAGACGGAGCTATCAGAGCTGATTGATATGACTTGAGGACCGGCTTTGAACAACCCAAACCCACAAGGCCAGACACAGTATTTCCTGGGCGCCCGGTTACGCTGATACCGCCGATGATGGCAGCTGTGCCGAAGATTATGGGCGGCCTTTTCTGCCACGTGGTTCGTGGAAAGCAAATGGATGCTCTTTCTTCGGGCCGGAGCAACCAAGGGAACCGCCACGTTTTTTGACCACTCTGTTTCTACGGGGGCGACTATTACGGTCGCAAGACAAACCTTTAAGGGGTGGGTCCGAGTCGGGCCGAAGCCCGAGGCGTTGACTGGGATCAAGTCACGCTCGAAGCTTTCTACCGGTTCTCGATTTCACCAAGCTCGCAGACCACACCGTCTTTTCAGTTCATTGAAGACCAAATGCTGAATCTGGCGCAATCCAGCGTCACCCTGATCGACCTGCGGACGCGGATCGTTTTGTGACGAAAACCTGGCCATTTTTTCGCGGCAAGCGGCGCTTGGAGCAGAGTTTGTCGCCCCTCAGGTGGATGATTCGTGTGATCACCCGAGTGTCAAATCGTTGGTTTTCGATTTTTTTGTAATATTCGTCATAAAAATAATAGAAATTTCAATTAGTTAGATC
Organism: Ruegeria sp. YTSA072; assembly: GCF_059610285.1. Classification (NCBI taxonomy): domain Bacteria; kingdom Pseudomonadati; phylum Pseudomonadota; class Alphaproteobacteria; order Rhodobacterales; family Roseobacteraceae; genus Ruegeria; species Ruegeria sp. YTSA072. The sequence continues at coordinate 404,879 of NZ_JBXWNI010000002.1, read as the reverse complement.
CACCTACGGGAAACCCCCAATTCCTGAAGGCAGGTCGATTCGTTAAGGTTAATTCATCCAAAGAGTTACTGCGGACAATACCACTTTTCCCCGATGAGGGGCTGGCTACTTACCCCCTCGGCCGGCCCCTCAACCGCCTTCCCAAGTCCCCCTGCCAGTAAATTCCTCCCCTATCCCTGCAATGCCTCCAGGACGAGTGCGGGTAGTTTATGCGTGTCATCGTAGCTCAACCTGTGTGGGATCTCTTCCACCGGAGTTTTTCGGTAGCCTTCCGAAAACAAAAGAAAGGGCACGTTTGCACGGCGCGCAGTTTCGGCATCCACTTCGCTGTCTCCGACATAGAGCCGGGGTCCAGCGTTGGCGACCGCGTTGAAGCTTGCCTCAAGGTGCACGGGGTCTGGTTTGCGAACGGGTAGTGTGTCGCCGCCAAACACTGTTTCGAAGTGATGCGCCAGATCCAGTGCGTCCAGAATATGACGTGCGGGTGCCTCAGGTTTGTTTGTGCATACGCCCAGAACGCAGCCCATTTCGCGCAGTTGCGTCAGCGCCTGCGGGACGCCTGGGTAGGGGATCGTTTTGTCGCTGGAGGCGGCAGAGTAATGGGCGAGTGTGAGTTTGGTCAATTCGCTATGCTGCTCGATCGGCAGGTCGTGATGGCGGATCATCCGTTCGACCAGTTTTGGCAGACCGTTGCCCACAAATTGCTTGATCGTGCTTTCCGGCAACGGGGCGATGCCGATATCCAGTAATGTCCGGTTGGCGGCCGCTGCAATGTCCGGAAGGCTGTCGATCAGCGTTCCATCCAGGTCGAACATGATTGTTGCGGTCATCGGTTTCCCCGTCGGTTAATGCGCGTGAGCCAGACCTAACCTGCATAAAATCCTTGCACAATCACCCCACATCCGCGGTTTCCATCGAATAGGGTTGACATACCTGACTAAATTAATCAGATTAATGGAAAGACCCCTCAGCCAACCCAGTTCGGGTCAGCCATATTGTTGAAAGCGCGAACAAATTAAGGCCCTTCGCCCGAGAACCTACTGGAGTTGTCCTGATGAATGTGCAGACCCCGAATCCCAGCCAGTCCTATGCGGTGTCCATGCTTCCGGCACATAAGGCCGAAGATCTGACCAAGGGTGGCAACCTGGCCCATATCGAACTGGGCGATCAACTATATACCTTGCGTATCACACGCGCCGGCAAGCTGATCCTGACAAAATGAGCACGCATTCCTCGCGCGGTGGCGCTGCGGTTGGGCGTCTGTCCGACCTCAGCCCAATCGAAGCCGGTGCTGTGATGTATCTGCGATTGTGGAGCGAAAGTCCCGAGGCCCGTTCGGATGCTGCAAGCGATTTCGAGATCGCGCTTGGTCTTGATCAGGGGCGGGCTGCAATGATGACGCTGGATCGTTTGTGCGGGCTGTGTGCCCACCACGGCCGCCGTCCGTTGGTACGGCACGGACTTGGCTGTTCCTGCCTTGGCGCAGACGAAAACTGTTTTGCCCAGATGATTGCTGCAGCCTCGGAAGGGGCGCGTGAAGACGCGATGATGATGGCAACGCTGATCGTTCGACCAGACTTTGCCCCGGCACTGGCGTCACTGTCCGAAGAGATGGGTATGGTGCTGCGTCGGATGACCGCGTCAGTGCCCTTGCCGACAACCGGGCACAAAACCCCCTCGGCCGTGCTGCATTAAGCGGCAGGCGGCTTCAAAACCCCGACTCTGGCGAGCCGGGGTTTTGTTGTTTCAGCAGCACCCGCAGCCCGCGTGATGATGATCATGATCGCAAGTCGGGGCAGGGGCAAAGTCACCGGCTTCGGACAAAACCTCGCGCAGGGTCCAAAGGATCATGTCGACGTCTTCCGCCTCGATGGTTAAAGGAGGGCGGACTTTCAGGATGTTGTCCTTGGGTCCTTCGCTGCCGATCAGGATACGGTGATCGCGCATCCGGTTCTTGACGTAACTGCAGATTTCGGTGCCCTCGGATCCGTCTGGATTGATCAGCTCTACACCAAGAAACAAGCCCATGCCGCGCACGTCACCGATACAGGCGAAATCAGCCTCGATCTGACGGAGCCCATCCATCAGCTGCCCACCCATGACACGGGCGTTATCTTGCAGGCCTTCGTCATCGACGATGTCCAGCACCTCTTTGCCGATCCGGCAGGACAGGGTGGAGCCGCCAAAGGTCGAAAAGAACTCGATGCCGTTGTTGAAACTGTCGGCGATGGCTTTGGTGGTGACCAGTACGCCCAGCGGATGGCCGTTTCCGATGGGTTTACCCATGACAACGATATCCGGCAGCGCTCCCTGGTGTTCAAAGCCGAAATAGTGGTCACCAAGGCGACCTAGCCCGGTCTGCACCTCATCAGCAATACAAACCCCGCCGGCCGCACGGATTTTGTCGTAGACGGCTGGCAGATACCCTTTGGGTGGGATGATCTGGCCGCCAACCGATGGGAAGGTCTCGGCGATGAAGCCAGCCAACCCTTGGCCTTTGTCCTGTAGCACTGCAATAGCCGGATCCACGAGATCGGCGAATTTCTGTGCCCGGTCAGGATCGTCGCGCTTGAATGAGCCCCGGTAGTCGTCTGCAACCTCGACCAGTTCGACCCAATCGGCCTGGCCAATCCCGCCCGGTTTGTTGAACTTGTAGGCAGAGATCGCCACCGCCGCATTCGTATTGCCGTGGTACCCGTGGTCAGGCGTTACGATGCCTTTGGCCCCGGTATGCGCGCGCGCCAGACGCAAGGCCAGCTCGTTGGCCTCGGTGCCCGAGTTGACGAAAAAGCAGACCTCAAAATGATCCGGTAGCTTGGACAGAATCTTGTCGGCAAACGCGGTCTGTGCGGGGTGAAGGTAGCGGGTGTTGGAATTCATCCGCTTAAGCTGGTCCGCTGCGACGGCCTGAATGCGCGGATGCGCGTGGCCCACATGGGGGACGTTGTTATAGGCGTCCAGATAAGGACGGCCCCATTCGTCGAACAGATGATGCTTCCACCCGCGCACCAGCATGACCGGATCATCATAGGTCAGGCTAAGGTTTCCACCGAAATGGTCATGCCGCCCTTGCAGGATCGCCTGCTTGTCGGTTGGGCGATAGAACACTTTTTCGTCCGGCAGGTTCAATAGCGCTGCCGGGTTGGGACAAACGGCGTGCCACAACTCCATCTCGTCTGGGTCGCCGACACCGGGCCAGTCGTTCTGCATCCCGTCAGTTGTCAGGGCCAGTTGGAAATGCACATGCGGGGCCCAGCCGCCATTCTGCGTGGCGTTCCCCAGCCGTGCAAAAGCCGCGCCCTGTGCGACCGGATCGCCCGGTTTCAGCCGGTCACAGACCTCGGGGTCGAGATGACCATAGAGCGTATAGAACGGATCACCCTCGGGTGTTTCATGGTGCAGGATCACTACGCCGCCATAATCCAGATGCGTATCGCGGTTTTCGACTGCCTCGACCCGACCACTCACAGGTGCATGCAAAACAGTTCCGTCAGGGGCGAATACGTCTACGGCCAAATGCACCGTTCGCCTGTCAGAGGCCTTCCACGGTCCTTTGCGGAACGCCGGCTCGGCATAGATCAGGCGCGGTTCGTTGTAGTAACCCAGCCAAAGGCCTTCTCCGAACTCTTCGCCCACGCGCGCGGCTTCGTCTAGCGGCATGTGGAACGGGTTCTGGGGCCAGGTCGAGTTTTCAACCGACAGAGATCCCATCGGAATATCGCTCAGATCCTGTTCGAACATCTGTGCGAATTGACCGCGATGCTCGGCCAGATAGGCGTGGATGCGTTCGGCCCCGTCGGTCACCGGCAATCCGCAGGCGGCGCGCAGCCGGGCGGACATCAAGCCGCCATTCACCGTATCGTTCTCTAGGAAGCGCCACGCAGGGGCCTGACTGATGGTCACATAAGGATCTTCCGGATTGTCCGCGGCCATCAAGGTCGAGTTCACCACGGACACGGCCAGCCTCATCCGCAGCAGCGGCCAGATCAGATCGACCTCGTCAGCACGCAGACGGTTGGCCGCGTGATAGCCACGCACCAACGCCGTCAATGCCCGCTCGGGTTTTGGGTGGTCCAAAACGATATACGCCCCGGCAATTGCCAGATCGCAGATACGCGGTGCGGCGCACATATCACCAAGATCAATCAAGCCAGAGACGGCTTGCCGCTGACCCAGTTCACCGTCGACTAATATGTTGTAGTCATTGGCATCATTGTGGATCGCCTGTTTCGGCAGGCCCGCCAGAGGGCCCGAGATTGCATCGAATTCAACGCAAATCTCTGACAACATCGCCTGCCGCGCAGGGTCGGCAATGGCCTTCAGCTTGTCCGAAATCCAGCCCGCTTGTGTCAGGTCCCATTTGAAATCCGCGCGGTGCAGCCCGTCATGGGTAAACCGTTCCAGTGCCCGGTCGGTTGCCCCCAGAACGCGGCCCAGTTTCAGGATCAGTTCCTCGGATTTAGGCGCAACCTTGGCATAGCAATGGCCGGGCAGGCATTCGAGCAACCAAACCAGTCGGGGCTGCCCATCCTGATCAGGGATTTCCGGGAGCAGCGTACCGTTGATATCCGGAAAAACACTGGGAAAGGGCAGTCCCGGTGCCTCGGCGGCAACGTGTTTCAGCGCCTTGATCTGCAGGTCAATGAACTCTGCCTCGCAACCCGCGCGCATGACTTTCAGTACGTAGTCCTGACCATTGGTGGCCCTGACCAGAAAGTTGAGGTCATATTCGCCGTCCAGCCGGTTCAGCTTGGCTTCAAGCCCCCAATGGATGCGCAGGGCGTGGGCCCAGAATTCGGTCAACTCGGTCATCAGTGCGACGGTCCTTTAATCCAGCGCGCGCAGGCGTTTGATCAGCGAGGATGTGTCCCAGCGTCCGCCGCCCAGTTTCTGAACGTCCTTGTAAAACTGATCGACCAGAGCGGTCACAGGCAGCGAAGCCCCTGTTTCATTGGCCGTATCCAGACAGATGCCAAGATCCTTACGCATCCAGTCCACCGCAAACCCATGTTCGAAATGGTCATCCAGCATTGTCTCATATCGGTTTGCCATCTGCCAACTGCCTGCCGCGCCCTGACTGATAACTTCAACGACTGCGCGGCCATCAAGGCCCGCCTTCTCGGCAAAGTGCAGCGCTTCGCTGAGGCCCTGCACCAGACCGGCAATAGCGATCTGGTTGCACATCTTGGTCATCTGACCTGCACCGCTGTCGCCGATACGACGGCATATCTTGGAATAGACCTGCATAATCGGTTCAGCCGCGTCATACGCCGCCTGATCCCCACCGCACATAATCGACAGAACCGCATTTTCTGCCCCTGCCTGACCGCCCGAGATCGGAGCGTCCACAAAAGCGATGCCTTTTGTTTGCCCAACTTCGTACAACTCGCGTGTCACCATGGCCGAAACAGTGGTGTGATCAACAAAGGTCGCCCCATTGGACATGCCGCTGAATGCGCCGTCTTCACCTGTACAAACCATCCGTAGGTCGTCGTCATTACCGACACAGGCCATGACGAAATCTGCACCCTGCGCGGCCTCTCGGGGCGTTGTCGCCATGGCGCCACCATGTTGGGCGACCCAAGCTTCGGCCTTAGTGGCGGTGCGGTTGTAAACGGTCACCTCATGACCTGCGGCCTGCAAGTGACCGGCCATGGGATAGCCCATGACGCCCAGACCCAGAAACGCGACTTTTGCCATTTGGAGATCCTCTCTGCTGTCCGGTACCCGTTTCTTTCACCGGGCCGGATTGTTTAGCAGAGACAAAGCAAAGCTGCGTCCAAAGGGCAACCCCGCGTCACGCTTTGCCGCCCAAATCCTGTAGGATCGGGCAATCGGGTCTGTCGTCCCCTGCGCAAGCGTCGATCAGATGGCTCAGAGTGTCCCGCATGGCGTTCAGGTCAGCGATCTTGGCTTCGATCTGAGCCATATGCGCGCGGGCCACCTTTTTGACATCGGCGCTGGCACGAGTTTCGTCCTCGTACAATGCCATCAGCGTCCGGCAATCCTCGATCGTGAATCCTAAGGCGCGGGCGCGGCCCAGAAAATTCAGTTTGTGCACGTCCTGACTGCGAAATCTGCGGTATCCGTTGTCATCGCGTAGCGGTTTTACCAAACCGATATCTTCATAGTACCGAATTGTTTTTGCGGGCAGACCTGTCTGGTTTGAAACATCGCCGATATTCATGAGGTCACCGTTTGTGTTGAATGGTCTTGCGGGGCGTCAGGCAGGCTGGCGCGGACGCGTCGCAGGCGCAGCGCATTCGAGACGACAAAGACGCTGGACAATGCCATGGCCCCTGCGGCAAGGGCCGGGGACAGAAGGTGGCCGCCAAACGGGTAAAGAACTCCCGCAGCAACCGGGATAAGCAGGATGTTGTAACCAAACGCCCAGCCTAGGTTCTGCTTGATGTTGCGCATGGTTCTGCGGCTGATCTCGACCGCGTTTGCGACACCGCGCAGATCACCCGACATCAGCACCACATCCGCAGTTTCAATCGCTACGTCTGTGCCGGTTCCGATGGCGATGCCGATATCCGCCGAAGCCAGTGCCGGGGCATCGTTGATGCCATCCCCGACAAAGGCCAGTGCACCAAACGTGTCGCGCAGCGCATTGATCGCGGCAAGCTTACCATCGGGCAGCACTTCGGCTGTGACATGATCAATGCCCAGCTTGTCCGCCAGAGCCTGCGCCGTCCGGGCGTTGTCGCCTGTCACCATCGCCAAAGTTAGCCCCATTTCGTGCAACCGCCCAAGCGCCTGCACAGTGCCGGGCTTGATCGGGTCCGCGACCGCAAGCATTGCAGCGGCCTGACCGTCGATGGCGACAAACAAAGGGGTTGCGCCTTCTTCGGCGCGCTGGTTGGCCTCGGCCATCAGGTCCCTGACGGTTATGTCGTTCTGTTCCATCAATCTGGCCGAACCGATCAGCAACTTATGCCCCTCGACCACAGCCCGAACTCCCAGCCCCGTGAGAGACTCAAATTCTGATACCTTGGGCAATTCAGATGGTCCGGCACGAGTGATGGCAGTGGCAACGGGATGCTCTGACCTTGCCTCGACGGCGGCGGCCAAACGCAGAACACTGTCGCGGTCAAAGCCGTTTGCGGTCGTAACGCTCTCCAGTTCAGGTCGCCCCAGCGTAAGTGTCCCGGTCTTGTCCAGCGCGACCACCTTGGCTTGCTGCAACTGCTGCAACGCATCGCCTTTGCGGAACAGCACACCCAATTCTGCCGCGCGGCCGGTGCCGACCATGATCGAGGTTGGTGTCGCAAGGCCCATGGCGCAGGGGCAGGCGATAATCAGAACTGAGACACCGGCGACCAACGCCAATGGCAAAGCAGGGTCCGGGCCAACGAACATCCAAACGGCAATCGTCAGCAGCGCAACCCCAATAACTACTGGAACGAACCTTGCAGTGATCCGGTCGACCAGCCCCTGGATCGGCAGCTTCGCCCCCTGCGCCTGTTCGACCATGTGGATGACCTGCGCCAGCACCGTGTCGGCTCCAACGCGCGTTGCGCGCACCCGCAGCGCTCCGGTACCATTCACCGTTCCACCAACGACCTGATCCGCAGGCGACTTGCCCACCGGCACCGGTTCGCCGGTGATCATGCTTTCATCTACATAAGAGGTGCCGTCCAGAACCTCGGCATCCACGGGAACCCGTTCGCCCGGGCGGATCTGCAGGGTATCGCCTACTGTTATGTCAGCGATGGGCCTGTCTATGAAGTTCCCGCCCTGTTCGACCCGTGCCGTTTTGGGCTGCAACCCAACCAGCTTGCGGATCGCGGCCCCAGTCCGGCCTTTGGCGCGCGCTTCCATGACCCGGCCCAGCAGTATGAGAACCACGATGACAGAGGCGGCCTCGAAATACACATTGGCGCTACCCTGCGGCAGGATCTGCGGGGCGAAGGTTGCGGTGACGGAAAACAAATAGGCGGCCCCCGTTCCTAAGGCGACCAGCGCGTTCATATCGGGCGATCCGCGCATCAGTGACGGAATACCCTTGGCGTAGAACACGCGCCCGGGGCCAATCAGTATGGCCGAGGTCAGTGCGAACTGAATGAGGTGGCTGGTTTGCGTGCCGATCGTGGCCTGGACCCAATGATGGAAGGCCGGGATCATATGCCCGCCCATTTCCAGAATGAATACTGGCAGAGCCAATACCGCTGCGAAGATCGTCGCGCGGGTCAGCGCATGCGCTTCGTCGGATTTCGTGTGGTCTGTTTGGGCAGCCGTCATGCTGTCTGCCACGCGCGCAGGGTATCCTGCTGCCTCAGACAAACTGGCCAGCTTTTGCGGGTCGGTGGCCCCGTCGATAAACGTGACCACAGCGGTTTCGGTCGCAAGATTGACTTGTGCGTCGACGACCGCAGAATCAGCGGTCAGCGCGTTCTCGATCTTTGCCACGCACGAGGCGCAGGTCATCCCGCCAATTTTCAGGGTCGTCTGCTTGCTGGCCGCCGGGTACCCGGCGTTGCTCAGGGCGTCAGTCAGTGCGTTGATCGGCCCGGTATGTGTGACCTGCGCCGTTTCGGTCGCAAAGTTGACCGAGGCGTCGGTCACTTCTGGCACCGATTGCAATGCGGCTTCTACACGCCCCACGCAGGACGCGCAGGACATGCCCGAGATTTTGAGTTGTGTTGTTTGCGGCGTAGCCATGCGACTCGTCCCGATGTGTTATCTGCCCTCCAAATGGGGGTTCCAGTCACGGGAAGGTCAAGAGGTATCGCGGATTTTCTTTTTTGCAACCCGCGCGTCGGCGTCACCTGTTCGCAAACATTTCTAGCAAGAGAGAGTTGTAGGTATCCGGTGGCGGCGATCTGACGGCCTCGGGTGAGGCAAAGAACGCAAGCGACACTGCGGCCGTGGTCAGCGCGATGCCTACAAGAATGAAACCGGCCATATTCAATGAAGATCGCGACATGGGCAAAGTCCTGGTTCGAGAGGTTCATCAGGCGCTGTTGGGTCAGGACTGTTTTGCCAGCTCTTGCTTCAACCTGTCGTTTTCGGCCTGAAGTTGCGCCAATTGCTGCCCTAGCGAGTTCAGATGTGGGCGAAGCTCGGCCTCGGTAAAGCGGGGCGTGATGTGGCGCGGGCAGTTCCAGTCCAGCGCTTCGACCCGGATGATCACGGCGCGTTCAGCCAAGGCATCGGCACCGTCAGGATATAGTCTGGTTGTGGCATCTTCGCCCTCGGTGAACGCGACCCGGCCAAGGATTTTCAGGCGTCGCCGATTGGCGTAATCCATCAGGATCATTGCAACCCGGTCATTTCCATCCAGGTTGCCGCGCGAGATATACTGTTTGTTGCCCGAAAAGTCGGCATAACCGATTGTCTGCGGTCCCAGAACTTTGAGAAACCCGGTCGGTCCGCCGCGGTATTGCACATATGGCCAACCCGTTTCGGACACGGTGGACTGATAGAACCCGTCCCGCGCTTCGATAAAGGCCTTTTCAGGCTCGCCGATTTCGTGGCCTTGCTGCGGGCCACTTTCGATGAATTTGGCATAGGTCTTGGCAGACCCCATCCGTTCCTGATGGGCGCGGACGGCAGGGGTGAAGGTCAGTTCGGAAAAGGCGCGAGGCATGAGATGTCCTTTCAAAGTCCCAGATCGGACAGGCCGGGGTGATCGTCGGGGCGGGGGCCTTGCGGCCAGAAAAACAGGCGTTCGGTTTCCGCAATCGGCAGGTCGTTCAGCGATGCGTGGCGTTCGGCCATTCGACCATCTTCGGCAAATTGCCAGTTTTCGTTGCCATAAGACCGAAACCACTGACCGCTGTCGTCACGCCATTCATAAGCATAACGAACCGCAATGCGGTCACCGGAAAAGGCCCACAGCTCTTTGATCAACCGATAGTCCAGTTCCTTGTGCCACTTGCGTGTCAGAAAGGCATGGATGTCTGCATGGCCAATTAGGAATTCTGCCCGATTTCTCCATTGGCTGTCTTCGGTATAGGCCGGGGTCACGACATCCGCATCACGGCTGTTCCAGGCGTTTTCCGCCAATCGCACTTTTTGCGTTGCGGTTTCCAGGGTGAACGGGGGCAGAGGAGGACGGTTCATGCGCGGGTCTTTCAGGTCAGAGAAGCTGCCATCAAGGCGATGGTCAAAAGAAGGGGGATGTACTGGTGCGAGAGAGGTCTGGTGCGGGGTCTCATATGTTCGCTCCTGAGTTTACTGATCGGTACACTGTGTCTTGAATGTGTACAGATCGGTAACCTTTTTCAAGTGTTGAGTTGGTTTTTTTTGAACCCACATTTTCGTCTCCTAAGAGGAGTATGTAAAAACAGCAGGTTAGGCTGTGTCTGTTGCAGCCATCGCTGCGGTGCACTATGTACCGATCAGTACATACAGGAGCTGACAGATGCGCCCGAACAAACGTGACGAGCTGGTCCGCAAGGCTTTGCAGGTCTTCTATCGTGACGGATTTCACGTCACCGGCATGGACAAGTTAGTGGTCGAGACGGGCGTGTCGAAAACGTCGATGTACAAACATTTCCGTACCAAGGAAGAGCTGATCCTGGCGGCTTTACAGTTGCGGGATGAGAACTTTCGCAAATGGTTCCTGCAACGGGTAGATGAGCTGGCCGATACACCGGCCGAACGGCTGATCGCCAGTTTCGATGTGCTGGGCGAATGGTTCCTGGAGGACAGCTTTCGCGGATGCATGTTCATCAAAGCGGGCGCAGAGTATCAGGAACAAGATCACCCGATCCATGTGCAGGCAGCCGAACACAAGCATCTGATGCTCGAATTTCTCACAAATTTGGCCCGCCAGGCAGGCGCACGTGATCCCGAGGCATTGGGATGCCAGCTGCTGCTCTTGCAAGAGGGCGCAATCGTTACGGCCGTCCTGGTAAAAAGCTGCGATCCTGCGCGAGATGCAAAGGCAGCGGCACAGGTTCTGCTGGATAATGCCTTGGCCTGACCGGGTTTAAACCTGTGAACGTAAGGTCTTGTACGAAAAAGACGTTGCGTAGCAATCCGGCGGATGGGTTGGTTTGCGCGGTGCCCAACGCTACCCTTATCGAAATTCGATTTGGGAGAAGCCTACATGTCGCTATTCAAGCCAACCGCCAACTGGGTCACTGACGAACATCAGATGTTTGCCGAAATGGCAAACCGGTTCATGGACGACGAACTTGTACCCAATATCGAACGCTGGAACCAAAACGGCATGGTCGATCGCGAATTCTGGAACAAGGCCGGGGATATGGGTCTGATGGCCGGCGCTATTGCCGAGGAATATGGTGGCGTTGGCGGCGGGATCGGATTTGACGCGGTCACGTTGTACGGCCAATCCGCACGCGGCGATGCAGGCTGGGGATTTGGGATTCAGTCTATCGTTATCCATTACCTGAACGCATACGGCAGCGAGGATCAAAAACACAAATGGCTGCCCCGTCTGGCATCCGGTGAGATGGTCGGCGCTTTGGCCATGACTGAGCCCGGAACAGGCTCGGACGTTCAGTCCGTTCGCACCACCGCAGACATGGATGGAAATTCCTATCGCCTGAACGGATCCAAGATCTTTATCACCAACGGACAATCCGCCGATTTGATTCTGGTGGCCGCAAAGACGGATAAATCGCAAGGATCCAAGGGCGTATCGCTGATCGCAGTAGAAACCGAAGGCGCAGAAGGATTTCGCCGGGGCCGTAACCTCAAGAAACTGGGGATGAAGGCCAACGATACGGCCGAGCTGTTTTTTGAAGACGTCAAGGTTCCCATGACCAACCTGATCGGACCCGAGGAAGGTCAGGGCTTCTATCAGATGATGAAGCAATTGCCGTGGGAACGCCTGACCATCGGTATCATGGCGCTGGGCGCGATCGACTTCGCAATTGCCGAGACAGTGCGTTATACGCAGGAACGCAAGGCATTTGGCCAGCGCGTTATGGACTTTCAGAACACGCGTTTCAAACTGGCCGAGTGCAAAACCAAGGCCGAGGTTCTGCGCAGTTTCGTCAATGACTGCATCGCGCAGCTTGAGGCTGGTACATTGGATGCGGCGACGGCTTCTATGGTGAAATACTGGGGTTCAGAAGTGCAGAACGAGATCATGCACGAATGCCTTCAGTTGTTCGGTGGTTACGGGTTCATGATGGAATACCCGATTGCACGGCTTTATGCGGATGCGCGGGTGCAGATGATCTACGGCGGCACCAACGAGATCATGAAGGAACTGATCGCCCGTTCGCTGGACAAGTAACGCACCCAAAGGGCTCCCGCCTGTCGCCAACGTTTCTGGAAAACGTCTCATCCCGTTGGGTCGGGCAGGTGCGGGCGCAGCCCACACCTGCCCGACCCCTCCGCCGTCCGCAGGACGCAAAGCCGGAGGCTGTGCAGTTTTGGATCAGAATGGGCCAACCTGACCTTGCAGCCACATTCGAAACGACCGTAGCGGTTCGGATTCCGGTCGTGACTGTGGCCAGACCAAAAAGAATTGCCCAAGGCTGATGTGGGGTCCGTTCCATGCTGGAACCAACCTTTCGGTTTTCAGCTCGTCTTCGATCAGATAGCTGGGCAATAGCGCCGCTCCCAGCCCGTGGATCGTGGCCTGCACCATGGTCGAGAACTGATCGAACAGCATTCCCCGCATCCCTGATACGTCACGCCCTTGTGCCGCAAACCATTGCTCCCAAGCGTCCGGTCGGGTCTCTAGATGCAGCAGGGGAGCCGTCATTAGCCAGCCCAAGTCCTGCTCCTGATCGGGCAACAGGTCCTGCGCGCAGACCGGAACCACATCTTCACGCATAATCGGCAGGTAGTTGACGCCCGGCCAGTTCTTTTGGCCGAAGTGGATGGCGGCATCAAAATGTTCGGTCTCGAAATCAAACGGCTTGAGGCATGTGCTCAGGTTCACGGTCACTTCAGGGTGGCGACGGGCAAAATCCTGCAGGCGCGGTGCCAGCCAGTGCATTCCAAAGGCGGGCAGGATGGACAGGTTCAGCGACCCGCCTGTTGGGTTGGCCTTCAGTTTAAGTGACGCTTGCGCAATTTGGTTTAGCGCTGTGCGCGCCACCTGAACATAGTCTTTCGCGGCGGGGGTCAGGTGCAATCGCATCTGGTTTCGCTGAATGAGATCGACGCCCAGTTGGTCCTCCATGGACTTCAGCTGTCGGCTGATCGCGCTTTGGGTTAGCGACAGCTCCTCGGCTGCAGCCGAGGCACTGCCGAGGCGATCAACCGCCTCCAATGCCAGAAGAGAGGGGATCGAGGGAAGAAACCGACGGGGCGCAATCATATGACTAATCCTCATACCTTTCACACGGAATATCACTGGCAATTGCAGCGCGCCAGCCCGATACAGAGGTGTGGATTCCAGCGTGGATGTGGACCAATGAACCTGACGACCAGTATTAAAGAGTTTCAGCCCGCCGACCGGTTGAATGGCATTGAGCTGTCAGAGATCGTTCGTATCTCAGAGCAGGCCGCGCGTCTTCGCGCGCAGGGTGCCGACGTGATTGCGCTCAGCACAGGTGAGCCTGATTTCCCAACGCCGCCGCATGTTGTTGAGGCGGCCCACCGCGCAGCTATTGACGGGCAGACGCGATACCCCGCAACGGCAGGAACGCCCGCCTTGCGATCAGCGATTGCGACTGAGGCTGGCGCGCGCCCCGAAAATGTAATCGTTTCGACGGGTGCCAAGCAGGTTTTGGCCTCCGCAATGATGGCAACTCTGAACCCTGGTGATGAAGTGATTATGGCTGCTCCATTCTGGACAAGCTATGCGGATATGGTCAGTTTGGCTGGCGGTGTCCCCGTAGTCGTCCGCTGTCCGGCGACGCAGAAATTCAAACTGACGCCGGATCAGTTGGAGGCCGCGATCACCCCGCGCACGCGTTGGCTGCTGCTGAACTCGCCGTCCAATCCGACCGGCGCGGTCTATTCCAAGGCGGAATTGCAGGCGCTGGGCGCGGTATTGCAAAACTATCCTCAGGTCTGGGTGATTTCTGACGAGATTTATCAACACCTGTCTTTTGTGCCTTTCACGCCCTTTGTGCCGGCCGTTCCCGAATTGGCGGAACGAACGTTGATCGTGAACGGCGTGTCCAAGGCCTATTCCATGACCGGCTGGCGCATCGGGTGGGGAATTGGCCCTGCTGAGTTGATCAAGGCGATGGTGGCTGTGCAGGGGCAAATCACGTCGGGGGCGTGTTCGATTGCCCAGGCTGCAGCATTGGAGGCCATCATCGGGCCCCAAGGCTTGCTGGCAGAACGCCGTCAAGCAATGCGAGCGCGCCGCGATCTGGTTGTCGAAGGGCTAAACGCCGCTGGTCTGGAATGTGCCGTGCCGGATGGCGCGTTTTACGTCTTTCCCAAAACTCATGCGAAAATGGCCACAGACCATGAATTCTGTCGCTATCTGCTGGATGAGGCGGGCGTGGCGCTGGTGCCGGGGCGCGCGTTTGGGATGCCGGGGCATTTGCGGCTTTCTTTTGCCTATGCCACCGAAAGCCTGCAAGAAGGTATGCGCCGTATCGCGGACGCTACCGCCAAGTTGTAACTAAGTAAGACCGGAAAACACCCAATGGACCGCGCCCAGATCGTTCACGAGAATTTCCTGACCCGGGTCGCCAAGCGCGACTTCCCCGAAGGCGCAAGCCCGAGGCCGGGGCTAAGCGGAACCGATGCGGTGTCGCTGTTCCGGTCACAGGTCCTTAGCCGCGCGTTGGACCGGACCAGTCGGGCGATGCAGAAGGCGGGGCAGGGGTTTTATACTATCGGATCATCCGGCCACGAAGGGATGGCCGCCGTGGCGCATGCACTACGCCCGACCGATATCGCCTTTCTTCACTACCGGGATGCGGCATTTCAGATAGCGCGGGCTGAGCAGATGCCGGGCCAGCAGATCGCGTGGGACATGCTGCTGAGTTTTGCCTGTTCGAATGAGGATCCGACCTCGGGCGGGCGGCATAAGGTACTAGGGTCCAAAGCGTTGACGATCCCGCCGCAGACCTCGACTATCGCTAGCCACTTGCCCAAGGCGGTGGGCGCTGCGTATTCGCTAGGTGCCGCGCGGAGACACGATCCTGAACACCGTGAACTGCCCTTGGACGGGATTGCGATGTGTTCCTTCGGGGATGCCTCGGCCAATCATTCTACAGCGCAGGGCGCGATCAACACCGCAGGCTGGACCAGCGTGCAATCGACGCCTCTGCCGCTGTTGTTTGTGTGTGAAGATAACGGGATCGGAATCTCGGTCAAAACGCCCAAAGGCTGGATACAGGCGTCGATGGAGCATCGCCCCGGGATCAAGTACTTTCAGGCCAACGGTCTGGATATCTATGAGACCTTCGCGGTTGCGCAAGACGCCGCCGAGTATGTCCGTACCCGCCGGAAACCGGCCTTCCTGCATCTGAAAACCGTGCGTCTTTACGGCCATGCGGGCGCAGATGTGCCGACCACGTACTTGCCGAAGTCCGAGGTTGAGGCGGACGAGGCCAACGACCCCCTGCTGCACTCGGTGCGCTTGCTGGAACATGCCGGGGCGTTGGCGCCGGAACAGGCGTTGAAAATCTACGAAGACACCTGCGCCCGTACTGATCGCATCGCGGCGGAGGCCGCAACCCGTCCGCACCTGACCACCGCCTCTGAGGTTATGGCCAGCCTGATCCCGCCAAAACGGGCTTGTAAGCCCACTAACGGTCCCAGCGCCGAAGCGCGCGACAAGGCCTTTGGCGGCGACACGCGGGCCATGGATGATCCGCAACCCATGAGCCGTCTGATCAACTGGGCGCTGACCGATCTGATGCTGGAACACGGCGAGGTCGTCTGCATGGGCGAAGATGTCGGCCGCAAGGGCGGCGTCTATGGCGTGACCCAGAAACTGCAACAACGCTTTGGCCCGGACCGGGTGATCGACACGCTGTTGGATGAGCAGTCCATTCTGGGACTGGCCATTGGCATGGGGCATAACGGGTTTGTCCCGATCCCCGAAATCCAGTTCCTCGCTTATCTGCACAATGCCGAGGACCAGATCAGAGGCGAAGCCGCGACGCTGCCCTTTTTCTCGAACGGGCAGTTCACCAACCCGATGGTTCTACGCATCGCGGGGCTTGGCTATCAGAAAGGGTTCGGCGGTCATTTCCACAACGACAATTCTCTAGCTGTCCTGCGCGATATTCCCGGCGTGATCATTGCCTGTCCATCGACAGGCGCGGATGCGGCGAAGATGCTGCGCGAATGCGTACGGCTGGCGCGCGAAGAACAGCGGGTCGTGGTCTTTCTGGAACCTATTGCGCTTTATCCGATCCGCGATCTGCACGATGCACAGGACGCAGGCTGGATGACGACGTATCCGTCGCCTGACCAGAGTATCGCGCTGGGTGAGGTTAGCGTGCATGGTGAGGGTAAAGATCTGGCCATCGTCACTTATGGAAATGGGCATTACCTGTCGAAACAGGCTCTGCCCGAGTTGGAGGCCGCAGGCGTGAAAACCCGTATCATCGACATGCACTGGCTGGCACCTCTGCCGATTGAGGCTCTGCGTCAGGCCACAAAGGGTTGCAAACACGTCCTGATCGTCGACGAGTGCCGCCGGACCGGCAGCCAGTCTGAGGGGCTGATGACCTTTTTCACTGAAAACAGTCCCACGACCCCAACTGCACGCGTCGCGGCCGAAGATTGTTTTATCGCCACTGGTCCCGCCTATGCCGCTCCGCTGCCATCGAAGGACGGGATTATCACCGCCGCGCTTAAACTGACGGGTGGCCGCTCATGACTCGCACAGCCGTCGTCATCTGCCCTGGTCGGGGTACATACAACAAGCCCGAGCTTGGCTATCTGCATCGCCATCACGCGCAGCAGAATGCGATGTTTCGGGGCTTCGACGCGATACGTGCGGAAGCAGGGCAAGAGGCCGTTACCGCATTGGATGGCGCAGCGCGGTTCACAGTTTCCAAGTATTCAAAAGGCGATATTGCTTCACCGCTCATCTACGCAGCTTCGCTGGCAGACGCGCAATCGCTGGCCGATGATATCGAGGTGGTCGCGGTCACCGGGAACTCGATGGGGTGGTATATTGCGCTGGCCGCTGCCGGGGCGTTGTCGCCTGACGAAGGGTTCCGCGTCGTGAACACGATGGGAACACTGATGCAAGATCACCTGATCGGTGGCCAACTGGTTTATCCCTTTGCCGACGACGGTTGGGCGGACGACGCTGTTCGCAAGGCAGAGCTGCTGGCGGATGTGAAACGCATCAATGCGGTGGACGGTCACGACCTTGCTTTGTCCATTGATCTGGGCGGAATGCTGGTTCTGGCAGGCAATGAGATGGGGCTGAAGGCTTTCGAGGCGTCGCAACCCACCGTGCAGGACCGTTTCCCGATGCGCTTGCCAAACCATGCCGCGTTTCACACATCCTTGCAGGCACCGGTCGCTGCCGAAGGGCGTGCGCGCTTGGACGCGGACTTGTTCGGACAGCCTGAACGCGCCCTGATCGACGGTCGCGGAAAGATTTGGTGGCCGGGTGCGACGGATACGCAGGCGCTTTGGGATTATACTCTGGGCCACCAAGTGACCGAACCCTATGACTTTACCCGTGCGATCCAGACCGCCGCGCATGAGTTCGCGCCAGACCTGTTCATTGTTACCGGCCCCGGCGCGACCTTAAGTGGCGCAGTGGCGCAATCCCTTGTTCTAGCGAACTGGCGTGGCATGGGTAACAAGGCTGATTTTCAAGCGAAACAGGATGCGCAACCCTTCCTGATCGCGATGGGGCGCGAGGATCAAAGAGCGCTTGCAACCGGCTGACACTGCCCTGATGATCCGCGCAATTTCAAGGAGCGCGACGTGAGCGACCACAACCAGTCCCTTTGGCTGAACACATGCCGTGAACTTGTCGAACCCGGTGTTTCGACCGGTGATATCACTGTTGATCTGGCGGTGATCGGTGGTGGGTACACCGGCTGTTCTGCGGCCCTGACTGCAGCCAAGGCTGGTGCCTCGGTCTGTCTGCTTGAGGCGCATGACATCGGTCACGGCGGATCGGGCCGCAATGTCGGGCTAGCGAATGCGGGGCTGTGGTTGCCGCCCGTTGAGATTCGCGCGCATCTGGGTGACATGGTTGGGGATCGGCTGGTTGACCTTCTGGCTGCTGCTCTATCAGAGGTGTTCAGCCTGATCGACCAACATGGGATAGACTGCGAACCTGTGCGCAACGGAACTTTGCACTGTGCGCATTCGGCTGCGGGGCTTCGGGATCTGCAGGCGCGTCATGCGCAACTCAGCGCTGCTGGTGCACCGGTCGAGTTGCTGTCTGCAGAACTGACAGCGCAGCGAATGGGCAGCGCGGCCTTTGGCGGTGCTCTGTTCGACCCGCGCGCCGGGACCATCCAGCCATTGGCATATGTGCGTGGATTGGCCCGTGCCGGGATCGAGGTTGGCGCGTCAGTTTCCACGCAAGATCCGGTTCTGTCCATGCAGCAAATGGATGGAATCTGGGTGTTGAAGACTGCTCGGCGCACGGTGCGCGCCAAATGGGTCATTCAGGCGACCAATGCCTATCACCGTGATCTGACCACATCGGCCCCCGCTTATGTGCCAGTCTATTATTTCCAATATGCCACGGCTCCTTTGTCCGATAATCTGCGCGCCAGTGTTTTGCCGGGGGGCGAGGGGTGCTGGGACACAGACCTGATCATGACCTCGTTCCGAATGGATCAAGAGGGGCGGTTTATCATCGGTGCCATGGGTGATCTGGATCAGGCAGGCGGTGGGATTCACAAGAGCTGGATCAAGCGCAAACTGGCACAGCTGTATCCGCAACTGGCTGATCAGCCGTTGATCGAAGGATGGCATGGCCGTATCGCCATGACGTCGGACCACATCCCGAAGATTACGCAGATCGGTCCCAACGCTCTGTCCGTTCATGGATTTTCGGGGCGTGGAATCGGGCCAGGCACTGTCTTTGGCCGCCTTGTTGCCCAAAGTCTGTTGCAGGACGACCCAAGCCTTTTGCCGGTGCCCGCAGTCCCAGAGTATCAGGAAAAGTGGATAGGGCTACGCCGCGCCTATTTTGAAACCGGCGCGGCGCTGACCCATTTTGTAAAAGCGCGGTTCTGACCTCAGACCGCGCGGGTGATGCCGCCATCAACCCGGATGTTTTGACCGGTGATATAGCCGCCGCCCTCTGATGCAAGCATCGCCACGACCGAGGCGATCTCGTCATAGCTGCGTCCATAGCGGCCCATCGGGATGCGCGCGCGGAATTCCTCTTTCTCTGGCAGGCTGTCGATGAACCCTGGCAAGACGTTGTTCATCCGGATGTTGTCAGCCGCGTAATGATCCGAGAACAGTTTGGTGAAAGCGGCCAAACCCGCGCGAAAAACACCCGACGTCGGGAAAACCGGGTCGGGCTCGAACGCGGCGAAGGTTGAAATGTTGATGATCGACCCGCCACCTTGTTTCTGCATGATCGGTGTCACCAGCCGGGTTGGTCTGACGGCGTTCAGGAAATAGACGTCCATTCCGGTGTGCCAGTCTTCGTCCGACAGCTCCAGCACCGGCGCGCGCGGTCCGTGACCGGCCGAGTTGACCAGCACGTCGATGCGCCCCCAATGGGTCATCGCGGTATCGACCAGTTTTTGCAGATCATCCGTCGATTGGTTTGACCCGGTCACACCAACGCCACCAAGTTCGTGCGCCAGCGCCTCACCCTTGCCCGAAGACGACAGGATGCCGACCTTGAACCCGTCTGCGACCAGACGTCGGGCTGAATCCGCGCCCATTCCGCTGCCGCCCGCTGTTATCAGCGCCACTTTTGTCATGTGATTTCTCCATTCATTGATGGCATGAAGATGCGCCTTGGCGATCTAATTGACCAATCAGTTCTGCTGGCCTTATGATGTAGAAAAACTACAGGGAGCTCTGATGGCGGCTCTTCCCCCTCTGAACGCTTTGCGGGCCTTCGAAGCTTCGGCGCGGCATCTGAACTTTCGCTTAGCCGCCGAGGATTTGGGCGTCACACAAGGTGCTGTCGCGCAACAGGTGCGCGGACTTGAGGCGCGATTGGCTGTGACGCTCTTTGACCGCCTGCCGCGCGGCCTTGCGCTGACCGAGGCCGGGCGCAGGTTCCATGCGCCCTTGCGCCGGGCCTTCCGTCTGATCGAAGAGGCCGTCGAGGATCTTTCTGGGGACAGACAAATTGCTATCTCTGTCACGCCCAGCTTTGCCTCGAAATGGCTGGTTCCCCGTCTTCCGGACTTTACGCTGCACCACCCTGACATTGCCGTGCAGGTTGACGCGCGGGAACGGCTGGCGGATTTCCAGGGGGACGGTGTCGACATTGCTGTTCGGCAAGGGCGCGCGCCGTTTGGATCCGAGGTGGTCGCAGTGCCTCTGTTTTCCACAACTTTCGTTCCGGTTTGCGGTCCTGAGATGGCGGCCAGAATTGCGCATCCTGCTGACCTGATAAAGCACACTCTGCTGAACGACACCCATGGGCTGTGGCCTTTGTTTCTGCAGCGGGCAGGGATCACCGGCAAGCCAAAGATGATGAGTTTCAGCCAGACCAGCCTTGCCATCGATGCAGCCGTGTCCGGTCAGGGCGTTGCGCTTGCTAACGAACCGCTTGTTTCTGCCCAGTTGGCCGCCGGTCAGTTGGTGCGCCCGATCCCGGACGAGCTGGTCGAGGACTTGGGCTTTTACATCGTGACACCCAAACAGCCACGTCAACCCGCGCTGGTCGCAGTGATGAAAGACTGGTTGCTGTCTCAATCCTGAAGCGTCGCTGCGATGGCTTCGATCCTGTCACGCAACCAGCGATGTGCCGGATCGTTGGAAGATCTTTGGTGCCAGACCATG
The DNA here is from genome assembly GCF_059610285.1 of Ruegeria sp. YTSA072. NCBI lineage: Bacteria > Pseudomonadati > Pseudomonadota > Alphaproteobacteria > Rhodobacterales > Roseobacteraceae > Ruegeria > Ruegeria sp. YTSA072. The sequence goes on along the minus strand of NZ_JBXWNI010000002.1, from coordinate 384,065 downwards.
TAGATCGAGACAGGGTCGCATGCGAAGGGCAAGGGCGCACAATCCAACGCATGTAGCGGCCCGTGTTTCATCAACGCGGTGTCGGTGGAAATCAGGTCGCCGCCTTTCACAAATGAGGTAATGGCATTGAAATGCGGCAGGGTAACCGTCGGTGGCCTGATCTGGTTTTGATCGACACCCCGCATGACAGCGCGCGAGCTGCGACCATCCGCAAAGCGCACTTCGACATGCTCGGTTTCGCAATAGGTTTCCCAACTGTCCGGAGGAGATCGTCGGGTGCCATCATAGTAGATCATCAACGGACTGCTGAGGATGCGCTTTTGAAAGATGTCCGGTCCATCCGGCGGCAAAGGTGTCAGCATCAATTGACACCGATCGCTGCGCAGCAGCTCAGGGTCTGGAACACCTGATGGGATAAACCCCAACCCCAGCCGCACGCCTTCGGTCCGAACCTTTTGCAGCAATTGCGGGAAAATCAATTCCCTCGGCATGTCGTTTGTGGCGATGTGAAAGACCATCTCTTCGGACAGCGGGTCGAACGGGCGGTCCTCGGTCAGTGCGCGCATATTGTCCAGAACCTGCTGCACGGGGTCTTTCAGGGACAAGGCGCGCTCAGTAGGGGTTAGACCTTGCCCTGATCTGATAAATAACGGATCGCCCAGAACCACCCGAAGTTTGGACAGGGTGTGGCTGATGGCCGATTGCGTCACGCCAAGCCGATCTGCGGCCTTGGACACCGAGTTTTCTTCGAGAATGGTTAGAAAGACCCTCAGGACTTTCCCGTCCAGATCCATAAAATCTATTTTGCTCATACCGCTTATGATTATTCATGAATGGATTTACTGTCCACGCCGCATTAGGTGAGACCTAGAAATCAGGAGGCGCACGATGGGGATCCGCTTTTTCTCGGACAAGAACCGGCCGGTCCACATGGGGCCTTATCCATTGGAGCGGTTGGCACGTCAGAGCGTTGTGCCGGACCTGTCTGCCGTGCCGCCGATGCCCGTACTCAGTTTTCTCCGGCCGGGTCAGCCTGAAAGCATCGTCAACGCCATGGGTGAGTTTCAGGCGATGATGGACGCTATTCGTGATGGATTCGTGAATGCCGTGCCTTCTGAAATCCCGGCTGATCCGAGCGCGCGTGCGCATCACCTGAAGGCCTTTGGCTATTTCAATGACGCGTCGATGATGGGGTGCGGGCCTTTGCCTGCCGAGGCGATACTGCCCCAGCCGCGTATTAACCCCGACATAGATCGACTGGCCCATGCGCTGAAGACCCGGCAGACCAAGACGCTGGCGTCGGGTATTGATGTCATTATGGCCGACCTTAAGGAAAGTATGGAGGCGGCCCCCAAGCCGATGGACACCCACCGCCACTCCATCGTCTTTGTCTATGAACACAACCGTGATCCGAACCCGGATGAGCCCGGCTCTGAATGGATCATGGATGCGCAGGACCACCGTTCCTGTTTGCTGGCGACCGAAAATGCGGTGGTGATTGCCAATTACATCCGGTTGTTGGGGTTCGATGCGCGGGCGCATACCGCGATGTCGTCTGAGGTTGATCTTGGAAAACTGGCGGTGGCGGCTGGTTTGGCCTCGGTCGAGATTGGCGACGTCGTTGTGCCGTGGCTAGGGACGCGGTTTGGTCTGGCAGCTGTTACGACCGAGATGGAGATTGCGCATGATCGACCCCTGCAATCCATGGCGCAGCAACCGTGGTTTCGCACTCAGGGTCCGGCGTGGTGGCTGGGAACGGGGTTCGCCAAGAACGCGCTGAACCGGGATGCTTACGCCAAACGACGCTACGTGGACGGGGCGCATCCGTTCGAGAAGCTTAAGCGCGTCGAGGACCCGACGACCTACATCGACGAAGAAAACGTGGCCCGCGTTCCCAAACGCGCCGACATGTTTGCCCGCGCACAATTCGGGGATATGGGCAAACCGCTGCAGGATGCAGCCAGGGGGGGGCACTACGTGCGCAAGGCCGCCCCCAGTTTCGCGCAACGCCGTTCACTGGGCGCATTTGTGCTTTTGCAGGATGGCGACAGCGCGGATGGCCCGCGCCCGACCGATGCCGCCCGAAATGCCGCGAATATCAAGGCTGCGACCTATTTCATTGGAGGCGATGCCGTGGGCCTCAGCCGTTGTCCTGAATGGGCGTGGTACTCTCACGACGCGACCGGAGAAGAGATCAACCCGACCCACGATCAGGCCATCAGCATGATCATCGACCAGGGCTATGAAACGATGGAGGGGTCCAGTGGCGATGACTGGATCGCAGTTGCCCAATCGATGCGCGCCTATCTGCGGTTTTCACTTTTGGGCGGTGTGATCGCGCAGCAGATCCGCAACCTTGGCTTCAAAGCCAAGGCGCATACGGTCATGGATGGCGAAGTGCTTCAGCCGCCGCTTTTGTTGCTGTCTGGATTGGGCGAGGTCAGCCGGATTGGCGAGGTCATCCTGAACCCTTATCTCGGACCCCGGCTCAAGTCCGGCGCGGTGACAACCGATATGCCGATGGAGCACGACAAACCGATTGATTTTGGCCTGCAGACTTTCTGTGAAAGCTGCAACAAATGCGCGCGCGAATGTCCGTCGGGGGCAATCACCGCGGGGCCGAAACTCATGTTCAACGGCTATGAGATCTGGAAATCCGACAGCCAGAAATGCGCAACCTACCGCGTGACCACACCGGGCGGTGCGATGTGCGGGCGCTGCATGAAGACCTGCCCGTGGAACCTTGAGGGCATCTTCAAGGAACGTCCGTTCCGCTGGGCCGCGATGAACATCCCGAAAGCCGCGCCGGCATTGGCGAAACTGGACGATGCCGTGGGTAATGGCGGTTTGAACGACATCAAGAAATGGTGGTGGGATATCGAATTGCAGGCGGATGGAGCTTACCGCCCGACGAAACATCCGCTGAACCGGCGTGACCTGCAAACGGATCTGGACCTGCGGTTCGAAGATCAGACTTTAGCCGTCTATCCTGCCTATCTGGCCCCCCATCCGTGGCCATATCCCTTTGCGATGGACCGCGAGGCCGGGATTGCGGCCTATCAGGCGATGGTGTCAGCCGAAGAATACAAAAACCGCAAGGCAGCAGGGGATACATCGATCGTGCATCGGTACTCGATCGCGGGCGATGCGCCGGTGATGCGAGTTGCTCTGACCAAGGTCGACAAGATGACGGCGGATGTGACCAAGTATGAATTCTCGGCCCTGAATGGTGCGCCTTTACCGGATTGGACCGCCGGGGCGCATCTGGATGTGCTGGTCGCGCCTGAGTTTCTGCGCCAGTACTCAATGTCGGGGGACCCATCGGACGGGTCAGTCTACCAGATCGGCGTCCTGCGCGAGGATGAAGGACGCGGCGGTTCGGCCCTGTTGCATCGAATCTTCAGCGAGGGGCGCAAGGTCTTCATCTCGAAACCGATCAACCATTTCGAACTGGATGAAACTGCAACAAAGACCTTCCTGATGGGTGGTGGGATCGGCATCACCCCGATGATTGCATTTGCTCATCGGTTGCATGCGCTGGGCAAGCCGTTCGCATTACACTATTCCGCCAGCACCCGTGCTGGGGCCGGGTACCTGGACGATCTGGCGGCGATGCCCTGGGCCGACCACGTGCATTTTCATTTCTCGGATGAAGGAACGCGCGCCGATCTGGATGCAGTCCTGTCGGGTTATCAGGAAGGGTTGCACGTCTATACCTGCGGACCGGATCGCTACATGGACGGTGTCATACAAGCGGCCGACCGGCAGGGATTTCCCGAAGAGGCGCGGCACCTGGAGTATTTTTCGGTCCCCGAACAGCCGGAATATGAAAATCACTCCTTCAGGTTGAAGCTGGCGAAGTCGGGTAGGGAACTGACCGTCCCCGAAGACAAAGATGCCGCTCAGGTTTTGAACGAGGCGGGTATTCATGTGGATGTGAAATGCGCCGACGGCATATGTGGCGTCTGCAAATGCGGTGTGGTTTCCGGCGATATTGAGCATCGTGATTTCGTTCTGTCCAACAAACAGCGCGAGGGCGCGATCATCTTGTGTCAAAGCCGCGCGGCTGAACCTGACGGTGTGATTGAACTCGACCTCTGATCTGAGGTCTGAAAACGACTTCGATAAACACAAAAATTGGTCGTTCCAGCCATGGACGCCGTGGGGTAGCTGCACTAACGTCCCCTGCGAACCCCAGTGAATCCTGATCAACAGGTGCGAGGTATTTTCATGGATTATCACAGCCCCGCCAGCTTTGCCGAGGCGTCGGCTCTGGCCGCGAACGCGACGGGCATTACCCGGTTTCTGGCAGGAGGCACCGATGTTCTGGTGCAGCTGCGCTCGGAACTTGTGACCCCCGACACGCTGATCGACATCAAAAAGATCGACGGCGTCAGCGACATCATCAGCAATGCCGATGGCAGCTGGACGATTGGCGTCGCGGCCACCGGTGCCGAGATGAGCGAACATTCCGAATTGGGCCGCGATTGGCCCGGCGTAGTTGAGGCGATGGACCTGATCGGATCAACCCAAGTGCAGGGGCGCGCAACGCTGACCGGGAACTTGTGCAATGGCTCTCCTGCGGCCGATTCTGTGCCTGCTATGGTCGCCGCCGGAGTGACCGTTACCGTGACAGGCCCAAGTGGTGATCGCGAAGTTGCTGTCGAAGAAATTCCGACCGGCCCCGGCAAAACGTCGCTGTCCAAGGGTGAGCTGGTCTCGGCCGTGCACATTCCCGCACGGGGTGAGGATGGTGGCGACGCCTATCTGCGGTTCATACCACGGACCGAAATGGACATTGCCGTCGTTGGCGTGGGTGTAAACATTCGTTTGGACGGCGACACTGTCACCGAAGCCCGCGTATCGCTGGGTGCTGTCGCCCCGACCGTTCTGCTGGTCGAAGACTGTGCTAAGGCCATCATCGGCAGTACACTGGACGACGCCGCGCTTGATGCGCTGGCTGCTGCGGCATCCGCTGCGTGCAACCCGATTGACGACAAGCGCGGCACCATCGCGTTCCGCACCGAGGTCGCTGGCGTTCTGGCCAAGCGCGCCGCGAAAATCGCCTATGCCCGTGCGAAGGGAGAACAAGCATGAGCAAGTTCCACGTATCCACCACTGTAAACGGCGACTCGGTTGAATACCTCTGCGACCCGCGCGAAACCCTGCTGGACTGTCTGCGCGACAAGCTGAACCTGACCGGCGCGAAAGAAGGCTGTGGTACTGGTGACTGCGGCGCGTGTTCCGTCTCGGTCGACGGGCGCCTGGTCTGTTCCTGCCTGATGCTGGGCGTCGAGGCCGATGGCAAGCAGATCGAAACGGTCGAGGGCATCGCAGACGGCGACGTTCTGCACCCGCTGCAGCAGAAGTTTATCGAACACGCCGCGCTTCAGTGCGGCATCTGCACACCGGGCATTCTGGTCGCGGCCAAGTCTCTGTTGGAAAAGAACCCCAACCCGACCGAAGAAGAAACCCGGTACTGGCTGGCGGGCAACCTTTGCCGCTGCACCGGTTATGACAAAATCATTCGCGCCGTCATGGAAACGGCAGAAGAACTGCGGGAGGCTTCGTAATGGCACTCGACGATCGCAAATCTGAATTCACCTTTGTTGGCACGCGACCGAACCGTCCCGATGGGTTGGACAAGGTTACGGGCCGAGCCAAGTTCGGGGCCGATATGTCGGCACCCGGTATGTTGCACGGCGCGATCCTGCGCTCGCCTCACGCCCATGCGCGGATCGTGAAGATCAACACGTCGAAAGCCGAGGCGCATAAGGAAGTCAAAGCCGTCGTGACCCGCGCGGATTTTGCGGACGTCCCGTTCAAATCGGGACTGGAGGGCGAATTCTGGAACGTTCTGGAAAACGTTATGGCGGGCGAAAAGGCTCTGTATGACGGTCACGCCGTTGCGGCTGTTGCTGCTACGTCTGCCCTTGCAGCGCGTGATGCGCTCAAGCTGATCGAGGTTGAATACGAGGTGCTGCCCCACGTCACCGATGTGGACAAAGCGATGGCCTCGGATGCTCCGGTCATTCGTGAAGGTGCCGCGGATTATTCGGTGCCCGAGGGCATGCACCCCAATGTCGTGCGGTACCACGAAAGTGGTCATGGCGATGTCGAGGCCGGGTTTGCCGAAGCTGATCTGATCATTGAAGACAGCTTTGTCACTGAGGCGACCCATCAGGGTTACATCGAGCCGCATGCCTGCCTGGGTATGCTGGGCAATGATGGCAAGGGTGAGTTGTGGTGCACGACCCAAGGCCACTGGATCGCGCAGAAAACCTGTGCAGCGCTGTTGGGCATTGAGACCTCACAGCTGCGCGTGACTGCGTCTGAGATTGGTGGCGGTTTTGGCGGTAAGACAACCGTCTTTATCGAACCCGTTGCGCTGGCGCTGAGCCGCAAGGCCAACCGCCCGGTCAAGGTTGTGATGACCCGATCCGAAGTGTTTCGCGCAACTGGCCCCACGTCCTCGGCGTCGATGGATATCAAGATCGGCATGAAGAAGGACGGTACCATCTCGGCCGCGCAGGGCGTGTTCCGCCTGCAAGGTGGCGCGTTTCCGGGCGCGCCCGGCGATATGACCGCCATGTGCGCCTTTGCGCCCTACAATCTGACCAACGTCAAACAGGTTGGCTATGACGTTATGGCCAACCGACCGAAACAGGCAGCCTACCGCGCGCCCGGTGCCCCAATGGGGGCGTTTGCCGTTGAGTCGGTGATTGATGAGCTGTGCAAAAAGCTGGACCTTGATCCCGTCGATGTACGCCTAAAAAATGCGGCGCATGAAGGTACCAAGGCCAGTTATGGCCCGCGGTATGAGCGCATCGGTCTGGTGGAGACGCTGGAAGCCGCCAAGGCGCACCCGCACTACTCGGCGCCGTTGAAACCGGGGCAGGGACGAGGGATTTCCTGTGGGTTCTGGTTCAACCATGGCGGCGAGACCTCGGTGTCGTTGTCCCTGTCCGAGGACGGTTCGGCCCAGTTGATGGTCGGTACGCCCGATATCGGCGGCTCGCGGGCGTCTATGGCGCTGATGGCGGCTGAGGTTCTGGGCATTCCGTACGAGAATATCCGTGTTACCATCGCCGATACAGCGACGCTTGGGTACAACGACGTCAGCCATGGCTCTCGCGTGACATACGCCTCCGGTCTGGCCACCATCAAAGCAGCCAAACACGCGGTCGAAAAACTGTGCGAACGTGCGGCGGCCAGCTGGGGAATTCCGACGGACGCAGTCAAATGGGAAAACGGCTGTGCGGTGCCCTCTGGCCCCAACGCCGGTGACTTCGATCCACGCCCGCTGGCCGATATCACGGCCCATATGGGTTCGACCGGCGGTCCGATCTCGGGCCACTTTGAGGCGACCCCTGAAGGCGCGGGTGTGTCCTTTGGCACCCATATCGTCGATGCCGAGGTTGATCCGGAAACGGGCAAAACCGCGATCACCCGCTACACGGTCATTCAGGATGCGGGGAAGGCGATTCACCCGACATATGTGGAAGGCCAGTATCAGGGCGGTGCCGCGCAAGGCATCGGCTGGGCGCTGAACGAAGAGTATATCTACGGCGATGACGGTCGCCTGCAGAACTCGATCTTCCTCGACTATCGCATCCCCGTCGCCAGTGACCTGCCGATGATCGACACGGTGATTGTCGAAGTGCCCAACCCCGGTCACCCCTTCGGTGTGCGAGGCGTCGGCGAGACCGGCATCGTGCCGCCTCTGGCCGCCATTGCCAACGCCGTGTCCCATGCGGCTGGCGTGCGCATGCGTCAGTTGCCGATGTCGCCGCCGCGCATTCTGGCCGCGCTCAAGGATGATGGTTGAAGTTCATCTCTGGTCCGGCCTCCGGTCATTGACCGGGGGCCAGCAGGTCGTCGAGGTTGAAGCCAAGACGACCGGAGAACTGTTACGTGCATTGGTGCTGGCCCATCCACAGCTTCAAGGTCCTATTGATGCCGGGGTGTCTATCGCAATTGATGGCCGCGTTATCGCCACAGGGTTGACCGAGCCAATCCCGGAAGGCAGCGAAGTTTACCTGATGCAGCGGTTAAGGGGCGGTTAGGCCTCTGGCGACCACGGTTCGCGCCCGACCATGCGGTCGGCCTCGGCAGTGATATCGTTCATATGCTGCTCAAGGCTTTGGCGCAGCTCTTCGATTTGCTCTTCTGATGCTTTGCGCGGCACGGCCTCAGTCCACTCGCGGCATAGAAAGACTCCGGTGTTCCGCCAGGGGCGGGGCATCAACAGACGATCCCATGTACCCGCTTCGCTGCCATATTGTGCCGAAAAGGTGATCCCGAAGATCCGTTTGCCAGACGTGCGCGCCCAAACCAATGGCACCGTGGAAAGCACACGCTCAGGCCCACGAGGCCCGTCAGCAGCGATGCCGATGGAAATCCCTTGTTTTATCTTACCGATCACCTCTCGCGACACGGCAACGTTGCTCTTGTGTTTGCTCGCCATGGCGATGGTGTCCATGCCGAATAGTTTCTGCACCCGACCTACCATGCTGCCGGCCCGCGCAGACGAAGTGATTGAACAGATGCGCCCTTTGTCCAGCGGGAAGAAATACGGCGACTGCGCCAGCCTTTGGTGCCACAGCACCACGATCACCGGCTCACCTTGTTCGGCCAGTTGGTCCAGTTCTTCGTATCCGATGCGCTGCCATTTGGTGTTGCGATTGACCATCCGGATATAACTTGCGATGCGGCGCGCGGCCCAGTTCAAAACGGCTTCGCTGTCGGCGATCTTTTTACGGATACTCACGGATTGGGTCCCTCGTACTGACCAAACCGTGTCTTATAGAACTAAACGCTGCACGCAACTTGTTTGTCGGATGCATTAGTCGCGCGGAATCTAAAAAAGCCTCTTGAGTCCGCTGCGCGGCTGGCATATTTGAAGCGCACCTTAGGGGTATAGCTCAGTTGGTAGAGCGACGGTCTCCAAAACCGTAGGTCGCGGGTTCGAACCCTGCTGCCCCTGCCACTCATTCTTTGATCTGCGGCCGTTTCAACCAAAGAATGAAACCCAAGCTGGGTATCCTACAAGAGCTTGGAGTGTAATCTGAGTCTGCAGGGACCCGGACGCGGGGCGCGATTCCTAACTTTTCGAGCAACGCCGCAGCACGGCATTGATTGCTAGAAAAATTTGAATTCGTCGACGGAGAGCATACTGACCAACCGACTGTTGTTTGAGTCCCAGCCCGCAGGTGATTTTGAGAAGAAGTCTTCGAAGTTAGCCCCGTGCAGCTTCATAAGTCGAGACCTTTCCATCTCGTGAAGCAAATAGAACAGCCCTCCGCGTTTGCCCTTTAAGGACTCTGGCACGGTGAGCGCTGCGACGCTCTTAGAATATTTTGACTGCTGCTCTATTTGGGCCACCGGCATTCGCCTTTTTTGCGACCGTATCAACTGAAAGGAAGTATGGCAAATGTGTGGCGTAGAAATCTTGGCTAGTGTTGCATACCGAAAATTTGAGACCCGAAGAGTTGGTAGCGCGCGGCTTATTCTGACCGGTCCATTTACAACATCCAACCGGCCTCACGCCGCATGCGATTGTACGCGGCCTTCGGTTCGGGTTTGAAAAGACACTTATTCCCGCGACGAAATCTGCCTATGCTATCGTATCCATCTCTTTTGACACACCAGCTGGTCATTTCGATCAGATTAGGAGGCGTTTTGAACCCTGGCTTTAGGTGAGATTGACGTCGATTTGGGAATGCACTGCGTCAGGCACCTGACAATTCGATCAATCCGGTTTCCTACGCCTATGGAATGGCTTATGGTCCTGCCCACAACGGACAGGCGGAAGAGGGTTCATGTCGCGCTTTGATGGTTACTTCCTGCGGCAACTGCTGATTCTGTTCGGCTTTTTCACCCTGGTTCTGGTGGGTGTATTCTGGATTACCCGTTCCGTCAGCCTGTTTGACCGGGTGATCAGCGGCGGCCAACCCGCGATGGTGTTTCTGGAATTCACCGCACTGACCCTGCCGACCCTGATCCGCACTGTGATGCCAATGGCGGTGTTTGCTGCAGCCGTCTATGCCACCAACCGCCTGAGCCGTGAAAGCGAGATGACAGTGATGCTGGCCACCGGGACCAGCCCCTGGAGACTGGCGCGCGCAGTGTTCGTATTTGGCATCGTAACTGGCTTGATGATGGCCGCGATCAGTGTCTTCCTGCGCCCCGCGTCAGTTGAACAATTAGAGCAGCGTCAGGCCGAGGTCGCGGGGGACGTCACCGCCCAGCTTTTGAATGAGGGTGAATTTCTGCATCCCGCGCAGGGCGTTACGGTTTATATCGGGGAAATTGATCTGGATGGCACTTTGTCCGAGGTTTTTGTCTCGGATCGTCGGGATAAAGAGAGCCCGGTCAGCTATTCCAGCAAGACGGCCTATCTGGTCAACAATGGCTCCGGCATTCATCTGGTGATGGTGGACGGGATCGCATTGCGCCTGAATCCGGAAGGCAGGACGCTGTCTTCGACGCTTTTTGCGGATGCCTCTTATGACATCTCGGAACTCACAAATTCAGACACCAACGCCATGCGCAGTCTTGAGGCGATCCCAACGCTCGAGCTTTTGCAAGGTCGTGAAAGTATTCTGGCGACCGAGCAGTTCTCAGAAGGGGAACTGATCGAAGAGCTGCATCAGCGTTTTTCATGGATCGCCATTTGTATCGCGGTGGCGATGGCTGGTTTTTCAACGCTGATGCTGGGCAGTTTTTCGCGCTTTGGGCTGTGGCCACAGATATTCGGAGCCTTCACGATTTTGGTCCTTTTGGAGGGGGTCCGGGGCTTTGTGTCCCCGGTCGTGATTGATGATCCAAACCTGTGGATTTTGCTTTATCTTCCGGCGATTGTCGGCGTCTTGATTTCATGCGTGTTCCTGTTGATCGCCGGGCGGCCATTGCTGCGCACCCGATCGCGGGGGGCGAATGGAGCCTTGTCTCAAGCTTAATCCACCGCACGCAGTTCGGTCAGGCAGGCCACCACGTCATCGAAGGCTTCGCTGTCCCGCCGGGTCACCAGATAAAGCGGCAACATCAGGTCTATCGCTTCGGTAACCGGCACAAAGGTGCCTTCGTTCAATTGATCCCGAATAACATATTCGGGAAAGTACCCCGTGCCGCCGCGCTGCAAAACATACCGCAGGCCCATTATGCAATTGCCCAAAAAAAGCGTCTGTCCTGCCGCTTTGCGCGCTGCTGACCGCACGTGGTCCTGATAAACTTCGCCTAACTCGAGATTTACGAAAACTGGGTCTTTGCCCGCGCCGAGGGTTTCGACCAGCAATAAACGTTCCGGTGCCAGTTCGTGATATAGAACGCGCCGATCAGATGGTTTTTCGTGGGTCAGTGCGGCATCCAATACATGCGTCGCCACGGCCTCGACCATGTTGAGGTCATGATCGTAGTTCAGGGTCAGTAGTAGCTGGCCATGGCGTTGTTCATAGCGAACGGCCAGATCGACCAGTAATGGATCCCAAACGCTGAGCTGTGCACCAAGGCGAAGGGCGATCCGGTGCGGTGTCTGCCCCGGAAGGTCACGAGAGGCGAAGGACCACAAGGACAACATCTGCTCGGCATAGGGTCGAAACTGCCGTCCGAATTCTGTCAGGTTGGTGCCGCCTGCGCCCCGAGTGAACAAGGGCTTTCCGGTTTCCTCTTCGATCAGTTTGATACGGGCGCTGACCGCTGTCTGAGTGATGTTTAGGTGCCGTGCAGCGGCATGGAAGCCACCGATGTCTGCAACGCACAAAAATGTCTCAAGGGCTTTGATTTGCATGTCGAAAGTATTTTTTGATCGAAGCGATAAAATCAATTCATTTTTTTCAGCTGTTGCCTTCGGATATACTGGCCGTAACAGATCAGCCAGAGGAAACATCATGCTGGACAAAAGCCACAAACCCACCTGGACCAGTTTTGAGGAGGCGACCAAAGCCGATTGGGACGCCGTCATGGAGTATGAAGAGGCGTTCAACGCCGCCCTTCCAGACCGAATCCTGGACGCGATCCGTTCCCTGGACGAGGCGTGGACGCCATACCCGGTCAATCGTTACCAGCACAGCCTTCAGGCCGCGACGCGTGCCTATGAGGATGGTGCAGATGAAGAACTGGTGGTCGCGGCACTGATCCATGACACCGGAGATATTCTGTCACCGTATAACCACGGTGAGCTGTCGGCAGCGATGATGAAACCTTATGTCAGCGAGAAAACCCACTGGATATTAAAACACCACTGCGTATTCCAAGGCTATTACTACAATCACCACCTGGGAGGCGATCGTAACGCCCGCGACAAGTACCGCGACAGCCCCTATTGGGAGGACTGCCGTTACTTCTGCCATGAATACGATCAGAAGGCGTTTGATCCCGAGTATCCGACCAAACCGCTTGAGTTCTTTGAACCCATGCTGCGCCGCGTCCTGAACAAGGGCGAAGGCCATATGGAACTGAACGAAACGTCCGAGGGTTAACAGGCAGCCATCAGGCGATAAACGATCTGCGCGGCGGTGAAGTCCCAGGCGGCATTGCCGTTCGGGGCCAACTCCACCACGTCGAAGCCCACGAATGTGCGGCCTTTCAGGGCGTGTTCAACCAGCCGCAGAGCCTGATAATATCCCAAACCACCCGGCACCGGAGTTCCCGTGGCGGGCATGATCGCCGGGTCCAGCCCGTCGACATCGAAACTGACATAGACCAGCTCGGGAAAATCCTCTGGCAGGTCGACAGCGTGGATATTGCCTGTGACCAGATCTTCTGCATCCACGTGGAAGATGTGGTTTTTCAGGCGGCTTTGTGCCTCTTCAGTCGAAAAGGCGCGGACACCGAACTGAGCCAATCGAACGCCTTCTTCGGCCAGCAGGTGCATGACCGAAGCATGGGAGTGTTTTTCCCCCTGATAGGCATTGCGCAGGTCGGCATGGGCGTCGATCTGAACGATGCCGATTGGCTGACCTAATGCGCGCGCCACACCCACAACGGCACCGTAGCTGAGGGAATGCTCTCCGCCCAAAGTCACCGGAACCTTGCCCGCGCGAACAGCGGCTTCGGTGCGCTGGGAAAGGCGGTCCATGATCTCAGCAAGCGAAGCATCGCAATCGACCGGGTCTTCGGTGAAGATCCCCTCGACGCATGGTTCAGCATGTCCGGTAATGCGTTCCAGCTCATTGCTGGCCTCGATAATGGCATCAGGCCCTTTGGCCGTGCCCGAGCCGTAAGAAACCGTGCGCTCCAGCGGCACCGGGATCACGCGAAAGCGGGCATCTTCAGTCCGCTCGGCTTCGGTCAGTTCACTGTCGAGGAAAATGCTCATGAGAGTCTGTCCTTAAAGTCGTCATAGCCGAACTGTTTGATGATCTTCAGTTCGTCTGTTTCGCTGTTCCACAAGGCGATGGTAGGCAGAGGAACACCGTTGAACGTGTTGGTCTTGACCATCGAATAGTGCGCCTGATCCAGGAAGGCAAAGCGTTGGCCGATTTCCAGTGGCTGATCCCATGTGTAATCCCCGATCACGTCACCGGCCAGACAGGAGGGGCCGCCCAGACGGTAGGTGTGGCCTGCTTCGGCCTCATCCATCAGGGCGGGACGATAGGGGGCTTCGATCACGTCAGGCATGTGGCAGGTGGCCGAGATATCGGTGATTGCAAGGTTCATGTCATTGGTTGGCAGGTCGAGGATTTCGCCGACCAAGATACCTGCGTCCAGCGCGACCGCCTCACCGGGTTCTAGATAGACTTCGATGCCGTATGTCTCGCGGATGTCCCGGATGAAAGCCACCAGCCCGTCGCGGTCATAGTCGTCGCGCGTGATATGATGGCCGCCTCCAAAGTTCAGCCATTTGAGTTGGCCGAGGAAGGGCTTGAGTCTTGGCAGGACGGCTTCCCAAGTGCGCTGCAATGGCGCGAACCCTTGTTCGCAGAGCGTGTGCATGTGCAGGCCATCAACCCCGGTCAATTCGTCGGTCGTCAACTGATTGATTGGGGTGCCAAGGCGAGAGCAGGGCGCACAGGGGTCATATTTTGGGATCTCGCCTTCGGAATGTTCCGGGTTTATGCGCAGACCGACCTGAACGCCAGCGTTCCGAGCTTTGGCAAGAAACCGGTCTTTTTGCGCTGGTGAGTTGAATATGATGTGATCGGACAACGACAGAATTTCATCGACGTCCGCGTCCTTGTACCCGGCGCAGAAGGTCGCGACCTCGCCTCCATATTCTTCGCGACCCAGCCGTGCTTCGAAAATGCCGGACGCGCATGTGCCGCCAAGATGTTGGCGGACAAGCGGGGCGAGCGAGAACATCGAGAATGCCTTGAGCGCGCTCAGCACATGGGCGCCGGATCGGGTTCCAATATCGGAGAGAATGGTCAGGTTCCGCTCGACGGCTTTTTCATCAACCACGAAGCAGGGGCTTGGCACGCGGCTCAGGTCAAAGCTGCGAAAGGCTCCGGCACCTCCGGCCTGTGTGGTCATCATGTCGGACATGTCCGGCACCTCCGAATTGTGGAGAGGCCGGGGGCTCTGCCCCCGGACCCCCGGAGTATTTGAGAAAAGATGAATTTAGAACTCGACCGGACCGTCGAGTTCGTGGACCTGCCACGGTAAGCCGTGTTCGTTCAGCATATCCATGAAGTTGTCCGGATCCAGCTGTTCCATGTTCCACACGCCCGGCTCGCACCAGTTGCCTTTCAGCACCTGCGCCGCACCGATCATGGCGGGGACGCCCGTGGTGTAGCTGACGGCTTGGCTGCCGACTTCTGCGTAGCATTCTTCGTGGTCGCAGATGTTGTAGATGTAATAGGTCTTCTCGCCCGAGCCGTCCTTGGCCTGACCCGTGGCGATGTCACCGATGCAGGCTTTGCCTTTAGTTTCGGCACCCAGATCGCCGGGATCGGGCAGCAGAGTTTTCAGGAACTGGATCGGGATGATTTCCTTGCCGTCATGCATCACCGGATCGATGCGGGTCATGCCGACGTTTTCCAGTACCTTGGCATGCATGATGTAAGCATCGCCAAAGGTCATCCAGAAGCGGGCGCGCTCAATCTCGGGGAAGTGGGTCGTAAGTGACTCCAATTCCTCGTGGTACATCTGGTACATGTTTTTCTGGCCGATGGCGGGGAAATCGTATTCGACCTTTGTGGTCATCGCCGGGCTGGTATGCCATGCGCCGTTTTCCCAGTGGCGCACTTCGGCCAGCACTTCGCGCAGATTGATCTCAGGGTTGAAGTTGGTGGCAAATTCCTGGTCGTTCGAGCCGCCATTGGCGTCCAACACGTCGATCTGGCGGATGGTGTCCAGCTTGTGTTTCTTCAGCCATTTGGCGAACACGCTGGTCACGCCCGGATCGAAGCCCGAGCCGAGGATGGCGGTCAGGCCAGCCTCTTTGAACCGGTCCTGATAGGCCCATTGCCAGTGGTATTCGAACTTGGCCACGTCTTCGGGTTCATAGTTCGCAGTGTCGAGATAATGAATGCCCGCCTCAAGACACGCATCCATAAGCACCAGATCCTGATAGGGCAGGGCGAGGTTCACCAGCAGTTCGGCCCCTGTTTCCTTGATCAGCTTGACGGTATCTTCGACCTTATAGGCGTCCAGCTCCGCCGTGGCGATGTCAACGCCCACGCGATCTTTCACTGCCTTGGCGATGGCATCGCATTTTGATTTCGTGCGGCTGGCCAGAGTGATTTCGGTGAAGATATCCGAATTCATTGCCATCTTGTGCACGGCCGCGTGCGATACGCCGCCTGCGCCGACAACCAGTGTTTTGCCACTCAAAGTTCCCATGGGGGTCATCTCCTCTCTGGAGTTATTCGTAATAGGTGTAGCCGTTGATGGAGTCGCGATAGGCGCTCATCAGGGTTTTACGGTCCTTGGCCATCAGAGTACCGGTCGAGATCGCCTCGTCCACCATTTTACGGAACGCGGCGACACAATCGTTGGGGTCGAACTCGACATACGACAGAACCTGGCTGATGGTGTCACCCTCTTGCTCGTGTAGCAGGTCAAAGCCACCGTCCGCGCGCAGGTCGATGGTGACAACGTTGGTGTCGCCGAACAGGTTGTGCAGATCGCCCAGCGTTTCCTGATAGGCACCGACGAAGAAGACGCCCATGAGGTACTCCTGATCCTCGGGCAGGGAATGCACCGGCAGGCTGGGCGAGACGCCGTCGGCCAGAATAAACCGGTCGATCTTGCCGTCGCTGTCGCAGGTGATGTCCGACAGCACCGCGCGACGATCTGGCGTCTCGTTCAGGCCCTGCAACGGCACGATAGGGTGCAGTTGGTCAATGGCCCAGACATCAGGCAGCGACTGGAACAGTGAGAAGTTGCAGTGATAGATATCGGCTACTTTCTCAAGCTGATCATCCACATCCGTGTCCAGATCATCGCTTGCGGCCAGCGCCTTGAGACGGGCCATCAGCGACAGGTAGATCCGTTCAGCCCGGGCCATCTGGCGCAGGTCCACATAGCCGCGGCGGAACAGCGCGCGCAGTTCGTTGCGGTAGAAATTCGCGTCGTTCCAGCATTCCTGCAGTCGGTCGCTGCTGAGATAGCCGTTGATTGCAGCCAAGTCTGAGACCAGATGGTGGTCGTCCGCTTCAACCTCGGGGCCGTTGGGCGCATCGTAAAGCGTGCTTTCCAGCACGTTAAACACCAGCATCGACGATGTTGCCACCACGGCGCGGCCGCTTTCAGTGACCAGCGTAGGGTGGTTCACTTCTGCCTCATCCATCGCATAGGAGACGGTTTCGACAACATTGGCGCAATATTCCTCGACCGTGTAGTTGATCGAGTTCTCGGCAGCCTTCTTCTCACCTGTGTAGTCCACGCCCATACCGCCGCCGAGGTCCAGATGGGTCAGCGGCACGCCTTCGCGTGTCAGTTCAGTGTAATAGCGGCAGGCTTCGCCCACCGCGCGGCGTACATCGTTGACGTCCTGCACCTGCGAGCCAAGGTGTGAGTGCTGCAGCTTCAGGCAATGCAACAGTCCCGCCGCTTTCAGCTTGTCCACGGTGGCGACCAACTGGTCGGTGTTCATGCCAAAGGCGGACCGGTCGCCCGAGCTTTCTTCCCACTTGCCGCTGATCTGGTTGGTCAGTTTTACCCGCACGCCGATCAGGGGTTCGATGCCCAACTCGTTATAGACCTGGATCACCGTGTCAGCCTCTTTCGGGCTTTCCAGAACAATGACCGTGTTGAACCCAATCTTGCGGCTGAGGATGGCCAACTGAATGAACTCGGCATCCTTGACGCCGTTGCAGACAATCAACGCCTCACTGGCCAGACGGTGCGCCAAGGCCACTACCAGCTCAGGCTTTGACCCGGCCTCAAGTCCATAATTGTATTTCTTGCCGAACTCGACAATCCGGTCGACCACTTGCGCCTGCTGGTTCACCTTGATCGGGAACACGCCGCGATAGCTGCCCTTGTAGCCGGTGCGTGCAATCGCATCGCGAAAGCTCTCGTTAATGTGGACAATCTCGTGTTCCAGATAAGAACTGACGCGCAGGATCATCGGCGCTTTGATGCCGCGTTCATCCAGATCACTGAGAATACCCGGTAAGCTGATCGCTTCGGCCTCGGGAGCCATCGGATTGCGCAGACCGATTTCGCCCAGCTCCGTCACCTCAATGAGACCTTTGCCCCATTTCTCAACTCCGTAGATGGAATGCGGTGCGTCGGGCGTGTGTTTCAATCAAGTCAGTCCTTGTAAGTCAGGGTGCCAGTTTCGCGCCCGCCAATACGGCAGCTATATGATTCTTCCAAGTGTAATCTATGGGGCGGAATTTTCCGAATTCATGCAGCTGTGCGAATTGGGATCAAATGGTTGTCCCATTGGCAATCAGCCCGGTTGGATATTTGGGCCTTGTTTGTGGACAATTGCCCGATGACTCCTGTCCCGGATGTGAACACAAACCCGTTTGATGCGGTGCCTAGGCCGCAAACATCCTCGTGCAGGAAGACGCCATCAAGCTGTCCGTCCGCGACCCGAAAACGGTGCAGAGCGTTGCCGCGGGGACAGGTGATGGCGACTGTTTCGCCTGCACCGGAAAAGGCGATGCTGCCCGCATATCCCTGCAACGTGCTTTGGTCAGCGTCGGGGGCGCTAAGCAGCCGAGGGTTTTCACCACGACGATGCAGGCCCAGCAGGGGTGGTTGTTGCGATGTGTCGCCCTGCCATTGCATCGCGAATCCGACCAGACCGTCGGATCGCACAGCCAGGTGGCGGATCGAGTTTTTGTGCAAGGCTTGTGGCAGCTCTACCTGCTCCAGAACCCTGCCATTTTGGTCCAGATAGGTCAGGCGCGGTTGCATCACGGGCAGGTTGAGCTTGGTTCTTCCTGTTTCTGGGTGGGTTTCGATCCCGCCATTTGCCACAACCAATGTGCGACCATCTGGCATGAGACGCATGTCATGGGGACCGACACCGCCCGAAGCGAACTCGCGAATTCGTGTGTAGTCATCTGTGTTCCAGACACCAATCACGCCTTGACCGGTCTCAAAATCGTTTTCAGTGGTGAACAGCCGTTTTCCATCGGTTGAGAACACGCCATGCCCATAGAAATGGCGGCCTTTTGGGGCTTCTAACACAGCGGTCTGTGTGCCGGTCGCGCAGTCGATGATGATTGCAAATGTTCCCGGACGGCGTGCAAAAGCTACCGCCTGCGCGCGGTGCGGATGGGCCGCCGCCGCGTGCCCGCGCGCGGGCAACGGCAGAGAAAACAAGATGTCACCGCCCTTATCCAACCCGGCCAGCCGAAAAGTTCCATCCGGGAACAGTGCGGCGGCAAGATAATCCGGTGCGCCGACAGCGGACCATCCACGCAAGGGCGCAAGGCTGGTGGCAGCCAACCCAGCGAGAAAGCTTCGACGGCTTTTCACGGTTCAATCCCCGTCCAGTGAGTTGAACCCGGCATTGATGCCCAGTGTGGGGCCAAGCTCGGTCGAGGCAATGGCGCGGATATTGTTGATGGATTGCTGTAGTGCCTCAAGGCGGAACCTTCCCTGCAGGTTTGCCACCCCGGCAAACGCCGGATCGTTCAGCGACTGCGCCCGGTCGATGGCTGCAGCGAATGCGCCGTCCAGATCTGCCGCGATGTCCGGATGATCTGCCGACAGGCGCGCGGCAAGGTCACGCAAGGCGGTCAGAGACAGCTGCACGTGGCGCAGTGAACGTTCCGAACGCCGCGCCTCGGCGCGTTTGGGGCGGGGGCGGTCGAAACTTCCCATTGGGCGGCCAAGGCGGGTTTCGGCGGTGAATTCCAAACCAGTCGTCAGGGTTTTATAAAGCTCTTGCATGGCCTCGTCTTCAGACCGGTATGGGCTGTTCTCACCCGGGCTTGCCAATGCGCGTGCGTAGTTCGCCCAGTCTGCATCAATTGCCATGGCGTTGCGGTTGATATCGGCGGTGATGGCCTGCATTAGTGCGCAGCGATACTCGGCGCTGCCCTGATCGGTGAACCGTGGATCGTAGAGCATCAGTTCCAGCGCGAAAAAACCGCGACCGGCCACGGAGGTTTCCGCGAACGTGTCGGGTGACTGGATGGCTGTGTCTTCGGCAGCGATCAGGCCGGACAGGGCTTTGGGCGTAAAGCCCTTGGTGTCGGGCCAAAACGCCAATGCAAACGCGCGGTCTTCTGCCTCAGATGGGCCAAAGCGCAGATGGCTGACTGAAATCCAGTCGTCAAACGCCGCGTGGTAAGCAGTGCGAAGCGCGACCGAGGTTGGGTTGCAATCTGTCTGCGCTGCCTCGGCCAATGCATCGGTGGTCTCCGTCAGTCTGGCATAGCCGGGCAGGATGTGCGCCTCGATGGCGTCGGACAGGATCGGGCCGCGCTCTTGCGCATAGGCGCCAAGCGGCAATGTCAGGAAAAGGGCAAGTACGAAGGCGCGCATGGGTCAAAGGCTTTCTAGAAAACGGATAAGGGCATCGCGATCGGGTTTTGGCATCTCGACGACAGCGTCACGCGCTGCCTGCGCCTCACCGCCGTGCCACAGGATCGATTCGAGCAACGATTGCGCCCGCCCATCATGTAGAAACTGCGTATGGCCTGACACCTGTTGGGTCAGGCCGACCCCCCAAAGTGGTGGTGTACGCCATTCACGACCCGTGGCGCGGGCCTCGGGCCGGCTATCGGCCAAACCTTCGCCCATGTCGTGCAGCAGCAGGTCCGAATAAGGCCAGATCAGCTGAAAGCTATGCTCGGGACGGTCTTCCATACGATGCGTCACGAACGAGGGCGTGTGGCACGATGCACACCCGGTGTCGTGGAACACCTGCTTGCCGCGCAACACCTGAGGATCGTCCATATCCCGGCGGGCCGGTACACCCAGATTGCGGCTGTAGAAGGCGACCAGATCCATGCCGATTTGATCGATTTCGAAGGTCCGGTCGTCGCCATCACCATGCGGCGCGTTCACGCAATCGACCTGCGAAGTGGTGCAGTCACCATGCGGAGCCGGGTAGAGCGGGCTGGAGATGCCGATATCCCCGGCAAAGGCCGCTGCGGATTGCTCCATGATCGTGGGCATACCTGCCTTGTGGCCAAACCGGCCCATCATCGGCGCGCCGTACTCAATCGCCCATGCGATATTGGGGCGGCCGGAAATCCCGTCGCCATCCTCATCTTCGGGGTCTGCGTTTGCCAACAAGTCCTCAACCGGGATCGCTTCGAGCAGACCCAAGCCGATCATCTGCGGGGCTACGCGCGGGCTTATCATGGCGTCGGGGTGCAGCGGGCCATAACCCAGATCCGCAGCCTCGTAGGTCGGGCGGCGCAAGGTAATGGTTTCCCCATCAGCCAACGTGACGGGAACGTCCTCGTAAGTGATATCCAACCTGTATTCCGCCGGGTGGCCGGGAAGGGCCAGATCCTGCATCTGCCCGCCGTAATTCGGTTCGGGCAGGGTGGCGATGTAGTCTTCGATCTCGGCGTACCCGTCTTCGGATGTGCCAGGGATGGACACGCGCAGGAACATCGAAATCGCGTTGTCATCTGGCCCGTTGGGCGTATGCCCGCGCCCGTCTTTGATGTGACAGCGTTGGCAGGATCGTGCGTTGTAGAGCGGCCCCAACCCATCTGAGGCCAGTGTGGATGACGGAGATGACACCCAGATTTTCTTGAACAGGCCGTTGCCGACTTTGAAGTCAAGCTCCTGCTCGAAACTCAGGTTGCCCGAGGGCTGCGAAAACGCATCTGCGTCGGTGCGCACGCGGACAGTTGCGGCACCACCGGGCAACTCTTCAAAGCGCTGCGGCGCGCTGAAATCGTCAGGTGCGGCGGTTACGCGCGCAATCCTTGCTTGTTCGTCTTCGGTTCTGGGAAGGTAGTTCAGGTGAAAATCCCGCAGCTCGGCCGACAGGGATTGGGTGGCCGCAAGGGCGGCCACCGTCACCAGCGAAAGCTTACGCGCCTTCGTCCATTTTCGATGCGTTGAGTTGCGCATAATTGGCTTCGCCAATCCTTTCGTACAGGTCCAGCTGTGTTTCGAGGAAATCGATATGCCCTTCCTCATCCGCCAGCAATCCTTCAAACAGAGACATAGTGACGTAGTCGCCAGCGCTCTGACAGTATTCGCGCGCTTCCTTGTACAAGGCCCGGGCGTCGACCTCTGCGGCCAGATCACATTCCAACGTCTCTTTTGGGGTCTGGCCGATGCGCAACGGGTCAAGTTGTTGCAGATTCGGGTGACCGCCCAGGAAAATGATTCGCTCGATCAGCTTGTCCGCGTGCTCCATTTCTTCGATAGATTCTTCGCGGCTTTTCTTGGCCATGTGGCCAAGGCCCCAATCTTCCTGCAGGCGGTAATGCAGCCAATACTGGCTGACCGCCGTTAGCTCATGCCGCAGAGATTTGTTGAGATACTCTATGACCTTGGGGTCGCCCTTCATCTGCATTCTCCTGTGTTACCTCGCTGCGAAGTGCGCGAAGCTGCATCGGGACCTCCAACTTATCGCTGGAGCGCATCGAGTCTAGGAAAAGCGGCATGCACCCGCCACAATCTGCTGATTTTCCAAGGGCATGGTAGATTTTACCAGGGGTAATGACCGCGTAAGGATCAGACGTACGCATCCAATCGATGGCTGCGCGGATATCGTGATCCGAGATGTTTGTGCAGTGGCATACGATCATAGCAATCAGGGCTCTGAGTTGTATTTCTTACTGTATTAGTAAGTTAATTTGGAAACGTCCAGAGGCAACAGATCAAAGGTACCTCACAAGATTTGGAGGCGGCGTGAAGCAGCCGCCTCCGTTTGGCGCAAACCTTGTGTTTTACTGGAAGACCGCGTCTGGGTTGTCCAGGCTGTCCGAACCTTCGAACGCGATTTGGTCAAGTTCCAATACAGTCACAATGCGCTCGATCGTCTTGGTCTGATCGACCAGACCGTTAACGCCACCCATGATCAGCACTTCGCCGCCTTCGCTGCCGCGTTTCAGCATCTGGTCATAGGCAAAACCGGCCTCTGCGGTCGATTTCAGACGCCCAAGGGCCTGCATGGTGTTGGCTAGTTTCACCTTCATCTCGGCATCCAGAGCCGGATCGTTGGCAACAACCAGATCCGACAGCGATGCGCCGGAAACCGGAGTGCCGTCGATGCGGGTGTAGCTGCCCAGATAGACGTTCTGAACGCCCAGACCATCGTAGTAGTGGCTGTTGTGGGTGTTGTCCGAGAAGCAATCATGCTCTTCTTCGGGGTCGTTCAGCATCAGGCCCAGACGCATACGTTCACCGGCCTGCTCGCCGTATGACAGCGAACCCATGCCGGTCAGAATGGCGCTGACGCCAGCGGTTTCGTCGGCCGTCAAGGCGGCGCGTGCTTCGCCACCTTCGGCCCATTGCGCGGCCATCCATTCCAGATCGCTGACCAGCAGATCAGTCGCAGCGCTCAGGTATTGTGCACGGCGGTCGCAATTGCTGTTGGTGCAGTCGTCACCCTGAACGTAATCGGTATACGGACGGTCGCCTGCGCCCGCGCCATGGCCGTTCAGATCCTGGCCCCACAGCAGGAATTCGATTGCGTGGTAGCCTGTGGCAACGTTTGCCTCGATCCCGTCGGCTTCGTGCAGGGTTTCGCCCAGCAATTCCGGGGTGATTTCGCTGGCGTCGATGGTTTTGCCCGACAGCTCAAAGCTGGGGTTGGCGATGACATTCAGCGCGGCGAACTCGTTCTCGTCAGTCGGACCGCCATAGGCTGCGTCCACATAGTCGATCAGCCCTTCGTCCAGCGGCCATGCGTTTACCTTGCCTTCCCATTCGTCAACGATCGCGTTGCCGAAACGGTAAACCTCTGTCTGCTGGTAAGGAACACGTGCGGCAACCCAAGCGGCGCGTGCCGAGTTGAGTGTGGCGTCTGACGGATCATCGATCAGCGCGTTTACGGCGGCCTGCAGCGACTTTGCCGCGATCAGGCTGTCGTCATATTTGGCTTCGGCGATGTTCGCGTAGGTGGTCAGAACGTCGATCTTCGCTGGGGCGTCCGCAAACGCTGCAGTCGCGATCCCAAGGGTCAATACGCTGGTGGCGGCAAAAAATTTGGTCATGGAGGTGACACTTTCCTGTCAGAAAAAACTCACTAGCTCCGTCTTAGCGACGCGCATGCGCCAAAAACTGAGTTAATTAGTAAGTTAAGTCAACCTGAGTCTTATTGTCAGAAATAAATGTCGCACTCTTTCCCCATAATTAGCGGGGTAGGTGGGCCGAAGCCACGATTGCACAGGGTTTTAATCACATTAGAATGGACTACGTGATTCCCTGTTGGATGGTGCTTTGTTTATGAAATGTGCAGCCATTGCTTTGATGCTGACACCGGCGATTGTTCTATCGC
Organism: Ruegeria sp. YTSA072; assembly: GCF_059610285.1. Classification (NCBI taxonomy): domain Bacteria; kingdom Pseudomonadati; phylum Pseudomonadota; class Alphaproteobacteria; order Rhodobacterales; family Roseobacteraceae; genus Ruegeria; species Ruegeria sp. YTSA072. The sequence continues at coordinate 360,238 of NZ_JBXWNI010000002.1, read as the reverse complement.
AGGTGCAAGGCCCTGCCCATGAACATGGTACGGGGTATGTGGATATCGCCTTTTCTGATCAGGCATTTACTTTGTCCCTCAACGTGCCTTCTGCGGACATCATTGGTTTTGAAGGCCCGGCCGAAACCGATGACGATCGCGCGCAGGTTGCGGTCGCGGTCTCCGACCTGTCCAAACCTCTGGGCCTGTTTGTGGTGGCGAAAGAGGCCGGATGCGTTACCGCATCAGCCAATGTCACGCTTACGGGTGAAGGATTGGGGCAGGACAATACCAACAAGTCTGTTGATCAAGATCAACATAGCATTTTTTTGGCCGACTACCTGATTCAGTGCCAGGATATTACAGCGCTGGCTAATATTCAGTTTGCGTATTTCGAACGGTTTGAAAATGCCCAGAAGTTGATCTTGCAGGTGACCCGATCCGGTCAAATCCGAACGTATGAGATAACTCGGAACCAACCGGATCTGGCAATGTGAAATGCCAAAACGCGGGCCATAACAGTCGGCCCGCGCACATATACGATTCAAAGGGCGCAGTCATGTAGTCGTGACGAAAGCGCCATGGACGGCACCCAATATGCCGTTAGTGCACGAAATGCAGTTCTGAAAAACTCTGCCGCCACTCTGCAACCTCGGCGGCGATATCCGCGCCCGCCAATGCAGAGGTGACCAATGCCGCCAACCGATCAGCGTCCTGCGACGTTATGCGAGAGCCAGAGTGGTTCAGCAGGGCCTGAATGGACCGTATCAGATCTTCGGCCTCTACCACATCTGTTTGCGGGTGCTGGCCCTTCAGGGCTAGCGACGCCGCATCCTCCAGATTACCGGTCAGCTTAGCAAAAACAAAACTGAGCTGTTCCCGAGTTGCGTCGTCCATGGCGGCAGTGCCGCTTGTCGGGCCACAGAAGTCGAGCAATTTCTGCACTGCCTTCGGATGTGTCGCAAAAACGCGCTGAAAGTCGTGACGGTATTCAGATCCCAACCTGCGTTAACTTCAGATTCACTCCGGTGTTTCCAGAATGTTCTTGCTTCGCGGGAATCTGGTCGCCATAGTGACAAAAAAATTCCCCGCGAAAATCTGAAGCGCGGGAGCAGAGGGCGAGCAGAATGACCGAATTTGAATTGTTGTTGCAGAAAACCGGGCATTCGGTTTCTGAGGCCGCGGAAATCCTAGGTTACTCAGAAAGTCACATCTACCGCTGGAAACGCGGAGAGGAAACCCCGCGTGAGGGGGTGATGAACCTCCTGCGAATGGAGGCCGAGGCGCGCCAGCCGGATACCTCCGGTGCCGCATTTTCGTTCATCGACCTGTTTGCCGGTATCGGCGGCCTGAGAAAGGCGATGGAGAGCGCGGGCGGGCGCTGTGTTTTTACGTCGGAATGGGACAAATACGCTCAGCAGACCTACGACGCAAACTTCGCGGACAACCGTCCCATAGCGGGCGACATCACGGGAATCGAAGCCGAAGAAATCCCGCAACATGATGTTCTGGTTGCCGGGTTTCCCTGTCAGCCGTTTTCGATTGCCGGCGTTTCGAAAAAGAACGCACTTGGCCGTGCACACGGATTTGATGACGAGACCCAGGGCACACTATTCTTCGATGTGCTGCGGATCCTGAAACATCACCGTCCGGCGGCCTTCATGCTGGAAAACGTGAAAAACCTGCGCAGCCACGACAAAGGCCGGACCTTTGAGGTCATCATGCGGAAACTCCGGGACGAACTGGGCTATTACGTGCCTGACCCCCGGGTGATTGATGCAGCCCATTTTGTGCCTCAACACCGGGAGCGGATCGTAATTGTGGGATTCCGTGAGGAAGTTCCGTTCAGCTTTGATGATGTTGCTCTGCCGGTCCGGGGCGCACGCCGAATGCGGGACATTCTGCACCCGGAGAACGGTCTGGAGAATCCTGAAGGGCATTTCACGCTCGGCAATGACGCCACTGTCAGCGACAAATACACCCTGAGCGATAAGCTCTGGAAATACCTGCAGGACTATGCGGCCAAACACAAAGCTAAGGGTAACGGGTTTGGCTTCGGCCTTGTAGACGGAGACTGCATCGCCAGAACTCTGTCCGCCCGCTACTACAAGGATGGGTCCGAAATCCTCGTAAGCCGGGGCGAAGGCAACAACCCCCGCAGGCTCACACCGCGCGAATGTGCCCGCCTGATGGGGTATCCGGAAGATTTCCGGATCCCGGTCTCGGATACACAGGCCTACAAGCAGTTTGGGAACTCGGTGGCCGTGCCGGTATTTGCCGAGGTGGCGCGGATTATGGAGCCGCATGTCCGTGCAATCCTGAAAGGGCAGGGGACGATACCTGTTCGCAAAGCTGGCTGACGTCCACGACCGGCAAACCCGCAGCCGCAACATGGCGGCAATCCGGGGTGTGGATACCAAACCGGAACTGATCATCCGGCGCGGGCTTCATGCCCGGGGTTTCCGCTATCGCCTGCACGACCGAAAACTGCCGGGGCGGCCGGATCTGGTACTGCCAAAATATCAGGCGGTGATCTTTGTAAACGGGTGCTTCTGGCATGGTCATCAATGCCCGGTTTTCAAATGGCCAAAAATGCGCGAAAAGTTCTGGCGGGGCAAGATCGGCGGGAATGTGGCGCGGGATCAGAAAAACCTCTCTGCCATGCGGGCGGCGGACTGGCGCGTGGCGATCGTGTGGGAATGTGCCCTGAAAGGAAAAAGCAGGCAAAACGTTGCGGATGTGATTGACACGCTCTCGCAATGGTTGTCCTGTGGCGACGCGGAGCTTGATATCGAGGGGCTCCGGTAGCAATTCAGGGAGCAGTATTTGTCCGGGCACGGTTTTCTGTCGAAGTATTTTGTTGGTGCCGGTGCAAAAATCCTACGCGGCACGGAAGTTGATCCCAAAGTCTCCCATGGCCATGAGTTCCAGGGCGTTGATGTGTTCCGGGCATTTGTCGGGACCCCGGAAGACCGGGAAAAGATCCCGGTCACCTATATCTGGATCGACGACAGCGAGGATGATCCCATCAGGCTGAACCTCACGGGCTCCTGGTACAACAGCCGGAAGCGGCAGCCACACCGGACAGCGGAGTACAGGCTGTACTATCCGGCAGCTTCAGAACCGGTTGTTTATCGCGCGTCTGCCGGAGACACTCTGTTTCTCTGCATGACCGCTCAGCGCCAAGTACTGGCCGTTCTCTGCCCTGCTGGCAGTTCAATTGAACAACAGCTCCTGTGGTTGTTTGGGCTGGCTCTCACCGGGGATTATGAGCTCAGCCAGCGGGACATTGGCAGTGAGGGGGGCAGGGACGTTGATTTTGCTGCCCGGATCATTCTGGATGCCCTGGGCATTGAGCCGGAGGACGTTGAGCCGCCTGCCTTCGAGCGGCTCGTTTGCAAGTTTGGTCTGGCTTTCCCGTCGACTGCGAAATTCTCGAAATTCGCGCGTGACAGTCTGTTCGGTGTTGATCCTGTCGGATCTCCGGACGAGGCCCTGCTGGCTTGGATGGAGCATGAAGAAGCGTTGTTCCGTTTCATGGAACGCGAGATCGTCACGGACCGGTTAAAGACAGGGTTCTTCGATGAAAGTGGTGCTGATGTGGCGGGTTTTCTGAAATTCTCGCTAGGGGTTCAGAACCGTCGCAAGTCACGAGCCGGATTTGCCTTCGGTCATCATACAGAGGCAATCCTTCAGGCTCACAACCTGCGCTACAAACGCGAAGCCACGACCGAAAAACGCAATGCTGCTGATTTCCTTTTTCCGGGCGAAGAAGAGTACGCAAACACCCGCTATCCGAAAAGTGGTCTCACGATGCTCGGTGTGAAAACATCCTGCAAAGATCGTTGGCGGCAGGTTCTGGCTGAAGCCGGCCGGATTGCCGAAAAACACCTGTTGACACTTGAGCCCGCGATTTCCCGCGCGCAGACATCAGAAATGCAGGCACTGAACCTGCGCCTTGTTTTGCCGCAAGGGTTGCACGGTACATATCGCGCGGACCAGCAACCCTGGTTGCTGAGTGTCGCTGACTTTCTCGATCTGGTGCGGAAACGCGGATCCGGAGATTTGTTGCTATGACGGGTTCACAAAAAACTCTCAACGCTGGACGCACAAGAGATGAATGGGATCAGGGGCTGAGACGGCTTGAAGCCAGCTTGGGCTTATCCGACATAACCTTCCAAATTTAAGGGAAAGTTCCTGCCAACTCTGAACCCACCACCGAGTTGTCCTGATCTAAAGTCGAAGTTCCGGTCATTACTCATTACTTGCGCCAGTGTCCAAGAAAAGGGCTGAAGCGGTCTCATTTGGAACCGCAGAAATTCCCAACAATGCCAACGCGCCTCTGGCATTCGCCCTTAAATCGCGTCCAAATTTGTCCACTACCTGGTCAGCCAGCGATGGGTGGCAAGCTATAGAAAACACCAATGCAACGATTGTGGACGCGAAGAAGCTCTTAGATATGTTTCAGCAATCCGGTTCTGCTAAGTCCAGGCAAAACCCGAACACTGTATTCTCTTGGCACACTTAGAGAAGAGCAAAGCAAAGCCAACATATGATCGTCGGAACGATTGCTGCCTTAACCAAACCAGCGGGGATACGGCGTTGCCAAAGTGACCCTTCAGGATGGATTGGCCCGCTGGGTTGGGGGTATTGGCGATTACAGTGAGGCCGCCTCCGGTTACCGCCCCGGCGACAACGGCGTATTTCAGTTCGTCTGTAAATCCAGGAACGAGCGTAGCCAAAAGGGTAATCGCAGCATTGTCGTTGAACGCAGTGAGAACAGTTGCGCCAAGCATCAGCTGCACGGCGTTCAAACTCTGCAACAACGCCGTGTCCGGGCCGTCGATGGCACCGCTATTAACTTTGGGTATTCCTGGATCGACCATTGGTGCGATCCTTGTCGGCGTGTTTCTAATCCATGGCATTCAGGTCGGGCCGACACTATTCGTGACGTCAAAAGAGCTGGTCTATAGCCTTTTTGCCGCGGGGTTTCTGGGGATCGCCTGATACGGTTTGATCGGATATTTTAGCGCTGCAGCAGTTGGGCGGTTGATCATAAAAATCCCAACCCGCGTCCTCTATCCTCTTGTCTTTCTGACTGCTTTCGTAGCGGCCTATGCCTCTCGGGGCAGCTTGTTTGACGTTTGGGTCATGGTTGCAGCAGGTTTTGCTGGTTGGCTGATGAAGAAGCTCGATTTCAACCCTGCGGCATTCGTCATTTCGTTCGTTTTGGCCGGAGGGGCTGAAGAAGCATTCCGCCAGTCGCTGCTACTGTCCGACAACGGGCTGATGATATTTGTGACGTTGCCTGTTGCGCTCGGGTTCCTACTGCTCGGCCTTGGTGCAGTGATCTTCCGAATTTGCTCTCTGCGGCGCGAGGCAAAGTAGACACTCTAACAACTGTTTCTACAGAACTGGCTGTGAAGCTGGGATCTTCTCAGTTTACTGGCCGGCTGTGTAACATCGGATTTTCCGGAGGTTCTGTTGCCCCTTATTTTCCTGGCTTTTCTGGAAAAGGTGGCTGGGGTGGTAGGATTCGAACCTACGGTACACTGTACCAAAAACAGTTGCCTTACCACTTGGCTACACCCCAACGGTGAGGCGCTGTCTACGATTGTTGATCGGTGGGTTCAAGACCTTTCAGACAAAAAAATGAGTGCGGATTGAAAAAAATCTAAAGGCGCTAATCGAAGATCTGAGAGTGGCTTGTTTTCCTGAGAAAGGTGTTCAATCCTGCTGTGATCTGGTCGTTTGCCAGGGCAGCGGAGTTTATGCGGAATGGGTCGCCCATAGAGCCTGTTCTTGCGGTGCGGTTTTTGAAATCTAATGTTTCGCGATGGGCTGGATGCGCGCATTGGTGGCAGAGCGTTCGGGTTGGAAACTCTGAAAGGGAAGAGAATGAAGTTTCTACGTACGCCAGATACCCGGTTTGACGGGCTCTCAGATTATCCGTTTGCACCGAATTACGCGCAGGTGGATGACACCGAAGGCGGCCAGTTGCGGATGCATTATGTGGATGAAGGGCCTGCCGAGACCGATCCGGTACTGATGATGCATGGAGAGCCAAGCTGGTCCTACCTTTACCGTCACATGATTGCGGGATTCGTCGCGCAGGGTCATCGCGCGGTTGCACCAGACCTGATTGGGTTCGGGCGATCCGACAAACCAACCGAACGAAGCGACTACACTTATGAACGCCACGTGGCTTGGATGGGTGAGTGGCTGCGCAAGGTGGACCTGCGCAACATCACTCTGGTTTGCCAGGACTGGGGCGGGCTAATCGGGCTGCGGTTATGGGCAGAGATGCCGGAGAGGTTCGCGCGTATAGTGATTGCTAACACGGCGCTGCCGACCGGCGATCAGCCAATGGGCGCTGCGTTTGAGAACTGGCGCAGGTTCAGCCAAGAGGTTCCGGTATTTCCAGCTGGGGGAATCCTGAAAGGCGGAACTGTATCACCCCTGTCCGAAGACGTTATCGCGGCGTATGATGCGCCTTTTCCAGATGAAAGTTACAAGGCCGGGGCGCGGCAGTTTCCTATGCTAGTGCCAGCGACGCCTGATGATCCGTCCTCGGGTCCGAACCGGCGGGCTTGGGAGGTGATCCGAGGGCTTCAGACGCCTGTCCTCACTGCTTTCGGGGCCGATGATCTGGTCATGGCGGGGATTGATGCGGTGTTCCAGAAACTGTGCCCGGGGGCCGCAGGGCAGCCTCATGTTATTTTGCCGAATGCGGGGCATTTCTTGCAAGAAGACGTTGGTCCGGAACTGGTCAAGCTGACCTGCGATTTCATCGCGCGTACATCCTGACCCGTTAAGGTTATTCTCGGATTTCGGCTGGGTCGACGCCCCAAAGGTTTGTTTTCTGCGCCCAGCCGCGATATCCGCCCGCAGAAATCTGGCACCAGTCCAGCGAACAGCTTCCCAGGCGAGCAACAACGCCCGTTTCAAACTGTGCGCTGATCGGCGCATTTGCGTCGGGGCTTGTGTAAACGGTCAGTAATTCGGCGTCGACCAATACCGTTCGAACACCTGACAAAAGGGCATAATGCACCCATCCTCCGGCTCCGTCGCGGTCCTGAACCCTGCGCCAGTTTCCATATTCCGCCGTTATCTGCAGTGGCATACCGCGCCGTTTGAAAACCCAATCGATTCGGTGTGTCAGGGATGGGCCACGGCGCACATTGCCCTCGGCGGCTTTCATCGAGACAAACCGTGGAAGGGGCAGGTTGGTGACTTGGCCACGCTTGTCCTGCGCGCTGGCAGCCAAGCCACCAAACACCGTCAGGAAAACAGCGAATGCCGCCGAAACAAGGCGTTTTACGGGTAGAAAACCACTCACTTACTGTCTGCTCTTGTGCCTGTTGATCTTGCTTCGAAAAAAGGTCGACTCAATGCCTATGGGGTTCTTGTGCCCCGCCTTATCCTGCGCCACGATGACATGGCGCGCGAAGGTTTGCAAAGCAGTGGGAGTGCAGAGGTGTCAAGAGAACGTCTGAGTGTTGTCGTTACGCGACGGTTGCCCGAGGCGGTTGAAACCCGGTTGAGCGAATTGTTCGATGTGCAATTGCGCGACGATGACAACCCGATGACCCGCGAAGAACTGGTGGAGGCCGTGAAAACCGCCGATGTTCTGGTGCCAACCGTGACCGATACGATCGACGGTGGCCTTTTGGGGCAAGCGGGCGAAAACCTGCGCTTGATCGCGAATTACGGGGCAGGGGTCGACAATATCGATGTCTCGACCGCGCGTCAGAGGGGCATTCTGGTGTCGAACACCCCGGGGGTTCTGACCGACGATACCGCTGATATGACCATGGCGCTGATTCTCGCTGTGACCCGCCGAATTCCCGAGGGTCTGTCTGTCATGCAAAAGGGCGATTGGACCGGGTGGGCGCCGAATGCCTTGTTGGGCGGACGTATCGGCGGGCGGCGTTTGGGCGTTCTTGGCATGGGGCGTATCGGCCAGGCCGTGGCCCGCCGTGCCAGCGCATTTGGAATGCAGGTACATTACCACAACCGTCGCAGGCTTCGCCCCGAGATCGAACAAGAGATGGAAGCGACCTACTGGGAAAGCCTCGATCAGATGGTGGCGCGAATGGATGTGATTTCGGTCCATTGCCCGTCGACTCCGTCTACCTTCCATTTGATGAATGCACGGCGGCTGAAATTGATGAAGCCGACAGCCGTTATCGTGAATACCTCAAGGGGTGAGGTGATCGACGAAAACGCTCTGACACGCCGGATACGCTCAGGCGAAATCGCCGGCGCGGGCCTGGATGTCTATGAGCATGGGACGGATGTGAACCCAAGATTGCGACAGTTACCAAACGTTGTTCTGCTGCCCCACATGGGGTCGGCCACGTTAGAGGGTCGGATCGAAATGGGCGAGAAAGTTATTATAAATATCAAGACTTTCGAAGACGGTCACCGCCCACCGGATCAGGTGGTCCCCGCAATGCTTTGATCAGGTGTTTCCCGTGTTTTGATGCGGGCGGTGCCAATTTACACACGCATATTTTCAGGAGGATACGATGAAACGAAGTCTGATTTCGGGAGTGTTGCTGTCGGCGGTGGTGCTGGCAGGACCATTGACTGCTCAGGAAACGGCGGATGCCGTTGCGCCCGAAGGCGCGTCCGAGGGGCAGGTGCAAGGCCTGACCGAAGAGGTGATCGCTGCGCTTGAGGCCAAGATGGCAGGGCAGCCGGTCACATCTGAAAACTGGATGGTCGCTGCTGCGAATCCATTGGCGGTTGAAGCAGGCGCAAAGGTTTTGCGCGCTGGCGGGTCGGCGGCTGATGCAATGGTCGCCGTTCAGGTTGTGCTGGGGTTGGTCGAACCGCAATCGTCGGGCCTTGGTGGCGGTGCATTTTTGGTTTGGTATGACGCTGCATCGGGCAAGCTGACGACATTGGATGGGCGTGAAACGGCCCCGCTTGAGGCGAACCACAGGCTGTTCCATGACGAAAACGGCGAACCGCTGAAGTTCTTTGATGCGGTTGTCGGCGGATTGTCGGTGGGCACACCCGGGACACCGGCCTTGCTGGAAGAGGCACACCGGCGCTGGGGCCGCAGTCCCTGGCCAAGCCTGTTTACCGATGGCATCGCGTTGGCGGACGCCGGTTTTCTGGTATCTCCGCGCCTTGCTGGCCTGGTCGAAAAGGATGCCGAACGCCTGTCGCGCTTTCCTGCAACCGCAGAATATTTCCTGCCCGACGGTAAGCCGCTTGAGCAGGGGCAACGCCTGACCAACCCGGCCTATGCCGAAACTCTGCATATTTTGGCCGAGGAAGGCTCGGCCGGTTTCTACGGTGGTGAGATTGCCGCTGGCATCGTCAGCACCGTACGCAACGCCGAAGGCAACCCGGGCGTTCTGTCGGGAATTGATCTGGCGCTATATCAGGTGATTGAGCGTGAACCAGTGTGCGCAACCTATCGCGCCTATGAGGTCTGCGGAATGGGCCCGCCATCGTCAGGCGCGCTGACCGTTGGTCAGATTCTGGGCATGCTGGACGGCTATGATCTGGCTGCGATGGGCCCCGAAGACACCAATGCATGGCGCCTGATCGGTGATGCCTCGCGTCTGGCTTTTGCCGACCGCGGTCGCTACATGGCCGATCATGATTTTGTTCCCATGCCAACGCAGGGCTTGGTTGATCCATCTTATCTGTCCGACCGTGGCTCTCTGTTAGGCGGAGAAGCCGCTCTGACAGAGGTCGCACCGGGTAACCCCGAGTTCGATCATGCGTCGAATTGGGCCGACGATGTCTCGATCGAGTTACCCTCGACCTCGCATATCTCGATCGTTGATCAGTATGGCAACGTTTTGTCGATGACGACGACGATTGAGAACGGGTTCGGTTCACGGCTGATGACAAACGGGTTTTTGCTAAACAACGAATTGACGGATTTCTCGTTCAAAACGCACAGTGACGGTGTGCCGATTGCCAACCGGTTGGAGCCAGGCAAACGCCCACGCTCGTCGATGAGCCCGACAATTGTGATGCGGGACGGCGCGCCTGTTCTGGCCATCGGATCGCCGGGCGGCAGCCGTATCATCGGCTATGTTGCCAAGTCGATCATCGCCTGGGCAGATTGGGACATGGATGTGCAGCAAGCTCTTTCACTGCCGCATCTCGTCAATCGTTTTGGCACTTATGATGTCGAAGTGGGAACCGCCGCCGAAGGGTTCTCGGATCCGCTAATCGAGCTGGGTTTTGAAGTGAACCCGCGCGACCTGACATCGGGCCTGCATGCGATTGAGATCGGGGATGTGCTGGTCGGCGGTGCCGATCCACGTCGTGAAGGAATTGCGCTGGGCGAATAGCTCGGCGTTTCAAAGGGGAAGACCATGGTGCAGGCAGTTGCTATGCCGCGAAACGAAGTGGGGATTGAGGCAGCTGTCGGCATCCTGAAGCAGAAATTTGGCGACCGGTTGCAAACCGGTCAGGCAATCCGCGAACAGCATGGTCACACGACCACCTGGATCGAAAACCAATCCCCGGATGCCGTGGTCTTTCCGTGCTCAACGCAGGAGGTATCCGAGATCGTCAAAACCTGCGCAACACACAAGGTGCCAGTGATTGCGTTTGGAACGGGTACGTCATTGGAAGGCCATGTAAATGCGCCCGCTGGTGGTATCTCGGTTGACCTGACCCAGATGAATAAGGTGCTGGCTGTGAACCCGGGTGATCTGGATTGCGTCGTACAGCCGGGTGTGACGCGCGAAGACCTGAATACCCATTTGCGAGATCAGGGTTTGTTTTTTCCGATTGACCCCGGCGCGAATGCTTCGTTGGGTGGAATGGCGGCGACGCGGGCGTCTGGGACCAATGCGGTTCGCTATGGCACGATGAAGGACAATGTCCTTAGTCTTGAGGCGGTCATGCCGGATGGGCAGATTATCCGAACCGGGCACCGAGCCAAGAAATCCTCGGCCGGTTACGACCTGACCCGACTGTTGATTGGGGCCGAAGGGACTTTGGGCATCATCACCGAACTTACCCTGCGCCTACAGGGCATCCCCGAGGCGATCACCTCGGCCCGTTGTTCATTTCCGTCTGTGGATGCGGCCTGTCAGGCTGTCATGATGACGATCCAATATGGTGTTCCGGTGGCGCGGATTGAGCTGCTGGATGAAATGTCGGTCCAGGCCGCTAATGCCTATTCCGGGCTGAGCCTGCCGGAAACGCCATTGCTCTTGCTCGAGTTCCACGGATCGGAAAACGGTGCGGTCGAACAGTCCGAAACCTTCAACCAGATCGCGGAAGAGTTCGGTGGCACCGATTTTGCGGCGACCTCAACGACTGAGGAACGCAATAAACTCTGGCAGGCCCGGCATGATATGTACTGGGCTTCCTTGCAACTGCGTCCGGGCGCGCGGGGAATTTCCACGGATGTCTGCGTCCCGATCTCGCGTTTGGCAGAGTGCGTCACAGCGACTCAGGACAAAGCGCGTGAGCTAGGACTTATGGCCCCGGTGGTTGGGCATGTCGGGGATGGCAACTTTCATTCCTTGCTGCTGATCGACATGGAAAATGCGGACGAAATCAGCAAAGCTGACGAATTCGTCGGTTGGCTGAATGATCTGGCTATTTCGATGGAAGGCACGTGCACGGGCGAACATGGGATCGGACAGGGCAAACAGCCCTACCTGGTCAAAGAGCTTGGACCAGCGGTCACGTATATGACTGCCATCAAAAAGGCACTGGACCCCGATAACATCATGAACCCCGGAAAGATCCTGTTGAACACGTAGAAACGGCGCATCCTTGGGAATTCCGCCTCAGAGCCACAAGGGTGCCCAATTCTGCGGCTATCAATTGCGAAAATGAGCAGCAATTGATTTTGAGGTCATAATGGGCGCGCTAAGGTTCATTGGGTTTGCGTTGATAGTTGGTCTGGTCGTCGCGGGGCTAGATTACTTCCAGCAGGATAAAAAAACAGACGATACGCTTTCGTTGACCGGTTATGTTGAAACCATCTCAGCTCGGTTCGATCAAAGCCAAAAAGAGCGGGAAGTGAAACAAGCGGCGCGAGAACGTCAAAAGCTATGGGATGCCGGTGCAAAAGCCTTTCTTCCGAGCCCCCCAGAAGGGTGGGCGCAATATGCCCTGACCGAGCCCGACGCCAAGGCAGTCTCCAGAGTTCTTTCAGAATTTGGGGCAGTACCCCTTGTCAGTTCGATCAGCGGGCCCGCCGAATTGCTTCAGCTCAACGCCGCCGGTAAAGACGGTGCGCTTCGAAAACTGGATGAGACAGGCACTGTTTACGCAAAAGAAGATGAACTGATCTGGCTTGATATCACCCTCAAACCCCAAGCGGCACGAAACACTTTGGCCGGATTGGCGCTGAGTGCGCAGGATGCGTTTCTGGATGGGATGAAGGCCGAACAAGGGTATGCGATGATTGACGGCGTCGCTTTCATCGAAACAACCGGAAATCTGCTGGATGATACCAAAAAGACCAACTATCGCGCGTTCACAGGCCGTATCGGCTTTGATCAAGAGGTTGTAATCCGCCTTCATGCAGATGCCAGCGATGCGACGATCCGAGAGTTTCTTGGCTTGGTAGATTACGCAGGCCTGAACGCAATGTTGCCGCATCCAGCGCTGGTTGTGGGAAAGGGAACCGAGGTCCCTCTGACCCGGCAGCCCGAAATTGCGGATGAAATGCACGATCTTTATGAAACGATGCAAATCGCGCAGCTAAGGTTGGGTCAGGAAAAGCTGGAAAATGTGGATGCGGCCGCTCTGGTGGTGAATACCTTAAGCAATTCTGGCTTCAACTCTGAAGGCGTCATGGACATCACCAACGGCGAAGTCTTCGAAAATCAGGAACTGTCGCAGCTATCTTACATTCGCACCCAGAACTTGCTGCTTGAATCTGCGCTGAGCGAGGTGGAAACCGAAGTGGCCAGCACAGGTGGTATCGGTGGGTTCATTAAGGGATTGATGGGCAAAGTGGCCCACGCCGACGCAAAATCGGATGAACGCCAGCCTCTGGTTGCTCCATCAGGTGAGGTCAAAGTCAGGAAGGGTGGTTTAGGCCAATCATCCTGTGCAACGTTAGGCAGTAGCAAACGGTGCTCTGTCGGGGGCAACTGAAACCTTTCACCTGAAAAATCGACGCTCTGCGCCATGCACGGGTCGTTTTCTTTATATCACTGGTCGGATGAATGTCGCGCCGGGGCATTCAAATGCGCCATATGGTGTCAACTGAATTCAAGGGGAGACGCCCGGTAATGAAAACCCAAGTCAAAGCACTGGTCGTTGGCGGTGGTGCCGTCGGCACTTCGATTGCATATCACCTGGCCAAGGCAGGCTGGGACGATGTGATGTTGATTGAGCGGGACGAGCTGACATCGGGCTCGACATGGCACGCAGCAGGGCTGTTGCCGCTGTTCAACATGTCCTATGCAACGACACACATCCACAAGTACTCGGTCGACTTCTACAAGCAGCTTGGGGAAGAGACCGGCCTAAACGCAGGCTTTGCCGTCGTTGGCAACCTGCGCATGGCACAAACGCAAGAGCGCATGGATGAATACATGCTCTATGCGTCCACCGCTGAAACTTGTGATGTCGCCTACGAATGGCTGACGCCCGAGCAGATCAAGGAACGCTGGCCGCTGATTGAGACATCGGACCTGAAGGGTGCGATATATCACACCGAAGACGGCTACATTAACCCTGCAGACGTGACGCAGGCGATGGCTAAGGGTGCCCGTCAGCGCGGCGTTGATATTGTTCGCAAGATGCAGGCCGATGCCTTCCACTGGAACGGCACTCACTGGGAAGTGACCTGCACAAAGATGGTCGAGAAGGGCGGCAACCTCATCCCGTCTGACGAGCAGGTGGTGATTACCGCCGAGCACGTCGTGACTGCATCGGGCAACCACGCGCAGCGCACCGCCAAGATGCTGGGCATCAAGATGCCCGCGATCCCGGTCGAGCATACCTTTATCGTCATGGACAAAGACCCTGAGCTGGTCAAATGGCGTGAAGCGGGCAACCCAGAACACCCTGTTGTCCGTGATGCCGACAACGAATCTTACGCGCGTGAGGAACGTGGCGGCTGGATTCTGGGTATTTATGAACACGGCGCGCCCGCACAGTTCGAACATGGTGTGCCGGACAGTTTCCGCGCGGACCTGTTCCCGCTGGATCTGGACCGGATTGCAGATCAGTACATGGCAATGGCCGAGCGCGTTCCTTCCTGCGCCGAATCCGGCCTGAAAGACGATTTCAATGGCCCGATCTGCTACACTCCCGACGGCAACCCGCTGGTTGGTCCTGCTCCGGGCCTTCGCAACATTTGGCTGGCCGAGGGCTTCTCGTTCGGCATCACCGCTGCAGGCGGCACCGGCTATTATTTGGCGCAGATGATGGTCGATGGCGAAGCCGAGATCGACATGGCGTCGCTGGACCCCAAGCGTTACAGCAGCAACTGGATGACCACCGAGTTTGCAGCGCGCAAGAACGAAGAGTGCTATGAGCACGTCTACATCCTGCACCACCCCGATGAAGAACGTGCTGCCTGCCGTCCGCTGCGGACTGTTCCGGCCTATGACCGTCAGAAAGCGCGTGGCGCACAGTTTGGCTGGGTCAATGGATGGGAGCGCCCGAACTATTTCGGTCCGCTGGATGCACCCGAAAACTTCGACCATGACGCCCGCTCATTCCGTCGCGGTGGCTGGTGGCAGTACGCAGTCGAAGAAGCCAAAGCGATCCGCGAAGGCGTTGGCCTGATCGACGCATCGGCCTTCACCAAGCATGTCGTCAAAGGACCCGGTGCGACGCAATTCTTGGATTGGTTCACCTGCAACAAGCTGCCCAAGGTCGGTCGTATCAACCTGACCTACGCGCTGACCTCGCACGGCACCACCCGCACCGAGTACACCATCGTCCGCAATGGCGAGAACAACTACTACATCGTCTCTGCCGGTGCCTGGACCGAGTACGACGCGGACTATCTGCGCAAGGCGGCTGAGGACAAGATGGAGGAGTTCGGCTACATCGAGATCCAGGACGTGACCACCCAGTGGGGCGTTTTCGCTATCGCCGGACCCAAATCGCGTGATGTCCTGAAAGAGGTCATCAAAGACGCCGATCCGGAAACCGCTCTGTCCAACAAGCGCTTCCCATGGCTGTCGGCTCGTCAGATCGAACTGGGCATGTGCCCGGTCAACGCGATCCGTGTGGCCTATACCGGTGAGTTGGGCTGGGAACTGCACCATCCGATCGAGATGCAGAACTACCTGTTCGACCTGCTGGAAAAAGCCGGTGAAAAGCACGGTATGAAGCTGGTCGGTGCGCGCGCTCAGAACTGGCTGCGTCAGGAGAAATCCTATCGCGCCTTTGGCACTGAACTGGGCCGCGACGCGACCCCGCTGGAAGCCGACCTGCCGCGTTTTGTTGATCTGTCGAAAGATTTCTACGGCAAGGACAAGCTGGAAGAGACCGGTGTGCGCGTGAAGTGCTGCACCCTTCTGATCGACGGGCCGGACGATGCCGACCCATGGGGCCGCGAGGCGCTGTACACACCGGAAGGTGAACGCGTGGGTCGTTTGACCTCGGGCGGATACTCGGTCGCGTTCGAGAAATCCATCGGCATGGGTTATGTGAAGCCCGAGATGGCGGTCGAAGGCACTAAGCTGAAGGTCAAGATTCAGGACAAATTGTGGGATGCGGTCGTGACCTGCGATAGCCCCTACGATCCGAAGAACGAAACCATCCGCAAAGACGGTTGAACAAACAAAGGCCCCGGAGTTTTCCGGGGCCTTTTTTCATACAGACAGCTCATCAAAGCATTCCAGTGCCTTGGCGGCATACATCATCGACGGTCCGCCGCCCATCTGAATAGCCATAGCCAGAACGTCCGACACTTCTTCGCGGCTTGTTCCGGCATTGACCAAGGCTTCGGTGTGTAGCGTTATGCAAGGCTCGCAGCGGGCGGCGATAGACATGCCCAAAGCGATCAGCTCTTTGGTTTTGTAATCCAACGAACCGCCCTCTTTGACGGATTTTCCAAGCGCACCGAATGCACGCGCCGTGTCGGGGATTGCTGCGTTTAGGTTGCGCAAATTGTTGCGGGTATCCGAGAGCTTGTCTTGCCAGTTCATTTGTGGGCTTCCTTTAAACATATCATCTTGTGAATATGTTCATGGAAACTGCCTGACTTTGATCTTGATCAGACTACAGGTCTTTCAGCGATAAATGCCAGGTTGTTTGCCGGCATTTCAACAGCATCGATTAAACTCAATTGAACTCGACGCAGCAGGTCCAAAATATCGGCGTCATCCTTGTATCCGATGTCCGGGTCTTGTTGGCTCAATGCAGCATGAAAGTTCTGGTCTCCGGTACTGGTCAATCGGCCAGCGCGCATGAATGGCCCATAGAGGATTAGCCGACCGCCCGGGTTCAGCGCCAGCGCGGCCTCGGTCACCAAGGCTTCCACCTCCGACCAACTGATCAGATGCAGCAAGTTGATCAAGAGGATCAGGTCATTTGCCCCGTGAACAATATGCCAGCCGGGTTGAACCGCATCGAGTTCTATCGCAGGGGCTATGTTTTCTACGCCTTCGGCATACGCGTCGATTGAAGCGCGTCGTTCAGGTTCAACCTCACTGGGTTGCCAATCCAGACCGGGCAATCGATTTGCAAAAGCCACGACGTGCTGCCCTGTACCACTGGCCAGTTCCAGCGCGCGACCGGACACAGGGGCGAACTGAGCCAGCAGATCACACAGCGCGTCGGCATTCCTGCTGGCCGCCGGAGCGACCAATTTTTGCCCATCGGATACCGTCGCGACGCTGGCATTTGCAGGGAGTTTGCGTTTTGTCATCCACGTAACCTTTCTGGCCTTAGGGCGAAAACGCTCGCCGCCTCCAATTCTGAACGAGCACCAGTCGTCAAATCTGCCACCAGTTGTGAGGCCGCCGGTGCCGTTTGAAAGCCATAACCGCCTTGCGCTGCCGACCAGATAAACGTGGGTTCGGCAGGGTCGGGTCCTAAGACCAGCGTACCATCCGGCGCAAAGCTGCGAAGTCCGGCCCAGTTCGCCTCGACCCTTGTGACCGGCTCGGTCACCATCGCTTCGTACCGCGCCAGACCCTCGGCCAACACCATGTCGTCCGCATAGGCATCATGGGGAAAGGTCGGATCAGCCTCGCAAGGGGAAACGATCAGCTTTCCGGCATCCGGTTTCGCATACCAGCCTTCGCCAGCGCCCAACATCAAAGGCCAACCGGTCACGTCATGACCGGCAGGGGCGGGAATACGGGCCACAGATCGCCGGCGCGGTTCTATTCCGATCGGTGTAATGCCAGCCATCATGGCGATCTCATCCACCCACGCGCCTGCGGCATTCACAAGGGCCTTAGCCTCGAAAGGTTCTGCCGCCTCAACAAACCAGTGCCCAACTTTGGTGATGCTTTTGACCTTCTGACGGGTCAGAACCAAGCCGTCGTTGGCCCGGATTACACGTGCGAAATCTTGCATCATCCGGTCGGTATCAATGTCAAAAGCAACGCTGCTGGCGGCGGCAAACCCAACAGTCTGTGGGTTCAGTATCGGAACCCGCGAAATGGCCTCGTCAACCGAGATTTCTGATAGACGAAGGTCAGCCTGATCCTGAAAAAACTCATCTTCTTGATCATGCCCGGCGATCAGCATCAACCCGCGCGGCGACAGATAGCCGTTCGATCTGAGGCAAGCTTCGCTCGCTGCATTCAGGGTCTTCACGGAAGGTGGTCCATACCCCTTTTCAAACAACGCCGCTGACCGGCCAGAGGTGTGATATCCCAGCGCGTCTTCGCCTTCGAGCACGACGACATGACCATGTTCGGACAAACGCGCGCCCGCGCTTAATCCGGCGATGCCGCCACCGATGACCAGGAAATCGATCATGTTAGAAACTCCGCCCTGGGATCACCCCAAAACGGGTGGATTTGAGATCTGCTTTTATTCATGCGCAAAGCTTCGCATGCGTAACACTATTGGAAATGAGGCGTAATTTCCGCAATGTAAACTTGAACCAAAGAGACCGGCCTGTTTTTAGTGCAGCTATCATCGGAATCGGAGAAAGACGTGACACCGGCAGAATTACATCCAATGGCCACGGGGCATATCCCCTCATACGTCACGCAGGCAGATGGCAGCGACTTTTTGCTAACCTTCATGTTTATTTTTACCGTTCTGGTGATCGTGCTGATTGGCGTTGGCTATTTCACCCTGCATTCGATCCCTGAAAAAATCGCGCATGAATCAAATCACCCTCAGTTTCAGCTCGTAGGGATCCTGGCACTGTTGGCGCTATTCACCCATAACGGCTTGTTCTGGGTGGCGGCCATACTGGTGGCTGGCTTCCAGTTCCCGGATGTAGCGGCTCCCTTGCGGGCAATTGCGGACGCGATTCGATCGCTGGGTAATAAAAGCACTGATAACCCCGCCGCCGCAGCCCCATCGCAACCGACCGCGCAGCAGGAGCAGTAAGAGATGCTTGAAACACTGATGTGCGCGCTGGTCACCGTGTTGCCGGATTACTTATTTCGCCGTTACGTACAGGGCAAACGTATAGGCCATGAAATCACACTGTTCACCATGTGGTATGAACTGCGTTGGGGCCTGACCACCTGCGCCATTCTTGCGCTGACCGTGATCACCACGCTGTTTTACTTCCACCCTGCCAGTAAAACGGCGGCGTCCTATTTCCGAACGGTGACAATTCTGCCTCAACTCGGTGGTCGCGTGTCCGAAATTTACGTCACCAACAATCAGCAGGTCACTGCCGGCCAGCCGATTTTCCGGATCGAGGATTTCACCCAAACCGCACAGGTCGAGGCCGCGCATGCGCAGATCGCGCAGGTTCAGGCCTCGCTGAAAGTGGCGGAAACCGATCTGGCCGAGGCCGACGCAGGCATCGCAGGCGCGCGCGCTGCATTGGATCAATCGCTTGAGGATTTGGAGCGTAACACCACCCTGCGGGACGAAGGCTCCAGCGCCGTGCGATTGGCCGAAATCGACCGGTTGGAAAACCTTGTTGCCGAGCGTGAAGCGCAGCTTACCGCATCGCGATCCCGCCGTGCCGCCGTGGTGCAGCAGATCGAAGAACTGATCCCGGCCCAACTGGCCAGCGCCAACGCCCAGTTGGACGCCGCGCTGACCGAGCTGGACAAAACAGTCGTAAGCGCAGGTGTGACCGGTCGGGTTGAACAATTCGGCCTTCAGGTGGGCGACTATGTCAGCCCCTTGCTGCGGCCTGCGGGCATTCTGGTTCCGTCAAGCTCGGGCCATAACCGGTTTCAGGCTGCATTCAACCAGATGGCCGCTCAGGTCATCAAGCCGGGCATGATCGGAGAGCTGGGTTGCATGACCAAGCCCTTCACTGTCATCCCGATGGTTGTGGTCGAGGTGCAGGATGTCATCCCGTCGGGCCAGATACGCCCCACGGATGAGCTGCGCGATGTCCAGGCCAACACGGTGCCTGGCTCGATTTTGGTCTACATGGAGCCGCTGTACAAAAACATGGCCGATGACATACCGCCCGGCAGCAATTGTCTGGCGAATGTCTACACCGACAACCACGAACGGCTGGAACATGAAGACCTGGGATTCTGGCACGCCGCCGCCTTGCATGTGATAGACACGATCGGTGTTGTCCACGCGGCGGGCTTGCGCCTGCGTCTGATCCTGATGCCGGTGAATACGTTGGTGCTGACCGGGCATTGAGCCATTCACGCGTTTTGATTTCAGATCCGGCCTGTGTGAGGTTTAAACCGCTGGGCGGCCGGGTTTGTTATCTAAGGCGAGGGACGCGTAAGCAAACGCGAGAACGCAGACAGCGAACGCCGCAACAAAACAGAAAACCAGAGTGAACGAGCCGGTTATGGCAAAAACCGAACTGCCCAGGGCCATCCCGACCGTACCGCCCAGCAGCTGAAATGTCATCGAGATGCCACTTGCCTGTCCGTGCAGAGCTTGTGGTACCGTTGACATGATGGCCCGCCTTGGGGGGACAAACAGAAACGGCACGCAACAACCCCAAAGGAAGTAGCCAGCATAGATCAGCGCGGCGACGTCTAAATGCATTCCCAGTGCGACAATAAGTATGGCAATCGCACCCAGCGCTGTACCTGTCAGAGAAGGGCCGCGTGAACCAAATTTATCAGCAATTTTCCCCGCCATCGGGGCAATGAAAATCTGCGGAAAAGCAATCGGCAACAGGGCGACACCAGCAGTCAGCGGTGAAAACCCGAGCTTTGATTGAAAGTAGGATGCGCCGAACACGAACAGAGTAATCTTGCCGAATTGTGCGGTGAACAGGATCATGTTTGAAGCAGCAAACCCGGGGCCGGCAAAAAAGGAGATGGCAATCAGAGGCGATGTTGCCCTCTGTTCGACGCGGACAAATAACACCAAAAGTATAAGACCCGCTGACAGGGCCATAAGAACTACGGGCTGTGCCCAGCCTCTGTCCGGGCCCTCCATGACACCGAACACAATAACCGCCAACCCCGTCACCAGTAGAATTAGGCCTTTCAGGTCGAACTCGCGCTCCCGTTGGTGTGGCGGGTCCCGCCAGAAAACCCAGGCGACCAGAGCGACTACAAGCACGATTGGGGGGTTGACCCAGAAGATCCAGCGCCAAGACAGATATTCGGTCAGAACGCCTCCAACCAGCGGACCCATTGACAGGAACACTGTCCCGATCCCGCCATATAAACCCAGTGCCAGCCCGCGTTCCTTTTCGTCAAAAGACTGGATCAGAACCACTAGCGACAGCGGGAAAATCAGTGCTGCACCGATGCCCTGTGCGGCGCGCGCTGTTAGCAGTTCAAATCCGCTTTCGGCAAACCCTCCCAGCGCAGAGGATAAGCCGAAAGTCAATAAACCCGCACTGAGCAAAAGCCGAATGCCCAGAACATCGCCCAATCGCCCTGCTGCGCCCGCAAAACAAGCCAACACCAGCAGATAGATATTCACCACCCAATGCGCTTCCAGCAGAGACAGGCCAAGCTCATCCCGGATGGTCGGAAGCGCGACGCTGACGACCGTTTCGTCCAGCAGAATAACACCCAAGATGGCGCCCATTGCGCCGAGTATCCACCAGCGGCTGTGGTCTTGCGCTTTGATCTCCATGGGATTTTTACGTTTCGTGTTGAGGCAGGTAAAACATTAACCCCATCAGGTCCGTCGTGCCGGCACTCGTCAAGACAGTATTTAGTTAAGGTTAGGCGAGGTGCTCGTATAGAAACGAAAAAGGGCCAGCCTAATGGCCAGCCCTTCAGCGTGTTCGTGCAAAGATTTACTGCGGAATTTCGCCTTCCAAACCTTCAATGTAGAAGTTCATGCCTGCCAGTGTACCGTCATCGGCGGTTTCGCCTTCAGCAAGCCAGTCGCTGCCGTCCTGCTTTTTGATCGGGCCGGTAAAGGGGTGATACTCACCCGCAGCCATGGCGGCCTTCAGCGCCAGCGCTTCTTCTTTGACATCGGCCGGAACGGCATCGGAGATCTCGCCGATTGCTACCATGCCTTCGCGGATACCGTCCCAGGTATTGGCACTTTCCCATGTTCCATCCATGACGGCCTGGGTGCGTGCGATGTAGTAGGGAGCCCAATCATCGATGATCGATGACACGCGTGGGAACGGAGCGTATTCGCTCATGTCCGAGGCCTGACCAAAGGTGACCACGTTGCCCGCTTCTTGCGCGGCCGCCTGCGGTGCGGTCGAGTCGGTATGCTGCAAGATCACGTCCGCGCCTTGTTCGATCAGAACCGAAGCCGCGTCAGCCTCTTTCGCCGGATCAAACCAAGTGTAGGCCCAGATGATCTTGAACTCGACATCTGGGTTTACCTTTTTGGCGTGGAGGTAGGCCGAGTTGATGCCACGGATCACTTCGGGGATCGGATAGGAACCGATGTAACCGATAATGTTCGACTTGGTCATTTTACCGGCGATGTGGCCCTGAACTGCGCGACCTTCGTAGAAACGGGCCGAATAGACCGAGACGTTATCGGCAGTCTTGTAACCGGTCGCATGCTCGAACTTAACGTCCGGGAACTTCTTGGCCACGTTAATGGTCGGATCCATGTAGCCAAACGAGGTGGTAAAGATCAGGTCAGCGCCTTCCAGCGCCATCTGCGTCATCACACGCTCGGCATCCGGGCCTTCGGGAACGGATTCGACGAACACGGTCTCGACCTTGTCGCCAAAGTGATCTTCCACGGCTAGGCGGCCTTTGTTGTGCTCATAGGTCCAGCCACCGTCGCCAACTGGGCCGACATAGACAAAGCCTACTTTTGTTTTGTCCTGTGCGACCGCGCCGGTCGCCAGACCCAGCACCATCGCGGCACTGGCAAGAAGTGAAGTGAATTTCATGTGGTTACTCCCCAAGTTGGTTCAATTGGCCCCGTCTAGTGCGAGGCGTGGAAGGTCCGGCCCAGTGAGGCAGGTGCGCTGCTCTTGTCGGCCGAAAGGATCACAAGCACAAGGATCGTGATGATGTAGGGCGACATTGCCAGATACTCGACTGGGATGGCAACGCCTGCGGCCTGCAGATTAAGCTGCAACACCGTGATTCCGCCAAACAAATAAGCACCCAGCAATGCACGCCATGGTTTCCAGCTGGCAAAGACCACCAGCGCAAGAGCGATCCAGCCAACACCGGCGGTCATGCCCTCGGTCCACTGCGGAACGCGGATCAGGCTGATATAGGCTCCGCCGAGGCCCGCGCAGGCGCCACCAAACAGGATCGCCAGGATGCGGATCTTGATGACCTTGTAGCCCAAGGCGTGTGCGGCGTCGTGGTTTTCACCCACTGCGCGCAGGATCAGACCGACGCGGGTGTATTTCAGCGTGGCCCAGACGGCCGCAACCAAGGCGATGCCCAGATACAGGATCGGATCATGCTGGAACAGGATTGGGCCGATCACAGGAATATCGCTGAGCAACGGGATATGGATATCTCCCATGCTGGGCGGTTTGACACCTACATAGCTTTGACCCATCAGCGCGCTGAAGCCTAGGCCGAACAGGGTAAGTGCAAGACCACTGGCCACCTGGTTCGCCAGCGCAAACTGCGTCAGCAGGACGAACAGCAGGGACAGAACCGCGCCACCAATGGCTGCTGCAATGAACCCCAGCCAGGGTGATCCTGTTTCGACAGAGATCGCAAATCCGCTGATTGCGCCGACGATCATCATGCCCTCTACGCCAAGGTTCAGAACACCTGCTTTTTCGACGACAAGCTCTCCGATCGCCGCCAGCAGCAGGGGGGTTGCAGCCACCATAAGCGAGGCGACCAGAAGTACGGGATTGATTTCACCTAGGTCCATGGGTCACGCCACCTCATTACGAGCCGCACGGATGCGGTAGTTGGTCAAAAGATCGAAAGCCAGCAGGAAGAACAGGAGCATGCCCTGAAAGACCTGAATGGCAGCAGCAGGCAGGCCCAACTGGGATTGCGCGATTTCGCCGCCAATATAGGTCAACGCCATCAAGCCACCTGCCAGCAGGATACCCACCGGATGCAGACGACCCAGAAAGGCCACGATGATCGCTGTAAAGCCGTAGCCCACGTTAAAGTCGATGCTGACCTGACCTGATGGGCCTGCGACCTCGAACATCCCCGCCAACCCGGCCAGGGCACCGGACATGCCCAGACAGAACAGGATCAGACGTGCCGGGTTTACACCTGCGAACTTCGCCGCCCGAGGCGCTTCACCCGTCAGGCGAATGTGGAAGCCCAGCATGTGACGGTTCAGCAGGACATAGGCAAAGATCACAGCGATCAGCGCGGTCACCACACCCCAGTGCATTCCCGATCCGGCGATCAACTCAGCGTTATGCGCGCTTTCATAGGATTGCAGATTGCGCGATCCGGGAAAGCCAAACCCTTCGGGGTTTTTAAGCAGGCCAAGCGAAACCGAAGCCAGCATCTGCTCGGCCACGTAGACCAGCATCAGTGATACGAGAATTTCGTTGGTGCCAAAACGCACCTTCAGGAAGGCTGGGATTGCCGCCCAAAGCCAACCGCCAAATGCGCCGGCGATCACCATGATCGGGAAAACGTAGAACGCATCCAGCGGGTAAAAGGCCAGACCTGCACCTGCGCCAAAGATAGCGCCCATGATGTATTGCCCCTCGGCCCCGATATTCCAGATACCGGCTCGGAAACCCAAGGACAGGCCAATGGCGATCAGAACCAGCGGCGCGCCTTTGACCAGCAATTGTGGACGATAGTAGAAAGCGAACTCGCCAAACAGCGGCTCCCAGAAAATGGTGCCAATGGCTTGGATCGGGTTCTTGCCCAGAATGGCGAACAGGATGCCGCCGAAAACCATGGTTGCCAGCACGGCCACCAAAGGGGTCGCGTAAGACCACGCTTTGGACGGCTGCTGCCGTTTCTCCAACACAATCATCTGCTCATTCCCCCAGTTTCTTCATCTTTTTGTAAATTTTCCCGCCGAAGGCGGTCCGACGGATTAAACATGGGCCACCTCCATGCCATGCGCGCCGCCCATCATCAGGCCGATTTCGTCGACCGTCAGACCCGTGGTCGTACGCGGAGCGCTGAGCCGCCCTTCATTGAGCGCTGCAAAGCTGTCCGATATCTCCATCAGCTCATCCAGATCTTGCGATATGCAGATGACTGCGGTGCCTTTGGCGGCCAAATCCAGAATGGCCTGACGGATCGAGGCCGCGGCGGCCGCATCCACGCCCCATGTCGGTTGGTTCACAACCAGAACGTCCGGGTTTTGCAGGACTTCGCGCCCAATGACGAATTTCTGCAGGTTACCGCCTGACAAAGATCGTGCTGCGTTTTCTGGCCCCGGTGTGCGGACGTCAAAGGCACTGATGATCTTTTCGGCAAAGCTCTTGGTTTCTGCCCATTTGAGGAAGCCGTTGTTCTCAAGTCCTTCCCGGACTGATCCGGTTAGCAGCGCGTTCTCGGTCAGGCTCATGTCAGGGGCGGCCGCATGTCCCAACCGTTCTTCCGGAGCAGTCAGAACGCCCATTTTGCGGCGCGCGGTCGGCCCCAGTTTGCCGATCGGCTGGCCGTTGAACTTGATCGCGTCGGGCGCTGTGGTGATCTCGCCCGACAGAACGCCCAACAATTCGTCCTGGCCGTTGCCCGCGACACCGCCGATGCCCAGAACTTCGCCCTTACGGACGGTCATGTGGACATTCTTCAATGCGGTACCGAACTCGGATGGTGATGGAACTGACAAACCGCTGACATCCAGGGCGACCTCACCGAACTCACGCCCCGAACGCTCCGGTGTTTGCAGGGTCGAACCCACCATCATCTCGGCCATATCCCGCGCGGAGGTCTCAGCGGGAACGCATTCGCCGACATTCTTACCCAAACGCAGGATTGTGGCGTGGTCGCACAGTGTGCGGATTTCTTCCAGCTTGTGCGAGATATACAGGATCGAAGTACCCTCGGACCGCAATTTGTTCAGCGTTTCAAACAGAATATCGACTTCCTGAGGTGTCAGAACCGATGTCGGCTCATCCATGATCAGCAGCTTCGGATCCTGTAACAGGCAGCGGATGATTTCGACCCGCTGACGCTCACCCGCGGACAGATCGCCGACAGTGCGATAGGGATCCAGCGGCAGACCATAGGTTTCCGATACTTCGCGAATACGCGCCGCCAGATCGCCCATGGCTGGTGGGTTTTCCATCCCCAAGGCGATGTTTTCGGCCACGTTCAATGCGTCGAACAACGAGAAGTGCTGGAACACCATCGCGATCCCGTCCGCCCGTGCGGCGCGGGGTTCGGGTGGCGCGAAGGCTTGTCCGCGCAGCAGCATGGTTCCGCTGTCGGGCTTCACCAGACCGTAGATCATTTTGACCAACGTGGATTTGCCGGCACCGTTTTCGCCAAGCAAGGCGTGTACCTCACCCTCACCGATGTCAAAGGACACCTGATCATTGGCCACGACGCCGGGATAGGCTTTAGTCAGCCCTTGTAAGCTTAGAAGTGGAGTGGTCACGCGCTCAGGTCCTTCTTTATTTCGTTTTGCCGGGCAGGGCGCAGGATCTGCGCCGCGACACCAACTGCGATCATCTGCGGGTGTTTGCCCAGGGCTGGATCTCCGATTGGGCAGGTGATCCGGCCAATCCGCTCGGGCGCATGTCCCAAAGCGGCCAGCCGGGACCGGAACCGCGCCCATTTCGTAGCCGAGCCAATCAGGCCCGCAAAGCGGAAATCGTGCAAAAGCAACCTGTTGCACAGTTCCAGGTCCAGATTGTGTGAATAAGTAAGCACAAGGTGCTCGGCATCACGCGGCGCATGGCGTACCAGTTCAGCCGGTTTCGCTGCCGGAACGACGGTTACGCCTGCGGGCACCGCTTCGGGAAAACGCTCAGGTCCGGTATCGACCCAGGTGATCGACAGATCGGGCAGCGGTGACAGGACATCGACCAGAGCCCGGCCAACGTGACCAGCACCCCATATCCACAGATTGCGCGCGGGTTCGTGAACGGGTTCGACCATCCAGCCGTCAATCAGCTGCGGTTCGGGCGCAACACCTTGACCGCGGGCCTGCGACAACAGTCGCTTGACCGAAAGCGGCATCTCACCGCCCGAAGCCGAGCGCGCAATGACTGCATCATCCAGCCGGTCGACGGCCTCAAGGTCATAGATTTCACTCAGCAGAGTTACTGCACCGCCACAACACTGGCCCATATCCGGGCCAAGCGCGTGGTGCGTTTGGCGCATGGGCGCTGCTTGGGATCGGGCTGCTTCAGCCGCCTGATACTCCAACGTGCCACCGCCGATGGTGCCCGACTGCCCGTTCTCCCAAACAAGCATTGCAGCGCCAACTTCACGGGGGGATGACCCCTTGATCCCGGCGATAACCACCCGGGTCACCTTGCCGTGGGTTTTGACCGCCTCCCTCAAAGCCTCTCGATCAAATCCCATCAGGTCTCTCCCTTTACCCGCTGGACACCCTTCCAGACTTCTTCAGCCGTGGCGGGTGCATCCAGTGCCGGATAGCTGCCCCCGCAGGCCGCCACCGCATTCGACAGGGCAAGCCACGCGGAAATACCCAGCATGAACGGCGGCTCTCCGACCGCTTTTGAGCGATAGATCGTGTCCTCGCGGTTTTCACCGCTCCAGAGCGCGACATTGAAAACGTCAGGCCGGTCCGAGCAAGCGGGAATCTTGTAGGTCGACGGCGCGTGCGTGCGCAGGTTCCCTTTGCCATCCCAAACCAGCTCTTCGGTTGTCAGCCAACCAGCGCCCTGTACGTATGCGCCTTCGACCTGCCCAATATCCAGCGCCGGGTTCAGCGATGCGCCTGCATCATGCAGGATATCCGTCCGCAAAATGCGGTTCTCGCCAGTCAGTGTATCGATTGCGACTTCGGTGATCGACGCGCCGTAGGCGAAATAAAAGAACGGACGCCCCCGGCCTTTGATCCGGTCCCACTCGATCTTGGGTGTCTTATAGAACCCGGTCGCAGACAGGCTGACCCGGCCCTGATAAACCAGCGCAGCTGCTTCTGAGAATGTATAGCGCTCTTCGCCGACCGAGACGTGGCCATCCGAAAACGTCACTGTCGAGGGATCGGCCTGATGTCGATGCGCCAGATAGTCGGCCATCCGGTCGCGGATCGTGTCGCAAGCCGCTTTGACCGCCATGCCGTTCAGGTCACTGCCCGAGGACGCGGCCGTAGCCGAGGTATTCGGCACCTTGGCGGTGTCGGTCGCGGTGATTTTCACCATCTCCAACGGAATGCCAAAGCGGGACGCGGCCACCTGCGCGACCTTTTGGAAAAGACCTTGCCCCATCTCGGTACCGCCATGGTTCAGGTGGACCGAGCCGTCCTGATACACATGCACCAACGCGCCCGCCTGGTTCAGGTGGGTCAACGTAAACGAAATGCCAAACTTAACCGGAGAAAAGCCAATTCCCTTCTTGATCACGCTGTTCTCGGCATTCCACTTCTCAATGGCAGCCTTGCGTGCGGTGTAGTCGCTGGATTGTAGCAACTTGGCGGTCATGCCGTGCAATTCGAAGTCACTGACCTCCATCCCGTACGGCGTGGTATTGCCGCCTGCGGGCAACGGACGCACTGGTGCGTCGCCCATTTCCACTGCACCTCGGCTAGTGAGGTCTTCGTGCGGGTCAGGATGGCCCAGCGGCTTTTCAGCGACCACGGGATCCGCAACAACATGCGCCGGTTCATAGTAGTTCCGGCGACGCAATTCGACCGGGTCCATGCCCAGTTCATACGCGGCGTGATCCATCACGCGTTCGATCCCGACCATACCCTGAGGTCCGCCGAACCCGCGATAGGCGGTTGCGGATTGAGTGTTAGTCTTCAGCCGGTGGCTTTCGATCCGGGCATTCGGCAGCAGATAGGCATTGTCCGAATGCAGCATCGCACGGTCAGCGACCGGCAAGGACAGATCCTGCGCCCAACCACAAATCGCATGATGCAGGAAGGAAACGCCTTGGATGTGGCCGTTCTCATCAAATCCGGCCTTATATGCAATCCGGAACGCGTGGCGCTTGCCGGTTATGATCATGTCATCATCGCGGTCATAGCGCATCTTGCAGGCTTTGCCGGTTGCACGTGCCGCGATAGCGCAGGAAACAGCCAAAGCGTTGCCCTGACTTTCCTTGCCGCCAAAGCCGCCGCCCATACGGCGCGTTTCAACGCGAACCGCGTGCATCGGAACACCCAGAGCGTCCGCTACTTTGTGCTGAATCTCGGTCGGGTGTTGGGTCGAGCTATGCACCAACATATCCGCGCCCTCATTGGGCACGGCCAGTGCAGCCTGACCTTCCAGATAGAAATGCTCCTGACCGCCAAGCTCGAATCCACCTTCGATCACATGCGCCGAACCCGCAATGGCCGCATCCGCATCGCCCTTGGCGTAGATGCGCGGGCCGTCCTCGAACCGGCTGTCCGCAGCAAGCGCCTCTTCAACCGTCAGGATCGGGGTCTCTTCGGCATAATCGATCTGGCCCAAACGCGCCGCTTTCCGCGCGGCAAGGTGGCTGGTCGCGATAACGAGGAAAACGGGTTGCCCGATATAGTGAACCGTACCATCAGACAGCAGAGGTTCATCATGGATCGACGGTGAGACGTCATTGGCAAACGGCAGATCGTCGGCTGTCATCACCATGACGACACCTTCAGCGGCCTTCACCGCCGACAGGTCCATCGTGGTGATCTTACCCTTGGCAATCGGGCTAATGCCAAAGGCCAAATGCAACGACCCTTTGGGCGTCGGAATGTCATCCACATACCGTGCGGTTCCCGCGACATGCAGTGGCGCCGCGTCATGGGGGAGGGGTTTGGTCACGCTCATGCGGACACCTCCAATACATTTGTCACTTCGCCTTGATCCTCAAGGAAATATCGTTCGAGCAGCGCTTTGGCGGTCTGCAGCCGATAGTTGGCCGATGCGCGCATGTCCGTCATTGGCGTGAAATCACTGTCGAAGGCCGGAATGGCGGACCGGACAGTCTCATGCGTCCATGGCTTGCCAACCAGTGCGGCTTCGACATTTGAAGCCCGTTTGGGAGTGCCGGCCATACCACCAAAGGCAATACGCGCATCAGCAACGATTCCGTCCGAAACAGTGATGTTAAAGCACCCACACACTGCCGAGATATCCTGATCGAAACGTTTACTGAGTTTGTAAGCCTTCAAACGATCCGCCTGACGCGAAAAACTTACGGATTCGACAAACTCGCCAGGTGTGCGGTCTTGTTTGCCGTAGTCGATAAAGAAGTCCTCCAATGCGACCGAGCGACGTTCGTCGCCCTTGCGCAGTTGTAGCGTTGCGCCCAGGGCGATCAGTGCGGGCGGGTTGTCACCTATGGGCGAGCCGTTTGCGATATTTCCGCCCACGGTGGCCGCGTGCCGCACCTGTACGCTGGCGTAGCGTCGGATCATTTCGGCATAAGACGGATGCAGGTCCGCCAATGCTTCGCCCATCCGGTTCATATCGACCATCGCGCCGAACCGAACCTCGTCATCCGTGATGGTGATCTCTTTCAGATCATCACAGCGGTTCAGAAAAATCACTGGGTCGAGGTCACGCAGTTGCTTGGTCACCCAAAGCCCAACGTCCGTCGCACCGGCGACCAGAGTGGCGTCCGGGTGTTCCGCGTAGATTTTGGCCAATTCATCCGAAGACTCCGGCAACATCTGCGATGTGACCCGCGTGGCGACTGGCTTGTCTTTCACCCAAACCGGCACGGGAACTTCTTCGGCAGCCTTGGCGGCGCGAATGATCGGCGCGTAGCCGGTGCATCGGCACAGGTTGCCAGCAAGCTGGGTGTCGTGATCCGTCGCGCCATTTGCATGACCTGCCACCATCGACATAACGAAACCGGGCGTGCAGAAGCCACATTGCGAGCCGTGCAGATCCACCATCGCCTGCTGGGCTGGGTGCGCCTCGCCATTGGGGCCACTGGCGCCTTCGACCGTGCGAACCGCCTTACCATGCAGTTGAGGCAGAAACAGGATGCAGGAATTTAGCGCCTTGTGGTCACCTTCATCCGTCACCATGACAGTGCATGCCCCGCAATCGCCTTCGTTGCAGCCTTCTTTGGTGCCGGTCAGGCCGCGATCCTCACGCAGCCAATCCAGCAGGGTCGCTGTCGGATTGACATCCGCCAGTTCCACTGTCTCTCCGTTCAGAAGAAACGTGATATTCATTCGAGAAACCCGTCGCCTTACCCGGTTGCGCCCTTGCGTGCCCCCCTTCGATGCGACGTAGAAAGAGTAGCGGGCGGATAGCTTGCCATCTGATGTTAGAAACAGCGCAGGTTGTCTGGCAAGAAAAACTACCTATGTGATACACCATTGAGCACTGACGCTGCGTGATTGTTATCTTCGTTTAGCGATCACTGGATTGAAACTAAAGCGTTTTTTGTCTTTGGCTACTGCCGGGCTCCGAAGCACCTTCTGGAAAAGCCGAATAATCAAAGCCCATCTTTTTGGCAATCCAAAGCCAAGGTTCCTGCTTTTGCCGGGCGCGCGGCTGGGATAGCGTGGCAGTCATGAGCAGTACTCCTCGATTCATTCACCTCCGAGTTCACACCGAATATTCCCTGCTGGAAGGCGCCGTGCGGCTGAAAAAGCTGCCCGGTCTGTGTGATAAGATGGATATGCCCGCCGTCGCTGTGACGGATACTAACAGCATGTTCTCGGCTTTGGAGTTTTCGGTCACCGCCAGCGGGGCCGGAGTGCAGCCGATTATGGGTTGTCAGGTTGACCTGACCTATGTGCAGGCGCAACCGGGCGAAAAGCCCAAAACACCCGCGCCGGTGGTTTTGCTTGCCCAGTCCGAGGTCGGGTATGAGAACCTGATGAAGCTCAGCTCGTGTCTTTACGTCGACAAGGGTGGGCAGTTGCCGCAGGTGACTCTGGAAGAACTTGCGGAACGATCTGACGGGTTGATCTGCTTGTCCGGTGGGCCGGATGGACCGGTTGGGATGTTGTTGCAGCAGGGTCAACGCCCCGCAGCTGAGGCCGTGGTGGACCGGTTGTCAGCGATGTTCCCCGAT
The DNA here is from genome assembly GCF_059610285.1 of Ruegeria sp. YTSA072. NCBI lineage: Bacteria > Pseudomonadati > Pseudomonadota > Alphaproteobacteria > Rhodobacterales > Roseobacteraceae > Ruegeria > Ruegeria sp. YTSA072. The sequence continues at coordinate 328,715 of NZ_JBXWNI010000002.1, read as the reverse complement.
CGCCTCTATATCGAACTCCAGCGTCATCCGGGTGAGGGTGGTCAGCCAGAGGCAGAACGTCTGACCGAGCGTGGCCATGTGGAAATGGCCTATGCCAAAAACCTTCCTCTGGTCGCCACCAATGACGTCTATTTCCCGACCACAGATATGTACGAAGCGCACGATGCGCTGATCTGTATCTCGGAGGGGGCCTATGTCGATCAGCAAGAAGGCCGCCGCCGCCTGACCGCGCAGCATTATTTCAAGTCGCAGCAGGAAATGGCGACCTTGTTCGCCGACTTGCCCGAGGCCATTGAGAATACGGTCGAGATTGCCAAGCGCTGTGCGTTCATGGCCTATCGCCGCGATCCGATCCTGCCGAAATTCGCTGATGACGAGGTTGCCGAACTGCGCCGTATTGCGAATGATGGTTTGCAAAAACGTCTGGCAGTGATCCCGCACGCAGTAACGCCAGAGGAATATCAGGAACGCTTGGACTTCGAGCTCGATATCATCGAAGGCATGGGGTTCCCCGGCTACTTCCTGATTGTTGCCGATTTTATTCAGTGGTCCAAGGATCAGGACATCCCGGTGGGGCCAGGTCGTGGCTCGGGCGCGGGGTCACTGGTGGCCTATGCGCTAACGATTACTGACCTTGATCCGCTGCGCTATTCGCTGCTTTTCGAACGGTTCCTGAACCCGGAACGGGTTTCGATGCCGGACTTCGATATCGACTTCTGCATGGATCGCCGAGAAGAGGTGATCCGTTACGTGCAGCAGAAATACGGTCGCGACAAGGTGGGGCAGATCATCACCTTTGGCGCATTGCTGTCGAAAGCTGCGGTGCGCGACATTGGTCGCGTTTTGCAGATTCCATACGGGCAGGTGGATCGCCTGTCCAAGATGATCCCGGTGGAAGGCGTCAAACCCGTTTCCATCGAAAAGGCGTTGAAGGACGAACCCCGGCTACGGGAAGAGGCGCGTAACGAGGAGGTTGTGGACCGCCTGCTGACTTACGGTCAGCAGGTCGAGGGGTTGCTGCGAAACGCTTCGACCCACGCGGCAGGCGTGGTGATCGGGGATCGTCCATTGGACGCGCTTGTGCCGCTGTATCAGGACCCGCGGTCCGATATGCCTGCCACTCAGTTCAACATGAAATGGGTCGAACAGGCCGGGCTGGTGAAATTCGACTTTCTGGGCCTGAAGACGCTGACTGTGATCCAGAACGCTATGGATCTGATCTTCAAATCCGATCGCCCGTTGCATGTCGCTGCTGATGGTACGGAGCTTTACGAACCCGCTGAAGGGGCGGAAAACCAGATCAACGCCATCCCGCTGGATGATGAGGCGACGTACAAACTTTATTCGGCGGCCAAGACCGTGGCGGTGTTTCAGGTGGAATCCTCGGGCATGATGGATGCGCTCAAGCGGATGAAGCCTGACTGTATCGAAGATATCATTGCCCTCGTCGCGCTCTACCGACCTGGCCCCATGGAGAACATCCCCAAGTTCTGTGAGGTCAAGAACAAGCTGAGCGAACGGGACACGCTGCACCCGTCCATCGATCATATCCTGGACGAGACGCAAGGCATCATCGTCTACCAGGAACAGGTGATGCAGATCGCCCAGGAAATGGCGGGCTACAGCCTTGGCGGTGCGGATTTGCTGCGCCGCGCGATGGGTAAGAAAATCCAGGAGGCGATGGACGCAGAGCGGCCCAAGTTCCTCAAGGGTGCTGCTGAGAACGATGTGGATGAGGCCAAGGCGACCGAGGTTTGGAACCTGTTGGATAAATTCGCCAACTACGGGTTCAACAAATCCCACGCTGCCGCCTATGCGGTTGTCAGCTATCAGACAGGCTGGCTGAAGGCGAACCACCCGGTTGAGTTCATGGCCGGTGTCATGAACTGCGATATCCACCTGACCGACAAGCTGGCCGTATACTTCGAAGAGGTCCGTAAGGGACTGGAACTGCCTTACGTGCCGCCTTGCGTGAACCGCTCGCTGTCGACATTCGACGTGGTGGACGGGCACCTGGTCTATGCGCTGGGCGCGCTAAAGAATGTGGGTGTCGAAGCGATGAACCTTGTGGTCGCGGGGCGCGAAGGCAAGCCGTTCGTGAACCTGTTCGACTTTGCCCGTAAGGTTGATCTGAAGAGGGTCGGCAAGCGCCCGCTAGAGATGATGGCGCGGGCAGGGGCCTTCGATCAGCTCGACAAAAACCGCCGTCGCGTGTTCGAAAGCCTCGATCCGTTGGTGCAATATTCGGCGGCAATCCATGACCAGAAGAACTCGAACCAGGTGTCGTTGTTTGGTGAAGCCGGGGACGATCTGCCCGAACCGCGCCTGTCGCCTTCGCCAGACTGGCTGCCGGCGGAACGTTTGAGCGAAGAATTTAAGGCTATTGGTTTCTATTTGTCAGGCCACCCGTTGGATGACTACATGCCCGCGTTAAGGCGTAAGCAGGTTCTGACGTTGGACGAAGTGACCGAAAAGGCGCGTTCGGGCCCTTTGATCGCTAAAATGGCCGGAGTTGTTGCCGGACGGCAAGAGCGAAAGTCCGCACGCGGCAACCGGTTCGCCTTTGCCCAGTTGTCCGACCCGACAGGTGCATACGAAGTAACGCTGTTTTCAGAAACGCTCGAAAAGTCACGCGAGTATCTGGAAACCGGAGCACAGGTGGTGCTGACGGTCGAGGCGACGATGGAAGCTGACCAACTCAAGCTGCTGGGGCGCTCGGTCGGCCCGGCGGATTCTGTGGTGGCAGAAGCCGGGGCAACGGGGCTGCGTATCTTTGTTGGCGCAGCGCAAGCGGTGCCAACCGTGGCAAAAGTCCTTGAGGATGCCGCAACTGCCGCCAAAGGCGCGGCGCGCGGTCCGATCCAATTGTTGTTACTGGACCCAAGCCTGCCAGGTGATGTCGAAATGGACCTGGGCGCTGAGTTTCCGATCAACCCGCAGATCAAAGGCGCGATAAAATCGCTGGAAGGTATTCTGTCCGTCGAAGAGATCTGACCTCTCTTTGTTGCCAGACAGTTAGCACCCCGCTAGGCTGACCCGACAGAGATGTCTTTGGGTCATGCCGCAGGAGGGTGTTGATATGACAATTGCAGGTCTCAATTTCAGAAGAGTTTTGTTCGGGGCGGCGGCATCGCTGGCTTTGGTTGCAGCCTCGGTCGCGATGGCAGACGACAAGAAGAAAAAGAAAACCATCGAAGGCGCGCTGATCGGCGCAGGTGTTGGAGCGATTGTCGGTGACGGAAAAGGCGCAGCGATTGGTGGCGTGGCCGGAGCTATTATTGGACATAACTGGAAGTGATTGTGATGCGTTTTTTCAAACTCAAAATGTCCGCTTGCGCCGCAATCCTGGCGGCTCCGTGTGTGGCTGCGGCCGATGAGGCGGCTGAGCAGATGGTACAGGATGCATTGCCCGTCATGCACTATACTTGCGCCTCGATTGCAGAAGAAGCGGATGGCGACGAAGCCTTTGTTGTGACTGTTGTTGGAAAGATGACTGCCCTATCTCTCCACAATCGCCAGATCAATATCGAAGATCATGCAGCCACGGATGAGGAGAAAGCCAAACTGCGTGAGGCGTTCATAGCCGCGCTGTCGGAAGGATGTGCAGCAGATAAGGATGCCCTATTGGGTGGCGTGGTCGACAACGCGGTGAAAACGTCGCTGGGGCTCTAAATCATCAATAGTGCGGCGGGCGTTCGTCGCCCAGAACGATCCCGCCCGAGCCTTCCTGCGACCGTTCGCCTTCGCGGCGCATCAGCATCTCGACACGGCGTGTTAAACGATCAATCTCGTCCTGTTGGCGGGTGACGACCGAGTTGAGGTCTTCGACCGTACGGGCAAGATGGGCGATCTGCTCTTCCAGATGCTGCATGGGGGACTCCTGTGTCTTAGGCCGGTCATAGCGACCCGGACAGCGCATGGCCAGCGAAAGCGCGCCTTGCCCCGATGCAGGCCATGGGATAGACCGCGCGCGGAACAAGGCAACTCCCAAGGACGTCCCACATGGCCAAGCCCAAGAAACAGCCCCGCCCCAAGGCCGTAACGCCAAAAGGGTTCCGCGACTATTTCGGCCAGGAAGTCACGCAGCGCACCGAGATGCTGCGGGCTATTGCGGACGTCTATCATCAGTACGGGTTTGACGCCCTGGAAAGCAGCGCGGTTGAAACCGTCGAGGCGCTGGGCAAATTCCTTCCGGATGTAGATCGCCCGAACGAGGGTGTGTTCGCGTGGCAGGAAGTCGACGAGAATGACAAGGGCGACTGGATGGCCCTGCGCTATGACCTAACCGCGCCTTTGGCCCGGGTTTACGCGCAGCACCGCAACAATCTGCCGACGCCTTATCGTCGTTATGCGATGGGACCAGTCTGGCGGAACGAAAAGCCGGGGCCGGGGCGTTATCGCCAGTTTTATCAATGCGATGCGGATACGGTGGGTACGGCCTCGATGGCCGCTGACGCCGAGATTTGCGCGATGCTGTCGGACACGCTTGAGACCGTCGGCATTCCGCGCGGCGATTATCTTGTGCGGGTCAACAACCGCAAAGTTCTGAACGGCGTGCTTGAGGCGATGGGGCTTGGCGAAGACGTCGCTGCCCGCGACGACGTTCTGCGCACCATCGACAAGTTCGACAAAGTTGGCGAGCAAGGCGTGCGAGAGCTGCTGACCAAAGGCCGTCTGGACGCCTCTGGCGCGTTTATCGACGGTGTTGGTCTTAGCGAGGATCAGGCTGAGCCGGTGATCGCGTTTCTGACCTCCAAGGCAGCGGAAACCGCCGGAACATTGGCCAACTTGCGCGCCGCCGTAGGCGACAGCAAGATCGGCGCGGACGGGATCGCCGAGTTGGAACAAATCGGCACCTTGTTGGATGCGGGCGGGTACGGCGCGGACCGGATCGAGATTGACCCTTCGGTCGTGCGCGGTCTGGGTTACTATACCGGGCCGGTTTATGAGGCCGAGCTGACCTTTGAGATTTTCGATGAGAAAGGCCGCAAACGCCAGTTCGGCTCGGTCGCAGGTGGTGGTCGCTATGACGATCTGGTCAAACGCTTCACCGGGCAGGAAGTTCCGGCGACCGGCGTCTCCATCGGTGTCGACCGTCTGCTCGCTGCCCTGCGCGAAAAAGGCAGGATAGCCGCGCAGGCTACGGGTCCTGTAGTCGTGACCGTTATGGATCGCGACCGGATGGCCGATTATCAGGCGATGGTGGCAGAACTGCGCAACGCAGGTATCCGGGCAGAGGTTTATCTGGGTAATCCCAAGAACTTCGGCAATCAGCTGAAATATGCGGATAAACGGAACTCTCCGATTGCAGTGATCGAGGGCGGTGACGAGAAAGCCAATGGGATCGTGCAGATCAAGGACCTGATCCTTGGCGCGAAGATCGCCGAAAGCGCCACGCTCGAGGAATGGAAAGAACGCCCCAGCCAGTTCGAAGTGTCACGTGGTGATCTGGTCGCCAAAGTGCGCGAAATTCTGGACAGTCAGGACTGACCGATGCCCAATCGTTCCCAGATACAGGCCCGCGCCGCGATGATGCGTGTCCGGTTTGAAGCCGCCGGGGCGCAGGTTGTGGATACGCCCCTGCTGCAACCGGCTGAAACGTTGCTGGACCTTTATGGCGAAGACATCCGCGCGCGTGCTTATGTGACTTCGGATGCGTTGCGAGGTGAACAGATGCTGCGCCCCGATTTCACCCTTCCGGTCGTGCAGATGCACATGACCGAAGGGGCTGAACCCGCACGCTATACCTATTCTGGTGAAGTTTTTCGTCGGCAAGAGCATGACCCGGATCGGTCCAACGAGTACATTCAGGTCGGTTATGAAGTTTTTGACCGCAATGATCCCGCCGGGGCCGATGCCGAGGTGTTTTCCCTGTTTGCCCTGCAATTGCGGGGGCTGCCCCTGCGCGCGGCAACCGGTGACATCGGCATCCTGACGGCGGCTGTTCAGGGGCTGCGCACCACGGATCGGCGCAAGGCCGCGCTGATGCGCCACCTGTGGCGTCCACGTCGGTTCCGCGTCCTGCTCGATCGGTTCGCCGGGCGAAAGCCCGAGCCGGAACACCGCACAATGCTTTTGGAGGCCGCAGACCCGATGGGGTTTGACGTTCCTATGATTGGCAAACGCCGCGTTGCCGAGATCGAGGCGCGCATCGACGCGTTGCGCGAAGATCGCGACACGCCACCGATTTCTGACAACGAGCTTGCAGGCCTGGAATCTCTACTGACCGTTCGGGAAACCATGCCCTTCGCTTTGGAGCAGTTGCGGGATGTGGCCGTTGACCTGCCTCAGATCACTCCGGCGCTGGACAGGCTTGAGGCAAGAATTGCCGCCCTGCAGGCGCGTGGTGTTGATGTGAGTCGGTTGGATTTCGAGGCTGCCTATGGGCGTACGTCGATGGAGTATTACGACGGGTTTGTCTTTGGGTTTTATGCCGAAGGTCGCCCCGATTTGCCTCCGATTGCCACCGGCGGGCGTTACGATGCGCTGACGCGACAACTGGGCAACGGGGCAGAAATTCCAGCTGTTGGCGGCGTATTGCGCCCGGACCTGATGCTGGAAATCGAGGAGGCCGCGCAATGAGCTTGAAACTGGGCGTGCCCTCGAAGGGCCGATTGATGGATAAGACCTTTTCGTGGTTCGAAAAGCGCGGCATCACATTGTCGCGCAGCGGATCAGACCGGGAATATGCCGGTAAGGTTGAAGGGATCGAGGGAGTCTCGCTGATCCTGCTGTCTGCCGGGGAAATCCCCCGCGAACTGGCAGCGGGCCGCATTCATATGGGTGTCACCGGAACAGATCTGGTGCACGAAAAATTGCCACGGTGGGAACAGCAGATTGAAGAAGTCTCCGAGTTGGGCTTCGGCAAAGCGGATCTGATCATTGCGACCCCTGCCTGTTGGGTCGATGTCGAAACTCTGGACGATCTCGATGCTGCGGCGGCAGCGTTTCGCAAAACCCACGGGCACCGGTTGCGGATTGCGACCAAGTACCACCGATTGGTACGCGAGTTTCTGACGGACGCGGGGGTTGCAGATTACACTCTGGTCGACAGCCAGGGCGCAACCGAAGGCACTGTGATGAACGAAACCGCCGAGGCGATTGCCGATATCACCTCGACAGGTGAGACATTGCGCGCAAACCACCTAAAAATCCTGTCGGACGGCCTTATCCTGCAATCACAGGCCACGCTGTGGCGTAGTCGGGTTGCCAGCTATGGTGTCGGTGAAAAAGAGGTTCTTTCCGAATTGCTTGATCGGCTGAGCTGATTACAGCACGCCGATGTCCGCCAACGCGCGATTCAGATCGTCGGGCAGGGAATCATCCTCGGCCCGTCCTTTGGGAAGATCGGCAGGCGTATCTTCGGATTTAAGGTATCGCCACCCTTGGAACGGGCGTTTCAAGGCACTCTGTGTGCGGTGCACCTCAGGGTCCAGCACGATGGCGCAGCGGCGTATACCGTCCTCGCCGCGCACTTCGTCCAGCCGCAGGATCTTCTGGCGGCACTGTACGACACCCTTGATCACCCAATAGATTGATCCGCCGTTCAGAATCTCGGCTTCGCGCTTGGGCCACATGCGAGTGACGTGGCGCGGCAAGCCGTCTTCATAAAGCGGTTTGCGGCTATCCTGCCATTCCATCAGCGTGTCGACGCTTTCCGATCCGACGGAGAGTTTTATGAGGTTTATGTACTTATCCACAGCTTTCCCACAGAGTCGTCCCAAGACCGTCTATACATTGTAGCTCAAGAAAGCCTGTCATCAAGGTGTTGTGGTTAAGGTGTGATCTGGGATAATCTGGATACCTCTTTCAGAACAGGGAATCACCAATGAGCCGCTTTGCCGCCCCCATCGCCGAGCAGATCTGGGACATGAAATATCGTTTCAAACAGGCCGATGGCACTCCCATTGACCAAACGGTTGAGGACAGCTGGCGGCGTATCGCTCGCGATCTTGCGCAGGTCGAAAAAGACCCGGCGCATTGGGAGCAGAAGTTCTTCGAAGCGCTGGAAGATTTCAAATACCTGCCTGCTGGCCGTATCACCGCTGGCGCAGGCACTGCGCGACGTGTGACGCTGTTTAACTGCTTTGTCATGGGCACGGTGCCGGACAGCATGGGCGGTATCTTCGATATGCTGAAAGAGGCCGCGCTGACCATGCAGCAGGGTGGGGGGATCGGGTATGATTTCTCGACCATCCGCCCACGTGGTGCAGATGTTCATGGTGTGGCAGCGGACGCGTCGGGGCCACTAAGCTTCATGGATGTATGGGATGCCATGTGTCGGACGATCATGTCCGCCGGCTCGCGCCGTGGCGCGATGATGGCGACCATGCGCTGTGATCACCCGGATATCGAACAGTTCATCACCGCCAAATCTGATCCCGCACGCCTGCGCATGTTCAATATGTCGGTGCTTGTCACCGATCCCTTTATGGAAGCTGTCAAAGCCGATGGCCCGTGGGAGCTGGTGTTCGATGGCAAGGTCTATCACACAGTTCAAGCGCGTGATCTGTGGAACAAGATCATGCAGGCCACCTATGACTATGCCGAACCGGGTGTGATTTTCATCGACCGGATCAACAAGGCCAACAACCTCAGCTATGCCGAAACCATCGCCGCGACGAACCCGTGTGGCGAGCAGCCGTTGCCGCCATATGGTGCATGTCTGTTGGGGTCCATCAACCTTGCCCGTCTTGTGGCAGAACCGTTCGAATATGCGGCCCATCTGAATGAGGCTGCCTTGCAAGAGCTGGTCGCAACAGCTGTCCGCATGATGGACAACGTTGTAGACGCGTCGAAGTTCCCGCTGCCCGAACAGGCTGCCGAGGCGCAGGCCAAGCGCCGTATCGGGCTGGGCGTGACCGGGTTGGCGGATGCTCTGCTGATGTTGGGTCTGCGCTATGGATCGGACGAGGGCGCGCGTCAGACCGAGCTCTGGTTGAAAGCGATTGCGCGCGCAGCGTATCTGGCGTCGGTCGACTTGGCGAAGGAAAAGGGGGCGTTCCCCCTGTTCGACGCCGAGAAATACTTGGAAAGCGGCACGATGCAGCAGATGGATGATGATGTGCGCGATGCAATCCGCGAACACGGTATCCGCAACGCTTTGCTGACTTCGATCGCGCCGACCGGTACGATTTCTCTCTATGCGGGGAATGTGTCGTCAGGGATCGAGCCGGTCTTTGCCTATGCCTATACGCGGAAGGTCCTGCAAAAGGATGGCTCGCGTACTGAAGAAGAGGTCGTGGACTACGCCGTGCAGATGTGGCGCGACAAGTTTGGCGACAAAGAGCTGCCAGACTATTTCGTCAACGCACAAACGCTGTCCCCCTCCGATCACGTCAAGATGCAAGCGGCGGCGCAGAAATGGATCGACAGCTCGATCTCAAAAACGATCAACTGCCCCGAGGATATCAGCTTTGACGCTTTCAAAGATGTCTACATGCAGGCCTGGGATCAGGGGTGCAAAGGGTGCACGACCTATCGTCCGAACGATGTGACGGGGTCCGTCCTGACCGTGTCAGAAAGCGAAGACAAAGCGCCGGGTGAAAGTGCAAGCGCACCGCATGAAATTGACGGTGGCGACGTGATCTACATGTCGGAGCCGCTGGATCGCCCACAATCTCTGGAAGGGTCGACCTATAAGTTGAAGTGGCCCGACAGCGAACATGCGATTTACTTGACGATCAATGACATTGTCATTGGTGGCCGTCGCCGTCCGTTCGAAGTGTTCATCAACTCGAAGAACATGGAGCATTACGCCTGGACGCTGGCGCTGACCCGCATGATCTCGGCCGTGTTCCGCCGGGGTGGGGATGTGTCTTTTGTGGTGGAAGAACTAAAAGCGGTATTCGACCCGCGCGGTGGTGCATGGGTTCAGGGCAAGTATATCCCGTCGATCTTGGCCGCAATTGGTGGCGTGATCGAACAGCACATGATCAATATCGGCTTTCTTGAGGGCGAGGGCATGGCGCTCAAATCCGACCCCCAGGCGCAGGTCGTCAACATGGACGCGCCACGCGGAAAAGCCTGCCCATCCTGCGGCCAGTACGACATGGTGATGATCGAGGGCTGCATGACCTGCCGCAGCTGCGGTCATTCAAAATGTGGCTGATGTCATGAAATTCAGCGTCGTGATGCACCAAGCAATTGAGACCCAAATCAGCGATTTTTTCGCCCGAAGACAAGGTCTTTGTCGCCCAAGTATCAAAATCCCCTTGTTTTCATAGGGGCGGGAAAGCGTCTGAATTTCTTAGCGGACGCTTTCTCAGTCAGCATCAATCATTCGAAGGTATTGACGTGCGTCCAGTAATAGGGCTGTTTCATTCTATGACGACATCGCAGCATATCTTTCTCATACGGTTTTTCTGATCTGCCCCTGTTAGGGCCGACCGGTAGCTGCTGATAATTTATCTTCTTTTGCGCTCGTTTTCGGTCGGTTTGTCTCACTGGATAGATGAGGGAACTGCTATGAAGACCATCAAACTCCTACTCGCCACGGATCCCAACATTGAAAAAGGTGCCCTTACGCATCGGTTTACTGAATACCTGAAGAATTTGCGTAAAATGCGGCTGGCCGAAGAATTCATCGGAGATGATGAACACTCGGCCGATCTCGGTAGAGATGACTTTGATAAAGTTGCTTGCGAACTGTCAGACGGTGTCTTGCTGACTTGGGATGACAAACGGCGCATCAAAAATCGAGTTCAGTGCATCTTACAGCACAGGACTGAAGCCTCAGGTCTTGCGCACCTCTCGGAGAAAGAAATCCAACGACTGCGCCCACTAATGAATGAGGTTCGTTTGGCGGAGCCGAGAAACGAGCATTGGGTGGACGAAAAAGTATCTGCGTTACATGAAGAAATGCCGTGGATGTCTGCCGCCACCAATGAGGTTTGGCACGCGTTGCGGCGCATCGCTAGTACCAAAGATACGATCCGATTGCCGACTCTGTTGCTGAATGGACCGCCAGGAATTGGTAAATCGGTTTGGGCCAGAAGGCTGTCCGAACTGTTCGAAGTGCCCAGATGCGAGATTGATGCCAGCTTGGGTGGAGTAGGTTTCAGTGTTGCGGGAACGGAAAGGGGTTGGTCGTCAGCGCAACCAGGAAGACCGCTTGAAACGATCCTCCAGCACCGCGTTGGTAATCCTCTGATTGTTGTTGATGAGATTTGCAAGGCTCAGTCAGGTACTTCAGACAGTGGTGCCCATCACGCATTTTCGGCCTCATTGCTGAGCTTTTTGGAACCTGCGACAGCTGTTGCTTGGGAGTGCCCGTACTACCGTACCAAGTTTGATATGTCCCACATTTCGTGGGTACTGACAGCGAATGATGTTTCTCGTGTGCCCGAGCCTTTGGTCAACCGATGCACAGTGATCGAGTTGCAAGCAATCTCAAGTAGTCAACTAAAGGGGTTTGCACGCCATCAAGCTGCCCGAATGGGCTTGTCGAAAGTTTCATTGGACGCAATTGAACGCGTGATCGAACAATCCATGGATGAACGAGGGCATTATTTGAGCCTGCGCAATGTCGTTCGCATGTTGCTCCGTGCTGAGACATTAGAGAACCGGGAAATTTACCACTAACTCAAGTGAGATTGAGAGGTTGATTTTTTGGAGGTAGGAGAAACGAAATCTAATGCGAACGGCCGCAATGCGCAGAAAGCAGACTTTGCAAAGTCCGGCGTGCGGCCCTAACCCTTCTGCGGTTCAGCTTCTGCTTCGTCATACGAAGGTAGATACTACAGTACGTTACCTATGCGCCGTTCGCTTTCCGAAACCAACCGTGCCCGAAATCGCGGCAGCATCTGAAAAAAGACCGAACCGAACGCTGTCACTGGGTTGGAAGCAGTAGTCCTTTCTAAATCGTAATCAATGATAGAAAATCTATTCCGCGTTCGAAAGTCCACCAACTTGCGATAGCTGCACATACAATTGCAATCGAAACTCTCAACGACATTTCGGGTGTCGGACCTAGTTTCGCGAAGAAGTGCAGCAATGGCCAGATCACAAGAACAATAGCGAGCTGACCAACTTCAACACCAACATTAAACGCCAGCAGGCTCTGCCAGATGTTAGGCGACGTCACCTGAAGTATTTCATGTAAAACGAAACTGAAGCCCAAGCCATGAAGAAGACCCATAAGTACCGTTACGACAAAGACCTTTTTGTTAGAGTTCCTTTCCAACTTGTCCCGTCTAACGGCCAGAAAGGCCGCGTAGACGATGGACAAGGCAATCCCGGTTTCGACAAATGGCACAAACCAGGCTCCTGACGGCACATACCCGAAAAATCCAAGGGACAGAGTTACGCTATGGCCTACCGTAAAGCCGGTGACTCGCCACAGAAGTGCGCTTAGACCGGGGGCACCAATCACCAGGCAGATAACAAATAACACGTGGTCGATGCCTTCCAGGATGTGTCGCAGGCCTTCCCAAACGAAAGTTACGATCCCTGAGAGCCGGGACCTGGAAACCTGCACCGGTTCTTCCATCAGGCCTCGGGTTCGAAAGACTAGCGGATCGCTTGATCCATAGTCCAGAATGAGATTGGCGGTCATTTCCTGATCGGGCAGGCCTGGGTCCAAAGAACTGGAGATGGCATAGGAGATCGGCGCATTTCCCAATTCATACCAGAGCGTGACATCCACAATAACGTCACCAACATAAACTGGCGGGTCATCCTGTATGGTCGTTCCCGCTGACACAGATTGCTGGGCTTCGCTCAGCGTCGCAAAACCCGGCTCCTCACCTACTTTGTGAATGGTCACGGATTCAACGTCGCCCAGAACCCGCGTACCAGTGATTTCGATGATCGTACCGGTTTCCGCGATGCGCCCAAGGCCAAGCGGGTTTTCAGCGATTTGTGAGGAGTCGACAAAATGAACCACCTGACCATCCTCAAGCGCATTTGTCGTGAAAGGAGCCGCTTCAGGAAGACCATCCTCACCCTTTTTGCCGATTTTGTCCGCCACTAGATATGGCATGGGCGTTCGCAAATAGATGCGCAGACCGTCGCTTGTGTGTTCTACGTGAAAAATACGAACATTGAGGTTCAGCAGGAAATGCGCCTGGCTGGCGACCGCAGCCAAGATCAAACAGGTCGTTATCCAAATCAACAACACCTTGTTCAGTCGGTTAAACATCCGGTGCGCGCGCCTCCATTACAGTGATACCCGTAAGCTTCCAAACGCCTCTTTCGGGACGGAACTCGACCCTTGCCCGATATTCCACCCGACGACGATGATCATGGCCCCAGTGACCCGCTCGGGCGTCTACAATCCACTTGGCAACCCCTTCGAAAGCACCGGTTATCTTATTGTCGCCTTCCATGATTGCGACATCGGTCACTTCGGCGATCTGTGCGCGGCTTCCGCCAGGCACATGAATGGCAAGGTTTGTTTCGAGTTCAGCAGCGACGTCTGTGAGGGCCGTGTTCCTGACAATTGGCTCTAGCGCTTTGCGACGTGCTTCTGGTGAGACCTCAAGCGCGGCCACATACGAGTTCGCCAAAAGTAGGGAAAAAATTTCAGAAGCCATCTGTTCTCTGGATGGACCGGCTATTGGATTTTGAAATGGAATTTGCATTTCGTGCCGAAAGGCGACCCCTGCAACTAAACTGCCAGCCGACAGCAGGACGAACCCGATCCGCCGACTTTTTAGGGTCGACAAGAGCGCGCCCACGCCTGCACCAAGCGCAACAGCGACAGCCAGTGCAGTCCAAATCGGCAGAAAGAAAACTCCCGTCGCCTGTACCCGCGTAACTTCAGGGTCGACGTAGCGTTTCAAATGGTTGATCCAACTTACCTCTGGATCTTCAGGAGTAGCCCAATCCAGAAAGGGACCGGCAACATCTGTCAACGTCACAGGCACATGCTGAATGGTTTGGTCGAACATATCCCATGTGACAGTCGCCTCTTCGGGCAGAGTCGAAATCGGATAGGACAATATCAAGCCTGCAAAAGTCGTGTCGGTCAGAAGCGTCGGAGAGCCCTCAACGACTTGAACTCCTGTTTCGCCCAGCGTCAGAAATGCGCCCCTGACAGAGGTGGGCTGAACTGGATCCCCCCCGATAATGACCGGATTACGGGTTTCGAATGCGTCCAGCGCAGCGTCGAGTATTGTTTCCTGCTGAGATGGGTTCAGTTTGGAACCCGTACCAAGGTCCATGTCTATCCAGGGCGCAAGTTCCCGCAGCCGGATAAGGATCTCGTGGCGAACCTCGCGTGGCGCAACGTACAGAAAAGACGTTGTGCCGCTTTGAGCTGACCGATTGAGGTTCGCATTGGTGAACGCGGTGAACCATGGGTCGGACCAGTCAATCTCAAGTCGTGCGTCACTATCGAAGTAACTGAATTTGGTGACAGGGACGGCACGATCAAAAACCATGAAGCCAATTGATGTGGCGGGCTTATCCTCCTTGGGTGTCGGAGGGCGAAAAATCAGGGTCTCGGGGCGCGCGCCGTCAAAACCGAAGAAAGCTTCGATGTAGATAACTTGCGGATCTTCAGGAGGAGCAGGAATTATGCGCCCGGTAATGGGATCGGTTCTTCCGGCCAAGGGGGATGCGCGGTCAATTCTCTCACGGTTCTCGGCAGTCACAAATTTGAACGACAAAGGTGATCTGTCGGCGCGGCTTACCGAAATGCCTTCGGATTCACTGCCAAACGCAGCTTGATGTGTAGCAACTGTCGGGTGGAGGTCCTGCAATATCTCGCTAGGCAAAAACGACGCAAAACCTTCAAAATCCTCGGGATAGACTTCCAGCTCAAGTCGAACGCCGTCGTTTTCCACCTGAAAGACTGCGATGTTTCTGGCGACCTCCGCCCCGCTATACGGAATGACGTCACCTATTGCAGAGCTGCCTATCACCAAAGCGGCGAACAACGTCAGAAGGCATCGGAATTGGATCAGCAATTTGGCCAGCGTCCTTCGCGGCGTCAAACTAAGTACAGAAACTTTGTCATTTCCGTCTTGTGCAGCTCATTATCGAGCCGCACCAAAACGTGTCATTACGTCAGTTTTGATCCGGCATAGGCGGTGGCGTGTAACCGTCCCATTTACCTGCTTGGACCTTGTCCGACGGTTCTTTTTCTTTTGAACGCTGTGCATCGATGTATTCGTCGCTTACTGCGGGCGGCAACGCATAGTCATCCACGCTCGCCTCGCGTACGACAATCTGGTCTTTGGTTACGTTGATCACCTGAAGATCACGTGCCAGCGTGAGTGGCCCATCGTAAGTCGACCGCACCCCCTCCAGAATCGCCTGGTAGTTTTCTGGTGAAAGCACGGAGTGATATCCCAAGGCCATACGCGGTTGGACGGCAGACATGACCTTTCCGAATGCCGCTGGCTCGGAATGGACGCGCGTGGCGACATATGTCGCTTGCGTCATGTCCCAGCCAAAATACGGTGCCAGCGCATCAGGTGGCAGGAAAGCCTCGTGGGAAGCAAGATCGGCTCCTTTGGCATATTCGACATACCACTTGTTCGGGTAGGTATCTCCGCCAAAAACGTATTTCAGCCCATTCCACTCAAGGGAATAGCTGACGGAACCGTCGAGGCTATGGATCGCAGGCCAGGAACGAATGGTGACACCGTTGTCTTGATAAACGATCTCGTTTTCCTGCATGTAGTCGAACTCGGTGACTTCGAGCTTGGCGCCCTCATCCGGCAACGCGCCCGTTCGCGTAGCAAGGTCCCACGCATAGGCTTTTGACATACCCTCAACGTAGGCTTTTGTTCCAAGTTCATCTTCTGATCCCGTGGGGCCATAGATGTGAAGCGGTGTATAACGACCTGATAACCATCCACCAACGTGCAGCCCCATAAAGTCCCCAACATGATCAACATGCAGGTGGCTGAAGAAAACTTTGTCGATCTTCGAAAAATCCGGGCGCAGCGAGAACAAGTTACCCGTTGATCCGGTGCCGACGTCGAACAGAAAGACATCACCGTTGCCCAATTCCACATAAAACGAAATTGAAACGGCGGCCTTTGTCTGGTTTGGCATACCTGTCCCTAACGCGGTTATCCGCATCTCATCTTCGCCGAGAATTTCAGTATTGGGGAAATAGGATGCCGGATAAACACCATCTTCAATGGGGGCAGCCGTTCGACCCGTGGGCAACATATTCTGCGCTGTGGCGGTTCCAGCTACCGCGATCCCCATTGCAAAAACCAAAGCCGTTGCGGAATTGAGCAAGCTATTCATAGTTCCCCCTCCATTCTGAAATAGTCATTCAGCACACAAATTCGTGAGCTCCCCATTCTCCGTAGACATCTCTACGGTAGGTCCATAGACTGCTCTATGTCAATAGAGGTGCCTATGGAAGCTGAGCCAAGGATAATTGAAAAACGGGAAAAGGCGTCACGGGAAGATTGGCTGCTTGCGACACTGGACGTTCTGAGGGAGCGGGGAATCGAAGGTGTGAAAGTTGTTGCAATTGCCCGCAGGCTTGGCCTGACCAGTGGAAGTTTCTATTGGCATTTTCGGAACTTAAAGGATCTTCTCGACTCGGTTCTGCTATTTTGGGAAGACGCTCTAACTGGTCATATCATCGAAGACGCACTTCAGTTCCAGGGACCGCCGGAAGAGCGGATAAGGGTATTGATGCATCAGGTTATCCGCGAAGACGCTTCCAGGCCGGATGGAGCTATCGCGGTCTGGGCAAAATCCGATGCCGATGCCGCACAATGCTATAAGCGTGCTATTAAACGACGATTTGAATTTTCTACATGGCTGTTCCAAGAGCTCGGTTTTGCACCCCCTGATGCTGAGATTCGAGGCCGGATGATGGTCATGACCCTGATGGGTGAGACAACGAACGATCTGAAACTGCAAGAAAACTGGCCGAGTGTAATTGACCGGCACTGGCGAGTTTTGGTGGACAAATAGTTTCCCACCGATTGGGTTGAACAACGTCATTTTCGATCAATTTTGCAGCTTTTGTCTCCGAGCTGATTGAAGCGTTGATTTTGTACACATTGGTGTCACACGCTGGGCTCCTGCGGGTCCGTTCCGTGTCCAATGGCTATCGATTTCGGGCTGATGGTATTTCGTAGTATCCTTATCGAAATCAAAAATTTTTGGGGGGACTAAGTGTGCGATTGAATCTGATATCAACTCTAGGCTTGGCATTTGCTTCGATATGCTCAACTGCGGCTTCTGACAGTGCGCTGGAGGCGCGAAAGTTCTATTATCCGAATACTGAACTACTTGGTGAAGCGGAGATGCGCGTTGTCTCGCTGGGTACTGGAACGCCCAATTTTCGACACTCCCAGGCGTCTGCATCATGGTTGGTCGAACTTGGGAACGGCGATAAATTTCTATTCGATGTCGGGACTGGTTCGTTAGCCAATTTGGCAGCCTTGGAGATTCCGTACACGTATCTCGACAAAGTGTTCATCAGTCACCTGCACGTAGATCATATCGGAGACCTGGATGCGCTTTTTGTCGGCGGATGGGTTTCCAACCGGACTGTGCCATTACAGGTCTGGGGGCCAAGTGGACTGGAACCAGAGTATGGAACCGCGGCGGCAATGGACGGGCTTCAAAAAATGCTAGCGTGGGACGTGGCTGGACGTCGCGGAAACATGCCCTCCGCGGGAGGCCATCTAAAGGTAACTGAGTTCGACTATTCGAAGACGCAGGTGGTTTATGAGAACGATGGTGTGGTCATACGCTCCTGGCCCGCGATACACGGCATTGACGGTTCCGTGTCATACAGCGTGGAATGGAACGGGCTTAAGTTTGTCTATTCGGGTGACACCAACCCAAACAAGTGGTTCGTAGAAAACGCCAAAGAGGCTGATCTCGTCATCCATGAATGTTACCTAACGGTACAACAATTTATCGATATAAAGAACTACGATCCCGAACGTGCTCGTTTGGTTGCAACGGTAGTTCACACACCACCGGATGCGTGCGGCAAGCTATTTTCGGCTATCGAGCCTCGGCACGCGATTGCCTATCATACATTTGCCGACTTCGACATCGCCCCCGATACAATTGCGGCAATTCGAATGACCTATGATGGGCCGCTTACCTTGGCTCAAGATATGCTCGTCTGGAACATTTCGGCGGAGTCAGTAACCGTTCGAGAAGTTATAGGATCAGACAATCCGTTGCCAGTTGCCCCCCCGACACCCGCCGGGCCACCTGACCCAAGTGAACGAACAGAATTGTCAGATTGGCTCAACGCAGGCCGACTCGACCTTGGCCAGGAGTAACCTGCGAGAAGCAATTCTTGCCAAACTGGGTTTGAGAAATCGGCAAAGCCCACATACTTGTGGTGAAGAACCTTTTGCCGATCATTCGGCAAGGGTCCGCGTTATCTGCTCTTGGATTGTAGGGCCAGATCGCGGCGGAAGACTGGCTTGGATTTAGCCGAAGTCCGCTGGATTAAACGACCGGCCTGGGAAAATCTGCCGCCCGCCGAATGATCGCAAGCGCAAGCGCAAAGGTTTTCTGTGTGAGAGAAAGTTGCGTGGGTAAAAGGCGGATTTGTTGCGCGTCTCGATTGTCGAAGCTGAACGCTGCGATAGGTCCGTACGAAATTCCGCGCAATCAACGCGGGTGAAGGACTGGTTCGGTGAAAACCGCTGCGTTGCCGAACTTTTGGCCCGCAGCAGCGACGACTTTCTGAGTCAGCAATAGCTGCGTGGGCAAAAGGCCGATTTGTCCGCTCCAAGGACTTCCAAAGCTCAGTAATGAATGTCCGGTTTGGGCTGATAGTGTTGAAAAACTCCCATTTTGCAGAAAACCAATGAAAAATTCGCCCGTAGAAGGTCGGTTGCACAATTTCGCCAAGGGGTCGGCCAAAACATGGGTGTGGCCATGTGAGCGGCTCTTTCAACCTGTCAAACGCAAACAGGACTGACTTTCATGTTACACAGGAATTTGGTGAAAATACGAGAGCGAGAAAATTCCGAGTTTTTCAACACTATCGGCTGACAGCTATCTTAGTCGATACTGTGCCTGATCCGAATTTTCGATTTAAGTATTAAAGCGCTAAGCAAATTCGTGGCAATCAAAACAATCTTCTGATCTCGGAAAACTAATACAATACTGTGGCGCTACTCTGGTAGACCGGCCTTTAGCATAGCATCCGCCCAGAATTTGCGCAGGGCTTCAGTTTTGTAGACCATGTGCCCGGTATAGGTTTGCACTGAAAATTGAGGATCGATTGAAAGAACTGCGTCTACTGCTTTCGTAGCATTTTCGGTGTCATCAAGATCAGCGTGGATCGCTGCCAAACGGATTTGGCACAACAAGGTGCCTGGCAAGCGGGTTTCCAAGTGCCGGTAAACTGTTCTTGCTTGCTCCAGCTGACCTAACCCGCGATAGGCATCCCCCAAATGGCTGAAATACCAGTCCGGGCTGTAGGGCGACAGCCGAATGGCCTTTCGCATGCTATTCAGGCTTTCCTCAAATTCACCACAACTATTGTACGCAATTGCCAGCATGGCGTGAGAAAGCGAGACACTGGGTTGCCGTTCGATAGCTTCATTGCAGAAGGCTTTGGCTTCATCAAAACGAGATTGGTTGGTGAAAATATACCCTTGCAGCGCATAGACATCAGCCGGGACATTTTTCATAGCCAACAATGCGTCGCAAATTGACTGGGCCTCGTCAGTTGATGCCTTCGGATCTTGATGAAACCCAAGGCGGGCACCGGCTTGCAACGCCCAGCCCAGGCCCGTTCTGAATGAGGAGTTCTCGGGGTCAAGTTCAACCGCTTTGCGGTAGAGCTGAATCGCAGAGAGATTCCCTTCTTTTGTAAATTTGTATTGTTCACTGATGCCACGCATCATCAAGTCCCATGCCTCAAAGTTAGGCGCTTGATCAGCCCAAAGCCTGAGCTCTTGTCCGTGTGTAAGGTTGACCGCCAATGAGATGGAAATTTCGCGTGTGATTTCATCTTGAACGGCAAATATGTCTTCAATCTGACGGTCATACCGGTCGGCCCACAAATGCGACCCGGTTTGGCACTCAATAAGCTGCCCGGTGATGCGAACCCGCTGCCCCGCCTTTCGAATACTCCCTTCAAGGACGAAACGAACGCCTAATTCCCGCCCGACCTGTCTCACATCGACAGACCTTCCTTTGTAGGCAAAGGTCGAATTGCGCGCCATCACGATGAGGCCATTGATATGCGACAAGGCAGTGATAATGTCTTCGGTAATTCCGTCCGCGAAGTATTCCTGCTCTGGGTCGCCTGACATGTTTTGAAATGGCAGGACAGCGATTGACGGTTGGTCCGGCAACTCCAACTGCTCACCCGTTAGAACTTCGTAGAACTCAGGTGACAGGCGCGCCGGGTCGAGATCGATGCTGTAGGCGCCAATCCTATGCTCGATGTTTTTTAGATCTTGTTCACCCAGATTCTTGAAGCTGCCGGAGACCTTTCCTTTGATTTGACGGTATACATCCTCGGAAATGCAGACGCTTCCGGGTTCTGCAATTGCTTCCAATCTTGCGGCTACGTTGACGCCTTCCCCAAAAACATCTGAACCTTCAGAAATTACATCTCCCAGATGAATACCGATCCGCAATTGAATGCGTTGTGCGCGGGGCACGTCGGGTTCTCGGTCCTGCATTGCTCGTTGAATGGCAATAGCGCAGTCTGCCGCGCCGACCACACTGGTGAATTCGGCCAACAAACCATCGCCCATCAACTTGACTATTCGCCCTCTTGCCTCGCGTATTTGGGGTTGAACCAATTCAGATAGTAAAAGGTTTAGGCGTAGTAGCGTGTTTTCTTCATCACCCCCCATGAGGCGTGAGAAGCCAGCAACATCGGCTGCCAAAATCGCTACAAGTTTCCGCTTCACTGTCAGCCCTCCGCGCAAGTTACGTTAGAGGCAACGACCCGCAAGGTCTACGTTTGTGCCCCCTTGAACGTTTGCTGTTCCATCGCGGAGATAATTTTTTGAAGCTAATAATATGGCCCCCAAGGCTTCGCACCGCTAAATTCAGCTTGGGCGATTTAAATCCAACGACCGCTTCGGGCTGCCACCGGTCGCTGCTACGTGGTGCAGAGAACTTCAGCAGCGAGCCCTCACTACATGTTTTCTGTGATGCAGCGAATGTCGGCTTCAGAGTGGCATACTAAGAAGGTTACAAAAGTGGCTACGAATTTGCCGATACACAAGGCGAATGCCAGATTGAAACCATATTTTTCATCGGCATCCGGGGCCTTGGAAAAAGCGTTAGGCCCACGAACGTTGTAATACCGTCGCCAAGTGGTTATGTTAAGTCCACTAAAGTTCTGGTTTTCTGCGGCCTAGGCGTATCGCCTGCTAGAGTGAACTAAGTTCTTCCATCATGAAAATTCAGCTGTCACGTCCTCTACTTGGATCTGATGTTTGGGAAGGTTGCCGATGTTTTCGCGCACAACCACATCGCTTGTGACGTTTGTTGATCCGTTTTGGTGATCAGACGCACCGATGGTTTGCCAAAGAACCACAACGCAACCGTTGATCAAACGAGCTTCCGGTAGGCCCGAACCGCGCCTATCGGTCATCGCGGCTTGGGTATGGCCCTAGCGCGAGAATAAGAATGCGCAAAAAGACACAAAACAGCGCGGCGGCGCTTTCTCCGCCAGAGGATTTAAAATGACATTTCCAGAATGGACGAAACCAGGCATCTACGGTGCTTTGTGTGGTGCGATTGCGGTCTCAATCCTTGGCTTTACCTGGGGCGGTTGGACAACCAGCGGCAGCGCTCAAGAATTGGCTAAGGATCATGCAAGCGAAGAAGTGACGCTCGCGATGGTGCCGGTTTGCCTGAACAGGTCAGCTGCTGACCCCAAGCGAGAAGAAATCATCTTAACCCTCCAAGAGGCCTCTGGCTTCAGTCGCCGCAAGGCTATGATGGATACGGGTTGGGCTACGCTGCCGGGATCGCAAACGCCTAGCCGCGACCTTGCAGATGCCTGTATCGCGGGGCTTGATCTGAATGGATCATAACTCAAAGGCAATGCCGCAACTCTGTCGGACGATCTGGGGAGCGCATCTGTCACCAGGCATTGAGATGATTGCGGCTCTGATTGTGCTCCCAATCTGTGCTCTGCTTCTGTTTTCAACGCCTGCATATGCTCAATCCACATCGCAACCTGTGCCTGAAAATGCCACTGCAAAGAGCTACGGTGACGGCTGGAAATGTAACGCCGGATATAGGCTGAGTGGCGATGTCTGCGCCGTTGTCATAGTGCCAGAAAATGCGTATCCGACCAACCGCACCTATGGTTCTGGTTGGGAATGTCTTCATGGTTTTCGCAAGAACGATGATACGGCCTGTGTTGCGGTGGTTGTACCCGATGGCGGGTTTCTTGATCCATCAGGTGAGCGCTGGCATTGCTCTCGCGGTTTTCAAAAAATCGACGACACGTGCCAAGAAATTGTCGTGCCCGCAAACGCCTACCTGGCAGCTACGACCTATGGGCCCGCGTGGGAATGCAAACGTGGGTATAAAGCATTAGACGACCTTTGTGTCGCCATTGTTGTCCCGGCCAACGCTTATCTGAATTCATCAGGATACGGCCAACCCTGGACATGCGAACGTGGGTACTTTGCACTGGATGGATTGTGCGCGCCCGTTGTGATCCCTGAACATGCCTACTTTGACGATGCGAGTTACGGAACGGGATGGAAGTGCGAGCGGGGATACGCAGCCTCAGGTGTGAGCTGTGAAGTAATAGACCTTCCTGCGAATGCCCATCTCGACAGATCCGGAAACCGGTGGGACTGCAACAAGAATTTCAAGTTATCTAAGGGACTTTGCATTCTCGATAACTGAGCGTGCGGCACGACATTCTCGACTTCATTACCCAATGGTGACGGCAGCGTTGCCTTCGGCGTCGAACACAAAAAAGGAAACATCATGAAAACCGACTTTGGCGCGGCTAACACTATCCGTCGTCCCGTCAGCGGTGCACAAGCGCCGCCATTGACCAGCGATAAACCCGTAAGATCGACCCCTGCCACTCAGATCGTCTTGCCGCCAACTGCGATTATCTATTGCCAAGGTAACTTCGCCAACATTGATGGCAAAACTGCAAATGGCCTTGTTCGTCATTCAGAGGCCTACAGGATCCTGTCTGTCATTGATAGCGACCACGACGGCGAAGACAGTGGGCAGGTTCTTGACGATGCAGTAAACCACATTCCGGTCTTCAAAAGCTTGGACGCTGCTGTCGCCCATGAAGCCGTCATCCCAGATACCCTCATTTACGGGATGGCACCCTCTACGGGGAGACTCTCTTCGACAGATCGCGACGTTGTTCTCGACGCGATTTCACTTGGTATGAACATCGTCAGTGGATTGCATGAGTATTTGAGCGATGATCTCGAAATCGCGTCTTTTGCAGTCGAACGCAAAGTCACCATTCGAGATATTCGAAAACCTAAACCCAGCAAGGATATGCGTCTGTTCGACGGAAGTATTGCAGATGTGAAGGCACTGCGCATAGCGGTTCTTGGAACCGATTGCGCCATTGGAAAACGGACAACAGCGACCGTATTGGCCCGCGCCTTGAATGCAAGGGGCATCAAGACTGTTCTTGTTAGTACGGGCCAAACGGGTTTGATGCAGGGCGCAAAATTTGGAGTGGCAATGGATGCCGTGCCGCCGCAGTTCTGTTGCGGCGAGCTTGAAGGTGCGATTGTTGACGCTTCCGAGGCTGAACAACCCGATGTCATTTTGATTGAAGGTCAAGGAGCGTTGAGCCATCCGGCGTTCTGCACATCCGCCTTTATCCTGCGGGGCAGCCAGCCGGACGCCGTGATCCTTCAACACGCTCCAAAGCGCGCGCATCGCTGTGATTTTCCCAATATGTCAATGCCCAAGCCTGCAAGTGAGATTGCCCTCATCGAAGCGTTTGCTGACACAAAAGTCATCGGCGTCACGCTCAATCACGAGGGGATGTCTGAGGCCGAGATTACCGACACTATCGCCGCACAGTCACAAATGCTCGGGTTACCCGTAACGGATGTGCTCAGCCGGCCGGCATCGCATTTGCTTGCAATGGTTGTCGCCGCCTATCCTGGGTTGCATCAACCCACGCCTGTGGCTGCGATATGAGTACACCCCGCATTGAGGTGCATCTGAGCAAGATACGCCACAATGCAAAGACTGTGATCGGGCGCCTCAAGACACGCGGCATCAGCGTCACCGGTGTGACCAAAGCGGTGTGCGGGCATCCAACCATCGCTCGGGCCATGCTGGACGGTGGCGCTGTGGGACTTGCAGAAGCGCGTCTTAGCAACGTTCGGAAGTTACGCAATGCGGGCATGACATGCCCGATCACCTTGATCCGTACACCAATGCTGAGCCAGGTCGATCAGGTCGTCCAGTACTGTGAGGCAAGCTACAACACAGAAATCCTCGTGATTACCGCTCTAGCCGCCGCCGCGATCCGGAAGGACTGCATTCACGGCATTATCTTGATGGTTGAGATGGGCGATCTGCGCGAAGGGGTCATGCCCAAATACCTCGGTTCAATTGCACGGCAAGTGGTGGATATGCCAGGTGTCGCGCTAAAAGGCATCGGAGCGAACTTCGCATGCCTGAGTGGAATTGCCCCGAATGCAGCAGACATGGACGCCTTGTCTGTCTTGGCGAATGACACAGAGGGGCAGTGTGGCCCCTTCCTTCAGACGGTATCTGGCGGTAACTCGGCCAACCTTCCTTGGGCCTTCAGTGGGCACCCAGCTGGTCGCATCAACGATTTAAGGCTGGGGGAAGCAATACTTCTGGGCGTTGATCCGGTTTCCGGAGATCAGATAGGCGGGATGTATACGGATGCCTTTACGCTTGTCGCCGAGGTCATTGAAACAGGGTCCAAACCTTCATCTTACCCTCAGAGCATCTGCGACCCGGTATTCAAAAGACTTCACCTTGTTCCAAAAAGTGGACAGAGCACACAACTAATCCTCGCCATTGGTCAGCAAGATACGGACGTTTTGGGGCTTTCTATGCCTCCTAGAAACAGACTCATCGGTGCAACAAGCGATCATCTTGTCATCGGCACATCCCATTCGACACAGAGCGTAGGATCGGAAATGAGATTCCAAATGAACTATAGTGCGTTGATGAAAGCTATGTCCGCTCCTGACGTTCAGACAAAGCTGCTCCATCGCAGTCCTTCACGTCACGTGCGTGTCTCTCAAGGACCAGGCAATCACCTGGCATCAATATGAAATACTCAACTGATAAATGCGCCGTTGGAAACGGATAGGAGAATAA
The DNA here is from genome assembly GCF_059610285.1 of Ruegeria sp. YTSA072. Lineage (NCBI taxonomy): Bacteria > Pseudomonadati > Pseudomonadota > Alphaproteobacteria > Rhodobacterales > Roseobacteraceae > Ruegeria > Ruegeria sp. YTSA072. The sequence goes on along the minus strand of NZ_JBXWNI010000002.1, from coordinate 303,470 downwards.
CCATTGGCAAAGCCGAAAAAAGCAACTCTCTTCAATGCACACGTTCCCAAGGCGGAAACGCCGATGGAAAAAACAACGCGGGTCGTTCGGGAAATGGTCAACGAAGAAGCAGAGCAAAGACAGATTAAGAACGCCCGGCTTCGCAAAACTCGGCTCGAAAGGGATGCGAAGACACCATCTGACGCCAGTCCGTCGAAGCCCGTCAAAAAGCGGTGACAGGATCGCTGCCTCTCTTTTTGCGCAACTTAATTGAACGAAACACAAACAATGCGGCTAGCGAGCACTGTTTATCTCATGCATCAGTAGCACCCGTACTCGTTTCAAGGATATTGCCATGACAAACTCAGATGAGAGCTCAGAAAAAGTTCACTATATCTGCCAGACATATGTCGAACAGAAGCCAGGACGCGGAGGGCAAGGAAGCCTGAAAATAGGCAAGCAATTTGAGTACTCCACGGCAGCGGAGGCACAGAACAGAGCAGAAAGAGAAGCGCAATCCGACGATTGCGCTGGCGCCGATGCCTACATGGTCAGTGAAGATCCGAACAGTGGCGAAGTCGGGTCGCCAAGTTTCCTCATCCGGCTTGGCAACGTCCCGGAATTTGATGAGTTTTAGGTATTTTGCTGGCTTCAGCTTAGCTCTCTATTTGCACCTTGAATTCGGTACTAGCTCGACCAGATACACATCTTTTGGTGCCAGCAAAATAGACCATTTTGGACGTGGGTTTTGCAAAGAAACTGGGCCATGAATACCAGAAAAAACGGTCATTGGTGCAAGCGCAGCGAAAGCTAATTTTGTCCTCTCACCGGCCTATTGGCGCTTAGTGCTGAACGTCTGGAGTGCGCGGTTTGTGATTCGCAGCATGAGCGAATGATTAGAGCATGATCAACGACGGCTAGGCGCTTAGTAGCTCCTCTGAGCTGAAGCAGCATAAGCCTCTGCCCTCTGTCCCGCGATCCAGAAAGCGGCCGCGACCGGACAAAAGGGATCAATCATCTAGTCGCTCGTTTCTCGTATTGTCAAAACCTAAACATCTGAAAATCAATCGTCCCAGGGCTAAGCAAGTCTACCTATCTGAAGGGAGGAATTATTTCTATTTACTTATATGTATAATAGTAATAACTGTGATGGATATAAGGAGAATCGCATGCCTCATACCAAGCCATCACTTGCCGTCGACTTGGCCCTGATCACCGTCGCAGATGGTGAACTGAAGTGCTTGATGATGAAACGTGCTGATGCTGACAAGGTTGGAGGCGAATGGGCATTGCCCGGAGGGTATGTCCGAGTTGACGAGGGAATCGACGCCACGGTTCAGCGGGTCTTGAATGAAAAAGTCGGATTAAAATCGGCCTATCTTGAGCAGTTGTTTACGTACGGCGCCTTGGATCGCGACCCACGTGAACGGGTTGTCAGCGTTACACATTTTGCGCTGATGCCATCCACAGATCTTTACCATGCTGTTCGGAAATCTGAGTCGTTGCAGCTCGCTTCGGTTCAAACGGATTGGGATGGCGAAACCGGGGGGCCGGCTAGTGCGGTATCCGATGACGGAAACGCTCTTGCTCTTGCTTTTGACCACGCAGAGATGCTCGGGGATGTCGTCAAGCGACTACGCGGGAAGCTGGACTACACCAATATTGCATTGGAGCTACTGCCCGCATCATTCACTCTTCGGCGGGCCCAGGAAGTCTACGAAGCAATTCTGGGACGCAGCCTGACAAAGCCCGCGTTCCGCCGGAAACTCCTTGATCGCAAGACGATCAAGGCGACGGGGCGACGTGAGGAAGCGTCTGCATTTCGTCCCGCCGAACTTTACACGCGTCTTTAAGAAAGGAGCTTGTCGTTATGGCTCAGATCACAAGATACCCGTTCATCCGGCACCTGCGGGCCGACGCCTCAAGCCATGTTCAGCAGTATCGTAAGGGACAGCGGGTGCAGTCAGGTAAAGGTTTGTCGGGTAAACATTCCGCCGTTCTTGGTGTTGGTTTCAAGTTGGGCGTTGAAAACAAGGATATTTTTTTTGACTTTGGGTCTCAATTGCTTGGCGCATCAGTCGGTTTCAAATTGGTCTGACCAAAGAAGTGCCAAGCCTGTGTTGAGCAGGTTTGGCATTTTTTTGAAAGCCCAGCAGCACGCAGGCCAAGGACGAACGGGACGTAGTGTATTGAAGGTCGTAATTCATCAAGGTTTCCACAAAACGGGCACAACGACCCTGCAAAAGACGCTCTCGAAAAATCGGGAATACCTGAAATATCGCGTGAATGTTCTATTGCCTGATGACTTACAAGAAGCCAGCCTGTCTGCACGGCGGTATGCGGTCGCCCCCAAGGATCGCACCCTTCGCAATTTCGGAGCAATCGTTCGCGAGGCGCTGAAGCCTTTTGCGGACCATGGTGGCAAACCCCTGCTGATCAGCAATGAAGAATTCGCTGGTCTGATCCCTGGTCGCAAAGGGGTTTGGTCATATGAGCAAACGCACGTTCTTGCCAAAACTCTGTTGGATGAGGTCTTGCGCCTGACTGATGCCGGGGATCGCATTATCTTTCTATTTACGACCAGAAACGCGGCTGATTGGATCAGAAGTACGTATTGGCAAAACCTTCGCAGCCATAGAATCCGCGAGGATCTGTCACAGTACGGCAAGGCGTTGCAACAGGGTGCAGATCTTGAGGCGGTGGTCCGCCGCGTGAAAGAGGCGGTTTCACCGCGCGCCGAGGTGGAATCTGTCAACGTTTCTGGTCTGGGCGATCATGATTTCCCGTTGATAAAGGCACTGTCCATTCTAAACGTGAGATCCGATAGGCTCATCACAAGTGACAATCGGAACGTCCAGCCAGCCGGAGGCACAGATTATTTTCTGGACCTGAACCGATCGAATTTGAGCGATGAAGAGGTAGCGGCCGCGAAACGAGCTTACTTGGACAAGCTGAAGCGATCGAATGGCACCCATTGATGAATTGAAGCAAGGGCAGGCTCAGGTTGGTGCCGCTGCCCAATTTAGTTGCTGTAATGCAACGATCGGACGGCCAAAATCGGATGCCCAGATAGGTTTGGATGAGCCAAAACATCATGGTTTCCAAATTGTGGCTCGGAAATGGTGGTGCATAAGAGGCGAATGCACTGGATATAGTTTACAACTTAAAAGCAAATATTTGCGCAGAGAATCTCTTTGAAATTTCTTGAGGTTGGTTCGTCGCTTTTTTGCCAAGAACAATCTAAGGTTGAATTTTTTCAGTTTTAGTGTCAGTTTGACTTGACACACTGGAAACATTTGCGTGATTGCTGAACTTCGGTCTCTTTTCCGCCAGATTCTGTCCTGATAAGAAGGTGCAGTAAGCAGTGATTTGTTGAAAGGTGCAGGCGGATACAATGACAGCCGGGGACAACGGTCGCATATCCATTTCGTGGACGCAGACAGAGTTAAACGGACTTGAGGCGGCGCCCCAGTCTTTTTTGAAAATTGGAGCCGCATGGTCGTGGCGTGGGCAGGCTCTTTCATTGGCCAGTCCGGCCGAGCAGGGCCTTGTGGTGTCAGGCCAGGCCGAAGCTTATTCCTCACAAGTGCTAAACAGCATAGCGCCGTCGCCGAATCTGGCAGACGGAGCACTGGGTCGTATCGTTCTGACCAATGGCGCGCAAAAATACACGGCGCTCTTGTTTTCGGTCGCCGGAGAGGCAGAACCAACGCTGGTTTTTGAAAACGGGTATCCCGCGCGCGATCAGGAATTCTGGGTCAGCGCGTATACCGAGTTTGAAAGCGAAAGCAATTCCAGCCTCCCGGACCAAACCGTTGTCGCTTTCCCGACGCGGTCGCCGATGGATAAGAGTTGGGAACACGCAGTTGCGGGCGTCCGAAGCGTAGCAGACTCAAGTTCCAAGCAGGCCGACTGTATTCACAAATAGCAAAAAACCCATAGCCGTGTTGACTCCGCCAATTCTGCGGATATAAGCGCGGCTTCATTGGTGTTGGTGGACCCCGTAAGGGGATTCCTGTCATGGGGGAAACCTCAAGAGGACAACGCCCTTCATAGTGACCTGTATGGGCCTCGACCTAAAGAAGGAGATCAGCCGTGACCAAACGCACGTCTGCCAAGTACAAAATTGACCGCCGGATGGGTGAAAACATCTGGGGTCGTCCGAAATCCCCGGTCAACCGTCGCGAATACGGCCCCGGCCAGCACGGCCAGCGCCGCAAGGGCAAACTTTCGGACTTCGGTCTGCAGCTGCGCGCCAAGCAGAAGCTGAAAGGCTACTATGGCGACCTGACCGAGAAGCAATTCCGCCGCATCTACGCCGAAGCTGTACGTGTGAACGGCGATACCGGTGAAAACCTGATCGGTCTGCTGGAGCGTCGTCTGGACGCGGTTGTCTACCGTGCCAAGTTCGTTGCAACCGTCTTTGCTGCACGTCAGTTCGTGAACCACGGCCACGTCAAAGTGAACGGCAAGCGGGTCAACATCCCCAGCTACCGTGTCAAAGAAGGCGACGTGATCGAAGTACGCGACAAGTCCAAGCAACTGGCTGTAGTTCTGGAAGCCGCTGCTCTGGCCGAACGTGACGTGCCTGACTACATCGACGCCGACCACTCGAAAATGACCGCGACCTTCGTTCGCGCACCAGGCCTGGGCGATGTGCCTTACCCGGTCGTCATGGAACCGAACCTGGTCGTCGAATTCTACGCGAAGAACTAATTTTCGCCGACATCCAGAATTTCAGGGCCGCGCAGTTTGCGCGGCCTTTTTTTGTTTGGTCATGTGACGACGCGTATTGGATTTGACGGCATGTCCAAAATTTGCGTCTCGGGTTTTCAAAAAGTATCAACTGAAGTGCCTTAGCAGAACGCCCGCATTGGGTGGAATGCTGGAATTCACGCTCGGCTTGCACAAGCTGCATTTCGAATTGAACGCGTAACAACCTACGAACAGCCTTGCAGCCAAATCACTGATCAAGCCCGCCGAAGGCGCTGAGTCAAATTGGCAGGGGCCTGCTTTCGGCGATGGCCTCCATCGCAAAGTACGAGGTCACACTGTCTAGTTCGACCTTGTCGATCAATCGCTGATACACCTTGTCATATGACGTCATATCTTGCGTGACGACTTTCAACTGATAGTCATAGTCGCCACCAATGCGGTGAAAATCCACTACCTCGGGGATGGTTAGGACATGGCTTCGAAATGCCTGTAGCCATTCAGCCGAATGGTGCCGGGTGCGCAGCATAACAAAGACCACAAGGCTCAGCCCCAATTTTTCGCGGGCGATCCGCGCGGTCGAACCGGTAATGACGCCATTTTCGTTCAACGCCTTCAGCCGCCGCCAACAGGCATTTTGCGACAACCCGACTCGGTCCGCCAACTCACGCTGGGAAAGTGTTGCGTCTGTTTGAAGTTCTCGAAGGATGCGCTTGTCAATATGATCTAATTTTTCTGCCATACAGAAGCATATGACACAAAATTTTAGAAATCTACCAAAAGAAAGGTGAAGTTTCTGTGTCCTTATTCAATCATATTTTGTGATGCAATATGGAGAATTAATCATGACCTTGTCCAAATTTCGCGCAGACCTCCAATCCACCACTCGCAATTCAACCCTGCGCGACGGGCTGATCGGAGAGAATGTTCTGATCCCCGGTCTGAATGGGGACGTTCCGCTGGTTTATGCGGACTACGTCGCTTCGGGTCGTGCGCTGCAGCAGGTAGAGGATTTTGTCGCCCATGAGGTGCTGCCTTTTTATGCCAACAGCCACACTGAGGCCTCCTATTGTGGGTCGTATATGACCCGTCTGCGCCGCGAAGCGCGCGCGGAAATAGCCCGCATTGTTGGAGCAAAGGAAGACGACGCGGTGATCTTTACCGGGTCCGGCGCCACTGCGGGTCTTAACCGGCTGGTCAGTTTGATGGGAATTGAGGGGGCTGACCGGCCGGTTGTTCTGATCGGGCCGTATGAGCATCATTCGAACATCCTCCCCTGGCGGGAAAGCAAAGCGCAGGTCATCGAAATCCCTGAAGCGCCCGACGGCGGCGTTGATCTCGGTGCACTTGAACGGACATTGGTGGACAATGCCGATTCCGATCTGATTATCGGTTCTTTTTCCGCTGCCTCTAACGTAACCGGCATCATTACAGACCCGGACCCGATCACGCGGCTGCTCAAGTCTCATGGCGCTGTTTCGATCTGGGATTACGCTGGTGGTGGACCATATTTGCCGATGGACATGGGGCCGGAAGATGCGCGCAAGGACGCCATCGTAGTATCCCCGCACAAATTCCCGGGCGGCCCGGGCGCGTCCGGTGTGCTGATCGTCAATCAGAACGCAGTTCGCCGCACTTGCCCAAGTTGGCCTGGTGGCGGCACTGTCAGCTTTGTGTCACCCTGGCGCCATGACTACAGCGAGGATTTGGCCACGCGAGAAGAAGCCGGAACACCCAATGTGATCGGAGATATTCGCGCCGCGCTGGCCTTCATTGTCAAGGATGTCGTAGGCACGGATGAAATTGCTGAACGCGAAGCCCGGTACAATGAAATGGCATTGAAAGGGTGGGGCGACAATCCGAACCTGACTTTGCTAGGTACTGAAAACCCGCATCGTTTGCCGATCTATTCTTTCCTTGTGCGGGACAACTCTGGCCAGCCGGTGCATCAGCAGCTGTTTACCCGGATGCTCAGCGACATCTACGGCATTCAGGCGCGCGGTGGTTGCGCGTGTGCCGGGCCATATGCGCATCGCTTGCTGGAAATCGACCGTGAAACGTCCGCTGAATTGCATGCCGCATTGTCCGCAGGGGAAGAGATGAAGAAACCCGGGTGGGTCCGCCTGAATTTCTCGTACCTTATGAGCGAAGAGACGGTTCAGTTCATCATCGACAGCGTCAATGACCTGTCCCACCGGACTGAGGAATTCACCCCTTATTACAACGCGGACCCGGCGACCGCCCGCTTCAAAGCGGCGTGACGGAATTGCCGCTTTTCTCAACGCGTTGAGAGGGGTATGAGAGGCTCCAACAACGGAGCCTCTTATGAACAAGATCACCCCGCAACCCGGCATTATGGACATCGCGCTTTATCAAGGCGGTCAGTCGCATGTGGCCGGGATCGAGCATGTGATCAAGCTCAGCTCGAACGAAAATCCGTTTGGGCCAAGCCCCAAGGCTATCGAAGCGGTTCGCGATAGCGCGGCAACGCTTCATCGTTATCCCAGCACCGACCACGCCAGTCTGCGCGCGGCGATCGGCGAGCGTCACGCGCTGGACCCGGCACGACTTATCTGCGGCGTTGGCAGTGACGAAGTCCTGCAGTTCATCGCTCAGGCTTATGCGGGCCCGGGGGATGAGGTCATCTATACCGAGCACGGGTTTTCGATGTACCCGATCATCGCCCGTATGGTCGGAGCGACGCCGGTTATGGTGCCGGAACGGGACCGTCACGTGGACGTGGACAACATCCTTGCCGCCGTTACTGACCAAACGCGGATTGTGTTCGTTACCAATCCGGGCAATCCGACCTCGACTATGATCCCCGAGGCTGAGTTGCTGCGTATGGCCGAAGCATTGCCTAAGACCTGCCTGATGGTGATCGACGGGGCCTATGCCGAGTTTGTCGATGGGTTCGACGGTGGCGCATCGCTGGTGGATCGGTTTGACAACGTGATCATGACGCGGACCTTTTCCAAGGTGTACGGTCTGGGCGGAATGCGTGTCGGTTGGGGCTATGCCGCGCAATCGATTATCGACGTACTGAACCGGGTGCGCCAGCCCTTCAACCTGTCCTTGACCGCTTTGGCTGCTGCAGAGGCAGCGGTAAATGACGCGGAATTCCTGTCCTTCTGCCAGGCCGAAAATGCGCGCCTGCGGGTGTGGTTGTCGGAAGAACTGGACAAGATTGGCGTGCCCTCGGATGTGTCCTGCACCAATTTCATCCTCGCCCGCTTTGCCGATCGGACCGAGGCCGAGGCTTGTGACGACCATCTCAAGACCCAAGGTTTGATTGTGCGCCGTGTGGCGGGCTACAACCTGCCAAACGCTTTGCGGATCACCGTGGGCGACGAAGAAGCCTGCCGCCGCGTTGTTGCGGCCATCACCGCGTTCAAAGGGGGCGTCGCATGAGCCAAGTTTACGACCGTGTGGCCTTGATCGGGCTTGGCCTGATCGCCTCGTCCATGTTCTGGGCGATCAAACGTGCCGGGCTTGCTGGCGAAGTGACTGGCTATGCCCGATCCGAGACCACCCGCGACACGGCCCGCCGCATCGGCTTGTGTGATCGCGTCTGCGATACCGCGCAAGAGGCGGTCGAGGGCGCGGATCTGGTCGTTCTCTGCGTTCCTGTCGGCGCGATGGGCGCTGTTGCGAAAGATATTGCACCTGTCCTGAAACCCGGGGCGACGGTGACTGATGTCGGCTCGGTCAAGCGTCACGTTATTCAGGCCGTCGGGCCGGAAATCCCGGATGGTGTGCATTTCATCCCCGCGCACCCGCTGGCAGGGACGGAGCATTCCGGCCCGGAATCGGGTTTTGCAGAACTCTTTGACAACCGCTGGTGCCTTTTGGTTCCGGTTGAAGGCTCGGACCCGGATGCGATTGCCCGTTTGCGGGCACTCTGGGAGGGCATGGGGTCAAACGTCGATGAGATGGACGCCGATCACCATGATCTGGTTCTGGCAGTCACATCGCACGCGCCGCACCTGATCGCCTATACGATGGTGGGCGTTGCGGATGATCTGCGCCGGGTCACCGATACCGAGGTCATCAAGTATTCCGCCGCCGGATTCCGAGACTTCACCCGCATCGCGGCCTCGGACCCGACCATGTGGCGGGACGTGTTCCTGACCAACAAGGATGCGACGCTGGAGATCCTTGGCCGGTTCACCGAAGAACTGTTTGCACTGCAGCGTGCGATCAGAACAGGTGACGGCGAGCAGCTTTTCGATTATTTCACTCGTACGCGCGCCATCCGCCGCGGCATCATTGATGCAGGCCAGGATACGGATGCGCCTGATTTCGGACGGGGAAAAACAAACCCATGACGCAGGGCTGGAGAACCATTCTGACCGGATTTGCAGCGCTTTGCGCAATGTCAACTCAGGCTGGTTCGCTGGAACGTTCGTTAATACCGATATCGCGACCTCAGGCTACACTTGCGGTCCTTAGCAGCGCAGTGCCTCAGCTGCCTCCGGCCACCATACGACCAGAATTGCGGCCGGATTCACCGCAGGTTTTAGCAGCCGCGGCACGGCCTGCAGAGCTGCCTCTGCTTGGCCCGGACACGTCGCTGATGCCTTACCTGCGGCCCAAAGCCTTGGAGCAGGAGGCGCTGTTCAAAAAGCGCAAACTGCGCAAAGGATCGGTGTGTGGCGACATCGATATTCAGGGTAAGCCTGTCGGGACGGTACCGGGCAGGATCAAGGCTTGCGGGATCAAGGACGCTGTTCAGATCACCTCGGTCTCAGGTGTGACGCTTAGCCGTCCCTCCACGATGGATTGTGGAACGGCAATTGCGCTGAACAAATGGGTTGCGAAAGCGGTCAAGCCGACGTTCAAGCGACGCGGGCCTGTGGTTCAATTGCAGGTTGCCGCACACTACGCGTGTCGGACACGCAACAACCGTAAGGGCGCCCGCATTTCCGAGCATGGAAAAGGCCGCGCGATTGATATCTCGGCCTTCAAGATGGCCGATGGAGAAGTTGTGACGGTCCTGAATGGCTGGCGCAAGAACCCATCGCAAAAACAACTGGTCAAGATCTGGCGCGATGCATGCGGGCCGTTTGGCACCGTATTGGGGCCAAACGCGGACCGGTATCACCGGGATCATTTCCATCTGGATACAGCCCGCCACCGTCGCGGGCCATACTGCCGTTAACGCAGGATTAGGCGGGGGGCAGGCCCCAGCGGCAAAGGCCCCAGCGCCACGAATCCGTCGCGGAAGTTAAGCTGCAGGTCTAGCGCATTTGGATTACCGCCCAGCCCGGCCATGAAATTCAGCGCGCGAGTCACAGGATCAACGGCCTGATCGGGCAGGGCACCTGCAGCATTAGCCATTGCAATCATGTCGCGCCAGTTTTCAGCTTTGACCGCAATCTCGCCCGTTGGGATTCCCTGGTGGTCGATGTCGAGCTCACCCGCTGCAAACAAACGCAAAGCACCCCATTTCATCTCGGCCAGATTCAGGTCAATCTTCACCGGCTGCGGTCTGCCTTGTTCCAGAGCCGTACGATCCCACGGTTTGTTGAACGTGGCCGTCATGTCCAGCTCGAGCGTTTCAAACGTCTGCGGCAATGTGGTGGCCGACCGCATCAGTTCCCGCAGACTGTCACCCGGGTTGAACCCGTCAATACGGGCACCGATGGCATAGGTCACCGGAATAGAAGTCTGTTCCATGACCAGCGTCAGCGTATCGCCGCCAGCCAGCGCTTCGGCATCATCAGTGATCAACCATGAACCCGCGGTCAAAGCCATTTTTTCCAGTACCAGCGCGACACCGGGCTGTAGCTGCAGCTCGGCCTGCAGGTCGCTGGCTTTGATGGTTGCCGTCTGATCAAAATAGGATAGGCGCTGGGGGGTGTCAGCAAAGCGCAGCACCTGACGTCCCGGCCAGATTGCAGGGCTTTGGAATTCGATCCAATCGGCGCTCCATGCGGTGCCGTTGACTGGATCAGCCAGCGCCGGACTGTTCAGGCGCGTAACGTGGCGCAACGGATACCCGGCTGTTGAAACATCGGAAAAGTCGGCCTGCCAGCCTTGTTCTTGCTGATTGTCGAACCAGGCGGTGATTGCGTTGCGCAATCCGAATCCGGCGACGAACCAATAGGCGCTCCAGATAACCGTTAAGAAAATGACTACTCGTATTAGACCGCGCATGGCAGTTGGCCCTTTTTCCCGCGTTGAATTTGATGTTTATAGGCCGAAACGGGCAAGGACCAGAGCAATGACGATGTGGGTTTTCGGATATGGATCGCTGTTGTGGAATCCGGGCTTTCCGGTGGCCCGAAGCGAACACGCCACGCTGCATGGGTATGCCCGGTCATTCTGCATGAGTTCAATTCACCACCGCGGCACCGAAGAACACCCCGGCCTTGTGCTGGCACTGGACGAACAGGCCGATGCCAATTGCACCGGCTTGGCACTTGCGGTCGAGGCCGGCCATGAAGAGCGCACCTTGCATGAATTGCGCGAGCGTGAGCTGATTTCGTCAGCCTATGTCGAGAAAAACCTTGATGTGCATCTGAACACTGGCGATGTCATCACCGCCGTGACCTATGTGATCGACGCAGACCACGTTCAATACTGTGGTGGTATGCCGTTAGAGGAGCAAGCGCAGATCATTGCGCATGCGGTTGGCGGGCGCGGGCCGAATACAGAATACCTGTATAATACTGCGGGGCATCTGGCCGAGATCGACCTGCGCGATCCTGATCTTGAGTGGTTAGCGCAACGGGTGCGCAGTATCACAGCATAAACCCTTGGCGTCACCGGCGGATTTTGGCTAGATTCAAGCCAGAGCAGGCAAAAACCGGGAAACACGCGCATGGCGCAGGCACATCAGGGCGCGAGACCCCATTTCTCGCATCCCATTCGTCAGATTGTGATGATGTTGGTCGCAATTGGCCTGGCGGGTTTGGGCGTCTTTATGGCGCTGCCTTATGTGCTGCCGGTGTTTCAGGCCAACCCGTACCTGAACGGCTTTATCATCCTGGTTTTCATAATCGGCGTTTTCGCCTGTTTCTTTCAGGTGACACAGCTGATTGGCTCGGTGCGCTGGATTGAGGCTTTTGTTGGCGGCGTTGTCCGCGAGGACGCGCGCACCCCGCAATTGCTGGCACCTTTGGCCTCATTGCTGCGCGAACGTGGTGCACGGTCACAGATCAGTTCCAGTTCGACCCGGTCGATCCTGGATTCGGTCGCGGAACGCGTCGAGGAAGAGCGTGAGATCACGCGCTATATTACCAATGTTCTGATTTATCTGGGCCTTTTGGGCACGTTCTTTGGCTTGGCGACCACCGTCCCAGCCATTGTCGACACGATCCGCAGCCTGAACCCGCAAGAGGGCGAAGAAGGGCTGGCCGTATTCAACCGCCTGATGGTGGGGTTAGAAGCCCAGCTACAAGGAATGGGCGTGGCATTTGGGTCGTCCCTTTTGGGCCTTGCCGGGTCTCTGATCGTCGGTTTGCTGGAACTGTTCGCAGGTCACGGCCAGAACCGGTTCTACCGCGAGCTTGAGGAATGGTTGTCCTCAATCACCCGCGTTGGTTTTGCGGCTGCAGATGAGGGTGGCGCAGAGCTTGCGGTTCTGACCCCAGTTCTGGACGCGATGTCCGAACAGATGGATGCACTGCAGGACCTGTTTTCGGGGCAAGAGGCTGATCGTGCTGCCGTGTCGGTCAAACTGGGCCAACTGGTCGACGCGATCGGTGAGATGAACGTGCGACAGTCTGAATCCGAAGGGGTGACAGCCGCATTGGAACGCGTGGCCCTTGGGCAGGACGCCCTGTTGGATCACATGCGTGATCAGGGTACAGGGGATGGAATTGACGCCGAAAGCCGGATGCGCCTGCGGTCGATGGACGTTCAACTATTGCGCATCCTCGAAGAAATCTCGGCCGGTCGCCAGGAAAGCATGAGCGAATTGCGCAAGGATATCGAACTGCTTGTCAAAGCCCTGACATTGCCCCGAGGCGCCGTTCGCACCGCTCCGGAAGGAGAGTAATCCATGGCTCTGTCCCGCCGCACAGGTCAGCGTTTTCAGGGCTCGGTTTGGCCGGGTTTTGTTGACGCGATCACCGGTTTGCTGATGGTGCTGACCTTCGTTCTGACCATCTTTATGGTGGTGCAGTTCGTGTTGCGCGAAACCATTTCCGGGCAAGAGGACGAACTGACCGCTCTGTCGGATGAAGTCGCAGCGCTGGCCGGGGCATTGGGATTGGAGGAGCGTGAGAATAACCGCCTGGAGGCCCGTCTTGGCGCGTTGAACACGACCCTGTCGCAAACTGAAGATACGCTGGCGCGGGCCGAAGTGGACCTGGCCTTGTCGCAGGCGCGTATCACGGATTTTGAGGCGCAGGTCGCGGCACTTTTGACGGATCAGGAGCGGGCACGCGGTGCAATTGCAACACTGGAATCCCAGCGCGCCAAGTTGCTGGAGGACCAAGAGGCGCTGATCCTCGCACTGGCGCAAAGCCGATCTGAAATCGACGAACAGGCCGAAACCGCCCGGCTGGCAGCCGCCCAACGCGAGGCGCTGGAGGCGTTGGTTGCGGATCTTGAACAAAGCGACGCGGCGCAATCCACCCGGATCAGTGAACTGGAAGAACAGATCAGCGCGGAAGAGGCCGCCAAGCTGGCCGAAGCTGCCGCTGCCGAAAACCTGCGTAACCGACTGCAGGATGCAGATGCCGAGTTGACGGCAATGACACTGGCCTTGGAAGCACAGCGCAAAGAAGCTGAGGATACACTGACCCTGCTTGCCGCAGCACAAGCCGCCAGTGCCGAACTTGAGCGCCAGTTTGGTGCGCTGGATGCGGACGAGTTGCAGGCGCAATTACAAGCTGCTTTGGCTGCGCAAACCGAGGCGCAGGCCGAGGCACAATCGCAACGATCATTAGCCGAAGAGCGTGCAAACCTATTGGCTGTGGCCCGTGAAGCGATCTCGGCGGAGAAAACGATTTCCGCAAAAGCGCAGCGAGAAACGGCGTTGTTGAACCAACAGATGGCGGCGCTGCGCCAACAACTTGGCGGGTTGCAGGCGTTGTTGGACGACTATGAAGAACGCAACGCCGCTTCGGACATTCGAATTCAGACCCTGGGTCAGGACCTGAACGCAGCTTTGGCCCGCGCGGCCTCGGAAGAACGCCGCCGGCGCCTGCTGGAAGAGGCTGAGCGTGTCCGGCTTGAAGCCGAAGCAGAAGCTCTGTCTGGACAAAATCAGGAACTGGCCGCGCAGGCCGAAGACCTGCAACGCTATCGGTCAGAGTTCTTTGGAAGACTGCGCGACGTGCTTGGGGATGAGGAGGGCGTTCGGATCGAAGGCGACCGTTTTGTATTCTCGTCCGAGGTCCTGTTTGACACGGGTTCGGCCGTCTTGTCACCGGCCGGGCAGCAGGACATCGCCAAAGTGGCCAATATCCTGCGCAGCGTGGCGGCTGAAATTCCCGAAGGCCTGAACTGGGTGATCCGCGTCGATGGTCACACCGATAACGTGCCACTTGCCGGGTCCGGGCGCTATCGCGACAATTGGGAGCTTAGTCAGGGCCGCGCCTTGTCCGTGGTGCGCTACATGGTCGATGCGCTGGGCATCCCGCCGAGCCGGTTGGCCGCAAACGGTTTTGGTGAGTTCCAGCCCGTAAATCCGGCAGACACCCCGGAGGCCCGGGCACAAAACCGCCGGATCGAGCTGAAACTCACCGAAAGGTAACCGAGACACTCGTTAAGGGTACGGGTCAGCGACGACCAAACCGAAAGCTGTTATCTGGCTTACCCGCAAAGCAGCGCGGGACGACTGGGTAGCTTTCAGTCAGGAAATAGGCATACGTTCCAGATGGATATTCCGGCGAAATCGTATAGGCTCCGTTACATTCATCCAGATTTCCGGCGCCTGCCACATAAGCGTAGTCCTCATTGAACGTGCCATCATGCTTTCCGTCGGGTGCGCTTCCTCCAGGGCGGTTGCCGCTTTTCAATCTGTACGACGACTTCATTTGCGTCACTTTCCCATCCAAAACGCCGGTCATTGCGTAAATCGGGAAGCCGTCTGCCGCGAATCCGATCAGCGGTGAATGTCGGCTGGGTGTATAGTTCAGCAGCTCAATAAAGCCCGTGGGGATGCCGTGGTAATGATATTTTCCATTGGGTTGCACATGGGCATAGTTTTCGTCGAACCCCAAAGTAACCGCGCCCCCAAGCGCATTGTAGGACCAGGCTGAGCGGGGATTGCCCTGCCAGAACTCTGCGGCCAACGGGTCGAACACGACGCCGTTCAGAGACACACCAAAGTTCCATCCCATTTCAAGCGGGGTGGTGGATCGATTGGATTTCGGGTTCGTCGGTACTTTCAAGTTAACGCGCTGCTCGGAAATGCTGTGCGGATTGCCTTGGTTCGGAAAGCGCCCGACAAAGTGATCGGGGATCCCGTTGGCCGAGACGCATATACTTTTGCGGGTCTCAGAGATTTCAGAGTGGCTGTGCCCCGGATCAACCGTTGCGGCCTGCAGGCGCAATGGCTGCGTCTCCGTTTCGTCATGATACCGAAATCTATGCTGAGCGGTTGCTATGGCGGAAACGGCGGAAAGGGCGAATGCTACGCTCCAAACGGCGACGGTTTTGGTCATCAAAATCCCCTTTGCAATTCATCAGTGATAATGAAACGCGCAGGTTTGGCTGTTCCGTCGAAAAAGTTTGTGGCCGAGACGAAATCGCCCGGCTGCTGAACAACCGGGCGATTAGACTTGTTAGGCGAATGCGGCGTCTTAATCCGCGGTCAAAAGCGGAGGTTTGTCGCCCGGAATTCTTGGCTGATCGGGGCCAAGGATATCCAGGTTCAAATCGCCTTTCTTGACAGACACGCGGACCACACCACCCTTGGCCAGCTTGCCGAACAGCAACTCTTCGGCCAGTGGTTTCTTGATGTGTTCCTGAATGACACGACCCAGAGGGCGTGCACCCATCTTGTCGTCATACCCTTTTTCCGCCAGCCACGCGGCGGCTTTGGGGGTCAGATCGATGGTCACATTGCGATCCAGCAATTGCGCTTCAAGCTGCAGAACGAACTTCTCGACCACTTGCAGGATGACCTCTTTCGGTAGTGGCGCGAATGAGATCACAGCGTCCAAGCGGTTGCGGAATTCCGGCGTGAACATACGTTCGATTGCGGCCGTATCCTCGCCTTCGCGACGGTCACGTGCAAAGCCGATGGCGGCCTTGGCCTGTTCTTGCGCACCCGCGTTAGAGGTCATGATCAGCACCACGTTGCGGAAGTTCACCGTACGTCCGTTGTGATCGGTCAACTCACCGTGGTCCATCACCTGCAACAGGATGTTGAACACGTCCGGATGGGCTTTTTCGATTTCATCCAGTAGCAGCACGCAATGCGGATGCTGGTCGACGCCGTCGGTCAGCAGACCGCCCTGATCAAAGCCTACATAGCCCGGAGGCGCGCCGATCAGACGGCTGACGGCGTGCTTCTCCATGTACTCTGACATGTCAAAGCGCAGCAGTTCTACACCCAGCGTATCCGCCAGCTGTTTCGCCACTTCGGTCTTACCCACACCGGTCGGGCCGGCGAACAGATAGTTGCCGATGGGCTTTTCAGGTTCACGCAGACCGGCACGCGCCAGTTTGATTGCACTGGACAGCGCCTCGATTGCCAGATCCTGACCGAATACGACACGTTTCAACGAAGCCTCGAGATCTTTCAGCACCTCGGCATCGTCTTTGGTGACGTTCTTGGGCGGAATGCGGGCGATCTTGGCGACGACCGCCTCGATTTCTTTGACCCCGATGGTCTTGCGCCGTTTGCTCTCAGCCACCAGATGCTGCGCCGCACCGGCCTCATCGATTACATCGATGGCTTTATCGGGCAGTTTACGGTCGTTGATATAGCGGGCCGACAGTTCCACCGCGGTCTTGATGGCATCGGCGGTATATTTGATCTCATGATGCTCTTCGAAATAGGGTTTCAGACCGCGCAGAATTTTCACGCTATCTTCGACCGAAGGCTCGCTCACGTCGATCTTCTGGAACCGGCGGCTCAGCGCGCGGTCTTTTTCAAAATGCTGACGGAATTCCTTGTATGTGGTCGAGCCCATGGTGCGCAGCTTGCCGCCCTGCAGGGCAGGTTTCAGCAGGTTCGACGCATCCATCGCGCCACCCGAGGTGGCACCGGCACCGATCACGGTGTGGATCTCGTCAATGAACAGCACCGCGTCCGGGTGGTCTTCCAACTCGGTCACAACCGCCTTCAGGCGTTCCTCGAAGTCTCCGCGATAGCGGGTACCTGCCAGCAGAGCACCCATGTCGAGAGAATAAATTGTGGTCTCCGACAACACATCTGGCGCTTCGCCGCCAACAATCTTGCGTGCCAGGCCTTCAGCGATGGCGGTCTTGCCCACGCCGGGATCACCTACCAGCAGCGGGTTGTTCTTGCGGCGGCGGCACAGGACCTGAATACAACGCTCAACCTCATCAGCACGGCCGATCAGCGGGTCGACATCGCCTGCGCGCGATTTAGCGTTCAGGTCAATGCAGTACTTCCCAAGCGCGCTTTCCTTCTGTTCGCCTTCGGTGACGCCAGGCTGAGCCTCTTCCTCGACTTGATCCGCGCCCGAAACCGAGCGGTTTTCGCCGTAGGCAGGGTCTTTGGCCACACCATGCGCGATGAAGTTAACCGCGTCATAGCGCGTCATGTCCTGCTCTTGCAGGAAATAGGCTGCATTGCTTTCACGTTCGGCGAAGATGGCGACCAGAACGTTTGCGCCGGTCACTTCGGTCCGGCCCGAGCTTTGGACGTGGATCGCCGCGCGTTGTATGACACGCTGGAAAGCGGCCGTTGGCACGGCCTCGGAACCGTCGATATCCGTGACCAGATTGGACAGGTCTTCGTCAATGAATTCAACCAGAGTGCTGCGCAGTTCTTCCAGATCGACGCTGCAGGCTTTCATGACGCGGATGGCGTCAGGTTCTTCCAGTAACGCCAAAAGCAGATGCTCTAGCGTGGCAAATTCGTGACGCCGTTCATTCGCAGCCGCCAAGGCCGCGTGGATGGCTTGTTCTAATGTGCTCGAGAATGAAGGCACGCGGGTGCTCCTCTGTCTTGGGTCGAAAGGGGCAGGCTTCGGCCGGAACCCCATCCCAACCATGTCCTCATACTATTAGAGTTTGGTTGATCGTGGCCCGGCTTCAAGGGTTTTCTTGCTCTTGACAGTCACATTTCACGTGACCGTGGCCGTGAGGAAGGCAATTTGGGTACTAAAAGCTGTCTTTTCTAGTCCGAATTTCAGCAAAAACTTCTGCGGGGTCCGAATTTTGCATTCCCAAATGCGCCTGAATCGCCGGGTCAGCGGCCCGCAAGAACGGGTTTGTGGCCTTTTCCAGCGCCATCGTCGAAGGAACCGTGGGTTCTCCGGCAGCGCGCGCGCGGTTGATATCATCAGCGCGTTTTTGCAGTGCGGCATTGGTTGGATCGACGGTTAACGCGAATTTTGCGTTTGATTGCGTGTATTCGTGGCCGGAGCATACGATTGTCTCATCGGGAAGGGCGGCCAACTTGCTGAGCGAAGCCCACATCTGTGGCGCCGTGCCTTCGAACAAGCGCCCACACCCCAATGCCATGAGGCTGTCTGCAGTGAAAACCACTGCGCTGTCCGGCATGTAAAAGGCGACATGGCCAACAGTATGGCCGGACACATCCAGCACCCGAATCTGCTCGCTTCCGAATTCAAAGGTATCGCCGTCGCTGACCTGCTGATCCAGCGGGGGCAAGCGGTGCGCATCGGCGGCTGCGCCAACAACTTTGGCCGGATGTCTTTCCAAAATGGCATACAGGCCATCCACATGGTCCCAATGGTGATGGGTTAGAAGAACATGGGATAATGTCCAGCCGCGCTTGTCCAACTCGGCCAGAATGGGTCCGGCTTCGGGCGCGTCGACCAGTGCGGTATTGCCGCTTGCGGCGTCATGCGCCAGAAATGCGTAATTGTCGCTGAGACATGGGATGGTAACGACCTCAAGAGGCATGGCCTTTTGCCCTTTCGTTGCTAGACTGCGCCCAGCTAAGCCGATTGACCGGGTGTCTGCAATGCATCTTGATGTGCAGGATTTGAGGAACTTCTACTATCGCAGCACTCTGGGTCGTGCCGCGCAGGCGGCGATCCGTGGGCGACTGATCGAGCAATGGCCCGAAGCCAAGGGGCAAACGGTTGCTGGATTTGGTTTCGCGGTTCCATTGCTGCGTCCTTATCTTGCGGACGCCCGCCGCGTGATCGGTTTGATGCCAGGCCCGCAAGGCGTCATGCCCTGGCCCGCCGGAATGCCCAATGTGTCGGTTCTGACCGAAGAAACCCTGTGGCCGATTGAAACAGGTCATGTCGACAAGCTGATTGTGATGCACGGGCTTGAAACCTCGCAGCGGCCCAGCCAATTGCTAAATGAGTGCTGGCGCGTGTTGGGGCCAGGGGGGCGCGCATTCTTTGTCGTGCCCAATCGGGCTGGTTTGTGGTCGCGGACGGATAAGACCCCGTTTGGCTTTGGCCGACCGTACACAGCCTCGCAGCTGGAAAGTCAGCTCAAGGCGCACCACTTCATCCCGGAAAGCCATTGCTCGGCTCTGTATCTGCCGCCGTCATTTCGCCGTTTCTGGCTGAAGTCGGCGAGCCTGATCGAAAAGACTGGCCAAAGGCTGCCAACAGTCATGGCAGGCGGAGTGCTTATGGTTGAGGTGACAAAACACATCCGACCGCCCAGCGGCAGTGTTGCAAAGGATGCCGAACGTCGTCCGATAAAGGCACTTGATGGCCTTCTGAAACCAGCCTGAGCAGCCCGGTCGTTTTCCCTCTTCAATTCGCAAAAATTGAGGGAAAAAGGACACAGGAATCGCAAAAACCTACACTTTCGTAACATTTTTCGTCTGTTTCAGCCGGATAAAAGGGTCGCACCCTCCTTAAGTAATTGAAATTGAACATTTTGTGGATAAACCTGTTGCCGTGATAATATATTGCTAGCTGGGTTCGGCTCTGCTACATCCCCGGTGATTTTGATCCCCGACCGTCTGGCCGGGGTTTCTTCACGCCCCCGGGGTAGCTGCCGCAACGCGAATTCGGGGCCCAAAATATCGGAAGGGTGGACGTGTCCGAACCAGCTTCGATTTCCACAGGCATTGCCAAGCGCTATGCCACCGCGATCTTTGAGATCGCCAAAGAGAATAATGACCTCGCAGGTCTGGAAACCGGAATCAACGATCTGGCAGCAGCATTGGGCGAAAGCGCCGAACTGCGCGACCTGATCGCATCGCCTCTGGTTTCGCGTGCCGAACAAGAAGGCGCCATTACCGCAATCGCTGACAAAATGGGTCTGCACGCCATCATGCGTAACACGCTGGCTCTGATGGCTCAGAAGCGCCGTCTGTTCGTCGTTCCCGAGTTGGTGCAGGTTCTGCGCGACATGCTGGCGGACGAACGTGGCGAAGTGACCGCCGATGTCGCGTCGGCCAAGGCGCTGACCAAGACACAACTGGAAAAACTGTCCAAGACGCTGTCCGAGCGTGTGGGCAAGACCGTGACAATAAATGCGACCGTTGATGAAAGCCTCATTGGCGGTCTTGTCGTTAAAGTGGGCTCGAAGATGATCGATAGCTCGATCCGTTCGAAGCTCAACTCCCTACAGAATGCAATGAAAGAGGTCGGATAAATGGGAATCCAAGCTGCAGAGATTTCTGCAATCCTGAAGGACCAGATCAAGAATTTTGGTCAGGAAGCCGAAGTGGCCGAAATCGGTCGCGTGCTGAGCGTCGGTGACGGGATTGCCCGCGTATACGGTCTGGACAATGTGCAAGCGGGTGAGATGGTCGAATTCCCCGGTGGCATCATGGGCATGGCGCTGAACCTGGAAAGCGACAACGTTGGTGTTGTTATCTTCGGTTCCGACCGTGACATCAAAGAAGGTGACATCGTCAAGCGCACCAACTCGATCGTGGACGTTCCGATTGGTAACGGTCTGCTGGGTCGTGTTGTTGACGGTCTGGGCAACCCGCTGGACGGCAAAGGCCCCATCGAATCCACCGAGCGTGGCGTTGCTGACGTCAAAGCACCGGGCATCATCCCGCGTAAATCGGTTCATGAACCGATGGCAACCGGCCTGAAATCGGTTGACGCGATGATCCCGATTGGTCGTGGCCAGCGTGAGTTGATCATTGGTGACCGTCAGACCGGTAAAACTGCCGTTGCTCTGGACGCCATCCTGAACCAGAAAACCTACAACGATGCAGCAGGCGACGACGAGTCGAAGAAGCTGTACTGCGTTTACGTTGCGATCGGCCAAAAGCGTTCGACCGTTGCGCAGCTGGTGAAGAAACTGGAAGAGTCCGGCGCGATTGACTACTCGATCGTTGTGGCCGCAACCGCGTCCGACCCGGCGCCGATGCAGTTCCTGGCACCCTATGCCGCAACCGCAATGGCCGAATTCTTCCGCGACAATGGCCGCCACGCACTGATCATCTATGATGACCTGTCGAAACAGGCTGTGTCTTATCGACAGATGTCGCTGCTGCTGCGTCGTCCGCCCGGACGTGAAGCCTATCCTGGCGACGTTTTCTATCTCCACTCCCGCCTGCTGGAGCGTTCGGCGAAGCTGAACGAAGACTTCGGTGCTGGCTCGCTGACCGCTCTGCCGGTTATCGAAACGCAAGGTGGTGACGTTTCGGCGTTTATTCCGACCAACGTGATCTCGATCACCGACGGCCAGATCTTCCTGGAAACCGAACTGTTCTATCAGGGCATCCGTCCTGCTGTGAACACCGGTCTGTCGGTTTCGCGTGTGGGCTCTTCGGCTCAGACCAACTCGATGAAGTCGGTTGCCGGTCCGGTTAAGCTGGAACTGGCTCAGTACCGCGAAATGGCTGCGTTTGCGCAGTTTGGTTCCGACCTTGACGCCGCGACCCAGCAGCTGCTGAACCGTGGTGCGCGTCTGACCGAGCTGATGAAGCAGCCGCAGTACTCGCCGCTGACCAACGCTGAAATCGTCTGTGTCATCTTCGCCGGCACCAACGGTTACCTCGACAAGATCGACGTTTCCGATGTTGGCCGTTACGAAGCTGGCCTGCTGGCGCACCTGCGCGGCAAGCACGCCGACCTGCTTCAGTGGATCACCGACGAAGATCCCAAGATCAAGGGCGACGCTTCCGACAAGATCAAGGCTGCGCTGGACGAATACGCCGCAACCTTCGCTTAAGGGAGAGGCGGGCACATGCCAAATCTTAAGGATCTTAAAAACAGGATCGAGTCGGTCAAATCGACCCGCAAGATCACCAAGGCCATGCAGATGGTCGCGGCTGCAAAACTGCGCCGCGCCCAGGAATCTGCCGAAGCCTCGCGTCCCTATGCTGAACGGTTCAATGCCGTGATGGCGGGGCTGGCGGCATCGGTCGGGGGCAGCGACAGCGCCCCCAAGCTGCTCCGTGGTACGGGCAGTGATGATGTCCACCTGCTGGTTGTCATGACAGCTGAACGCGGCCTGTGTGGCGGCTTCAACTCGAGCATCGCCAAGCTGGCCCGTGTCAAAGCGGAAGAGCTGCGCCTGAAAGGCAAGACGGTCAAGGTTTTGACTGTCGGCAAGAAAGGCCGCGACGCGCTCAAACGTGATCTTGGCGATCTGTTCGTTGGACATATCGACCTGAGCGAGGTCAAGCGTCTGGGGTATTCCAACGCGCAAGACATCGCCAAGGGCATCTTGTCCCGTTTCGATGGGGGTGAGTTCGATGTTGCCACGATCTTCTACTCGAAGTTCGTCAACGTTGTGACCCAGATCCCGACGGCACAACAGGTCATCCCAGCCTCGTTTGAGGATACCGAGGGCGACGACAGTGGTGCCGTGTTCGACTACGAGCCCAGCGAAGAGGCCATTCTGGCCGACTTGCTACCAAAGGGGGTTGCGACTGCAATCTTCTCGGCTCTGCTCGAAAACGGAGCCTCGGAACAGGGTGCACGTATGTCCGCGATGGACAACGCAACACGCAACGCGGGTGAGATGATCGACAAGCTGACGATCCAGTTCAACCGTTCGCGTCAGGCCGTGATCACCAACGAGCTGATTGAAATTATTTCCGGCGCTGAGGCGCTGTAGAGACAAACCGGAGACGAAACATGGCGAATGCAAAAGGCAAAGTCACACAGATCATCGGGGCCGTCGTCGACGTGCACTTCGAAGATCAGCTGCCTGAAATTCTGAACGCGCTGGATACAACCAACAACGGCAAAAAGCTGGTTCTGGAGGTTGCACAGCATCTGGGCGAAAACACTGTCCGCACCATTGCGATGGACGCAACCGAAGGTCTGGTTCGCGGCGAAGCTGTAACTGACACCGGCGCACCGATCGCGGTTCCGGTCGGCAACGCAACACTGGGACGAATCCTGAACGTTGTGGGCGAACCTATCGACGAAAAAGGCCCCGTTGAAACCAAAGAAACGCGCGCCATTCACCAGCCTGCGCCAGACTTTTCGGATCAGGCAACGGAATCCGAAGTTCTGGTTACCGGCATCAAGGTTGTTGACCTGCTGGCCCCTTACGCCAAAGGCGGTAAGATCGGTCTGTTCGGCGGCGCCGGCGTTGGTAAAACAGTTCTGATCATGGAGCTGATCAACAACATCGCCAAAGTGCACTCGGGCGTGTCCGTGTTCGCGGGTGTTGGTGAACGGACCCGTGAAGGCAACGACCTGTATCACGAGATGATCGAATCCGGTGTTATCGTTCCCGAAAAGCTGGAAGATTCGAAAATCGCGCTGGTGTACGGCCAGATGAACGAGCCTCCGGGTGCACGTATGCGGATCGCTCTGTCGGGCCTGACCCTTGCGGAACAATTCCGTGACGCAACCGGTACCGATGTTTTGTTCTTTGTCGACAACATCTTCCGCTTCACACAGGCAGGTTCCGAAGTGTCCGCCCTGTTGGGCCGTATCCCTTCGGCGGTGGGCTATCAGCCGACGCTGGCGACCGACATGGGCGCGATGCAGGAACGGATCACCTCGACCAAGTCGGGCTCGATCACCTCTGTGCAAGCCGTCTACGTCCCTGCGGATGACCTTACCGACCCCGCGCCTGCGACGTCGTTCGCGCACCTCGATGCGACCACCGTTCTGAACCGTGCGATCTCGGAAAAGGGTATTTACCCTGCTGTTGACCCGCTCGATTCGACCTCGCGTCTGCTTGATCCGGCGATCGTCGGTGAAGAGCACTATACCGTTGCGACCGACGTTCAGCAGATCCTCCAGCGCTACAAGTCGCTGCAGGACATCATCGCCATCCTCGGCATGGACGAACTGTCGGAAGAGGACAAACTGACCGTGGCCCGTGCCCGTAAGATCGAACGCTTCATGTCGCAGCCGTTCGACGTGGCACAGGTCTTCACCGGTTCGCCCGGCGTTCAGGTTCCTCTGGATGTCACCATCGCGTCGTTCAAGGCCGTAGTGGCCGGCGAATACGATCACCTGCCCGAGGCAGCCTTCCTGATGGTTGGCGGCATCGACGACGTGATCGCCAAAGCGGAAAAGATGGCCGCAGAAGCCGCCTAAGGAGCACACCTGATGGCAAACACGATGCAATTCGACCTCGTCAGCCCCGAGCGTAGCCTTGCTTCGCTCAGCGCGACCGCGGTCCAGCTTCCCGGCGCGGACGGGGACATGACGGCGATGCCTGATCATGCCCCCACCATCACGACGCTGCGCCCGGGCATCCTGAAGGTCGAGGCACCCGAAGGGTCCAGTGAATATCTGGTCACCGGCGGGTTTGCTCAGATCAATGGCGACGGCCTGTCGGTTCTGGCGGAAAAAGCCATTCCGGTCGCCGAAGTGACACGGTCGCATCTGGACGATCTGGTCGCCGAGGCGCGTGCTTCGCACGAAGTAGCCAAGGCAGGCGATGATCAGACAATTGTCGATGACGCTGCCAAACTGCTGGCCGACATGGAAGCCCTTGGAACGCATATGAGCCTGTAAGGCTCACCGCATTCCGACAGTTAGAAACGGCCCCGTAAACACGGGGCCGTTTTTTTATCGTGATTTTATCAATGCGGCGGGTTAAGGTCCGGAATTACATAGATAAAGACAAATCAATGAAGACGTTTCGAACCCATCCAATTGGTATTGACCAAGGCGAGGCAGTTATTTTTTCCGAATTCGCCGATGGTGGCGAAATGTGGACGGGCGTAGGACCGCGCCAGCGGCGGTCGAGCGTTATGTTCAACCAACCGTTCCGATCAAATCCGGTGGTTCAGATCGGTGTCTCTTTGTGGGATGTGGATACATCTTCCGCTCTGCGCGCCGAAGTTACGGCCGAAGACATCACGCCAGAGGGTTTTAGCGCCGTTTTCCGCACATGGTCGGACACGCGGATCGCCCGGATACGGGTCACATGGACCGCCATCGGAGAGGTGGCCCATGACGACGATTGGAATATCTCTTAACGCAAAAGGCCCCCTGTCAGGGGGCCACAATACGTCGTCTTGGGTTAGGAAGGCGATTTAGTCGCCTTGTGCCTCAATCATATCTACACGGGTTGCGTGGCGACCGCCTTCGAACTCGGCCTCCAGAAACGCATCTACGATATCCAGGGCCTGACCTTCGCCCACGACACGCGCGCCAATCGACAGCATGTTGGCGTTGTTGTGCGCGCGGATCATGCGGGCCGAAAAGGCGTCAGAACACACGCCACAGCGAATGCCCGGAACCTTGTTGGCCGCCATCATGATCCCCTGACCTGTACCACATAGGACGATCCCAAGGTGACACTCACCAGCAGCAACAGCCTGAGCTGCAGCTTTTCCGTGGATAGGGTAGTGCGTGCTTTCAGGCGTCTTGGGGCCGATATCGACGACTTCCCAGCCTTGCGCTGTGATGTGGTCGGCGACCGCCTGACGCAGCTCGATTGCCGCGTGGTCGCTGGAAAGAACAATGCGTTTAGAGACTGTCACGGGTACGTCCTGTCTTTCTGTGTTGACAAAAAAGGGCGGCTGTAACGCCGCCCAACTCGGTCAGTCCATGTGATACATCGACTCGTAAATCGGTGTCAGAGTTTTGTCCTCGAACAACGAAGACACGCTTGTCCCGTTCCAGATGTTCAGGATCGCCTGAGTGAAAATAGGCGCGGTGGGCACAATGCGGATGTTCTTGGCGTTGGTGATCTCTTTGGTAGGCTGAATCGTGTCGGTCAGCACCAGAGATTTCATCACCGAATTTGTTACACGTTCGACCGCCGGGCCGCTCATGACGCCGTGGGTAATGTACGAATGTACCTCTTTCGCGCCGTTATCCAGCAGGACCTGAGCGGCCTTGCACAGCGTACCGGCAGTGTCGCACATGTCGTCGACGATCAGGCAGATCTTGTCTTTGACGTCACCGATCACCGTCATCTCGGCCACTTCACCAGCCTTCTCGCGGCGCTTGTCCACGATCGACAGGGGGGCGTTGATGCGCTTGGCAAGCTCACGCGCGCGGGCCACGCCGCCGACGTCAGGCGATACGACCATAAGCTCGTCCAGATTGTCCTGGAACTGGTGTTTCACATCCAGCGCAAAAATCGGCGATGCATAAAGGTTGTCGACAGGCATGTCGAAGAACCCCTGAATCTGGGCTGCGTGCAAGTCCATAGTCAGGATCCGCTCGATCCCGGCACCGGTCAGCATGTTGGCCACCAGCTTGGCGCTGATTGGCGTCCGCGCCTTGGTGCGGCGGTCCTGACGGGCGTAACCAAAATAAGGGATCACGGCGGTGATACGCTGTGCGGAAGACCGACGCAGCGCGTCAGCGATGATCAGCAACTCCATCAGGTTGTCATTCGCCGGATTCGACGTCGGTTGGACAATGAACATATCCTCGCCGCGCACGTTTTCGAACACTTCGACGAAAATCTCGCCGTCATTGAAGCGCTCGACCCGCGCATCGACAAGATTCTGATCGACGCCGCGATACAGGCTCATGCGTCGCGAGATAGATTCGGCAAGAGGAAGGTTGGCGTTCCCAGCGATAAGCTTGGGTTCGTTGAGTGTCGGCATCGGCTGAGGTCCCCGGGCAGCAATGGCAATGTGACAGATTCGTGATGTTGACACCGCTTAGCACGGGTCTAACGTCCAGCAAAGATAACGCAGCGGAGAAAGTGCAGATGACCCAGATTGACTACTATTTTGCGACACTCTCGCCCTATACCTATCTGGCGGGTATGCGGTTGGAACAGGTCGCGGCGAAACATGGCGCGACGATCAACTACAAACCGCTGGATATTGTCGCCCTGTTTGGGCGTACGGGCGGCACTCCACCCAAGGACCGCCATATTTCTCGGATCGAATATCGGGCGCAGGAACTACAGCGACAGTCCAAGCAACTTGGTATGGAATTCAATCTACAGCCCGCGCATTGGCCGACCAATGCGGCGCCGTCATCCTATGCGATCATCGCTGCAATCAAGGACGGGTCAGGCGACGTTGGAAAGCTTGCGCATTCCTTCGTGCGGGCCTGTTGGGCCGAGGAGAAAGACATCGCGCAGGATGATGTGATCCGCGATTGCCTGACACAGGCCGGTTTTGATCCGGGGCTGGCGGATAGCGGCCTTCTGGTTGGCGCGGAAACTTATGCCGCCAATCTGGAAGAGGCCGTGGATCGCGGTGTATTTGGCGCACCGTTTTACATCACCGAAGACGATCAGCGGTTCTGGGGGCAGGACCGGCTGGATGATCTGGATCGCCATTTGTCGGAACTGAAGGGGTGAGGGACACCCCCCTGGCAGACAACACTTTTGTCAGAACGTTGGGGCAGGGCGCGCGCAAGGTGCTCGCCCTGCACTGCACAATCGCGCATTCCGGGGCGTGGTCGGGGCTGGCGACGGCTCTAAAGGGCGAGGTGACATTTACGGCCCCCGACATGCCGTCCCATGGCCGCAGTGCAGATTGGGACGGGAACGAGAATTTCTTTGACCAGGTGACCCAACTGTCGGTCGCGCATCTGACCGAGCCGATGGACGTGATCGGGCATTCATTTGGAGGAATGCTTGCCCTTCGGTTGGCTGTCGAGTTTCCGGACCTGGTCCGCAGTGCGGTCCTGATCGAGCCTGTGTTCTTTGCGGTTGCGATTCAGGATACGCCCGATTTGGTGCGGCAACATGATGACGAGGCGAAACCAGTTTCCGATGCGCTCGCGGCCGGAAATTTTGAGCAAGCCGCCCGCTTGTTCAACCGGATGTGGGGCGCACAGGACGGCCCACGATGGCCCGAATTGCCAGAGCGGACACGCGCGGGAATGATCCGTGGTATTCACGTTGTGCCCGCCGTTGATGACGCTTTGTTTTTTGATCAGAAGGGGATGCTGAACCCTGGCGTTCTCGACCGCGCATCTATGCCGGTTCTGATCCTGAGCGGGTCTGAGACGCACCCCGTCATGCCCGCGATCGGAGAAGGTCTTGCCCGGCGGCTTCCCAATGCCGGAACGGGCGTTGTTTCGGGTGCTGACCACATGGTCCCAATCACTCACCCGGTTCAGACGGCTGCCGTCATTCGAAAGTTTTGGGGTGGTCTATCCTGAACCATGTTGTAGACAGGATGACGCCCCTAATCCCCGAAATCACAACAAGCCGATGAACCGGTCGATTTCGTCCGAGTTGATCGACCAGTCGCAGACCAGTCGACAGGCCAAGATCTCGTCGTCATCCGCACCGTCCAGCTCTGCGCCCCACAGATGATAGACCGCACCCGCTTTGTGCAACTGCTTGTGACGCGCGCGCGAAAACTGCGCAAAGATCATATTGGCTTGCGGCTCATGTAGAAAAGTTGCGCCTTTGCCGCGTAGACCGTCGGCCAGATGCGCGCAGTTGGCGTTGGCTTGTCGCGCCATCTGCAGCCACAGATCATCGTTCAGATATGCGGCCATCTGGGCGGACAAGTAACGATGCTTGGAGAACAGATGCGCACCACGCTTGCGCCGCAGTTCGAATTCCCAGGCCTTGGATTCGTCAAAGAAAACTACTGCTTCGACACCCATCAACCCGTTCTTGGTGCCGCCAAAGCTGACCGCATCGACGCCCGATTTCCACGTCATCTCAGCAGGCGAGCAATTGAGCGCGACCAACGCGTTGGTGAACCGGGCACCATCCAGATGAACTGGCAGGTCGTATCCCTTGGCGATACTGCACAGCGCCTGCAACTCGGCCAGTGAGTAAACCGAGCCACGCTCTGTCACCTGAGTGATCGACACGGGCCCACGCTGGGGGCCGTGCACGCCACGTGTTTCTTCGGCCAAAATCGAGCGACGCAGCGCTGCGGGCTCCATCTTGTCGCCGCCCGGCACCAGTGTCAGCTTTGCGCCGCTATAGAACTCGGGCGCGTTGCATTCATCCTCGTGGATATGCGCGACGGGTGAACAGAACACGGTTTCCCATGGGTTTGAGAGTGTCGCCAGAGCCAGCGAATTCGCGGCTGTTCCTGTAGCCACCAGATAGACCGCCGCGCCAGGCGCTTCGAAGATTCCGCGAATACGATCGCGCACTTCGTTCATCAGGGTGTCCGCGCCATAGGCCATTTGATAGCCCTGATTGGCTTCGTTCAATGCGGCCATAACCAGCGGGTGAACCGGACCGGAATTGTCAGAGGCGAAATACATCAGCTGGGTTCCTCAATGATATAGTCTTCCCACTCTTCCAAGGGGGTTTCGAATTCGGATACCGTGCGCCCCTGAACTGACATGCCAGCTGCGTGCACGCTGTCCGGTGTACCTGATATCAGGGGATGCCATTCGTAAAGTTGTTTCCCTTCCCACAGCAGCCGATAGGCGCAGGTTTGGGGCAGCCAATAGGCGTGATCGTCGATGTTGTTGGGCTTCATCACGATGCATTCCGGGACGAATTGGTGGCGGATGTCGTATTGTGTGCAGCGGCAGGTCTCATCGTCCAGCAGACGGCAGGCGACGCAGGTGAGGGCGACCTCGCCGGTGTCCTCATCCTCAAGCTTGTTCAGGCAGCATTTGCCGCAGCCGTCGCACAAGGCTTCCCATTCGCGCTGGTTCATCTTGGTCAGCGGTTTGCGTTCCCAGAACCGGGGGGTAAGACCTTTGCGATCAATCGGGTCGGCGGTCATAGCGCGGCCAGCAGGGTGCGCGCCTTGTCGCAATCGGCATCCATCTGCGCAATCAAGGCGTCCAGCCCGTCAAAGGTCATCTCGGGGCGCAGGTAATCGACCAACCCGACGGACAGGGTCGAACCGTACAGATCGCCTGAGAAATCGAACAGGAAAGTCTCTATATTCGCGACTTCTCCGTTGAACATGGGTCGCACCCCAACCGAAGATGCTCCGAGATAGCTGCCTTGATGGGGGCCATCGAGCACGTCGACCAGCACCGCATAGACACCGAATTTTGGTGGGTGCAGCCCTTCAATGGACATATTGGCAGTAGGGAACCCAAGCTCGCGCCCGCGTTGTTCACCACCGATCACCTCACCCTCGACCCGGTGCCAATGACCCAGCATCGTCGCGGCGTCGCGGGGGCGGCCTTCGGACAGTGCTGTGCGGATCCCGGTTGAGGATACGACGTCATCAGATCGTTCCATCAACGGTGCAATGGTGACACCGAACCCCATCTCTTGCCCGAACCGGACAATGTCTTCGGCGGTGCCGCTTCGACCTTTTCCAAAACAGAAATCCGCGCCGACCACCACGTGCGACAGACCAAGCCCCTCGCAGATGACATTGCGGGCAAATTCTTCAGGCGTCAGACCAGCAAGCGCTGCATTGAACGGCAATTCGTACAGCTTTTGCACACCCAGTTTCTCCAACCGGTGCGCACGTGCGTTTCCGCGCATCAGACGAAAAGGCGGTGCATCGGGTGCAAAATACTCGCGAGGGTGGGGCTCGAACGTCAGAACACCAAGCGGAGCATCCGGGGCCACGCGTTGTGCCAGTTCGATCACCGACTGATGACCAACATGCACGCCATCGAAGTTCCCGATTGCCACACTGGCACCGCGGTCTTCTGGCTCGACAAACTGGAAATCCCGGATGATCTGCATGAAGCTTGCCTAGCGGGACTGGAGACTGGGTTCAAGCACCTGATTGGTACAAATGCCGCGCAACAAAAAAGGGCACCGTTTCCAGCGCCTTTCAAAAGGATAGATGTATCGAGGCTTCAGTCGAATTTGCGCGACGGGGCCAGAACCATCGCTTCGCCCACCAACACCTTCTTGCCATCGACCGCACAGTGACAATCCAGCTTCACGCGGCGCTTGGCAAAATCAATGTCGATCACCTTGACCTCTGCATAGACCATGTCGCCAGGGCGCACGGGTGCCAGAAACTTCAGCGATTGACCCATGTACACTGTGCCGTGGCCCGGCAGTTGTTCACCAATCACGGCAGAGATCAGACCCGCGGTCAGCATCCCGTGGGCGATGCGCCCTTCAAAAATCGTGTCGCGGGCATAGTCATCGTCCAGATGTACCGGATTCCTATCCGTTGAAACCTGCGCGAACATCTCGATATCTTCGTCCGACACCACTTTGCGCAGGTGGCGGGTCATGCCCATTTCGATGTCTTCAATACAGATCGTGCCGCGTGGAAGATTATCCAACATGTCGCCCTCACTCGAGTTCACTGGGCAACAAAACAACGCTAGCTGCCCCCATTTGGCAACTTTATTACTTCGCAACTGCAGAAAATCAAGTCTTTTCTGACTATCTCAACCGGCCGATTGTGTAGGTCGGATTGATGTTTTCCTTTGCAATATAATCACTTAGAGATTCATGGTGTGGGTGATGATCAGTTTTTGTTTCTGCGGCGGCCAGGCCGCCCGAGATAAACAGAGAATCAATCCCTTCGCCCATACCGCCCAGAATGTCTGTATGCGGTCCGTCTCCGATCACCAGAATGTCGCCATCGGGTGTATCGTGACCCAATTCCTGCAGCCTGCGCCGCGCCAAATCATAAATCGGCGGGTGGGGTTTTCCGAAGTACAGGCTTTCACCGCCCATTTCGGTATACAGCTTTGCCAGCGCGCCAGCGCACCATTCGCGTATCTCGCCCCGGTCAACAACGATGTCGGGGTTGGCGCAGAGCAGCTTCATGCCTTTCTGCTTGGCATAGAGGAAATCGGCGCGATTGACCGCCGGATCCGCCATTGGGTCGAACGGCCCGCAGCAGACGATCCCTTCGGCCTCATCCAGCGGGACACGTTCGATGTGGATCGGATGGTGTAGTATTTTCAGCGGCTCAAAGAAACCCGCGTCGCGTTCCCATTCCCCCATGAAATAGACTTTTTCACCAACCGCCCCACGGAACATAGCGGACCGGGCCGAGTCCCCGCTGGTGGCAATGGTGTCATAGGCATCTGCGGGGACATTGAACTGCCCAAGCTGCTCAGCCACGCCAGCACGCGGTTTGGGTGAGTTGGTGACCAGCACAACGATCCCGCCTTGCGCCCGGTAGTTTTGCAAAGCCGCGACCGCATCGGGATAGGCAGTGATGCCGTTGTGAACGCATCCCCACAGGTCAACGAACAGTGACTTGTAGCGGCCTGAAATCTCGGAAAGCGTGTGGATGATCTGGGTCATGGGAGCCTCGGGACCTGAAATTCTGAGTTGTGACAGCTATGGCAAAGCTTTCACCTCTTGGCCATCCCGCAATATCAATTGCTGGTCGAACACGGTGTGTCTGATCGCGTCATTCGACGATTTCTTCGACATCGGGTGCTTGTTGGACGTTTTCGGTGCCCAATATGATCTGTGCGCCGATCCTGTTCTGGAAACGCACTACGACCAGAAAACCCGGCCCCAGTTCTTTCTGAAGTACGTCGACCAAAGGCGTGTCACGCAGGGCCTCGGGCAGCAAACCGGCGATCGAGGATACTTTGTAAGCCGCTTCAATCGGAAGGTCCACGATCAGCCAAATATCGGCGTGTTTACGTTTGGCATTCACGTCCACGCGGATGATCTCGACCGACACCGGATCGGCCCAGTCCCGGATCGTTTGCGCCAACTGCGCCTCGGTCCGGGTTTCGAGGTAACGGTTGTAGGTCGACTTTCCCAGTTGAAGGACAACGAAGGCCAGGAATGCCAGTGTCACCACCACGCTTGCGGTGAAGTTCAGCTTGCGCCGACCCTTGCTAAACACCACCGCGCGCGCCGCATATACGATGTAAACCGCGCAGGCCGACAGAATGATTGCTCCAAGGTTGGTGGCAAACAGCAGGCCGGCTTCATAGGCCTCGGCGGGCTCGTCGAAATACAGCAAAACACCCGATGCAGACAGAGGTGGCACCAAGGACACGCCGATGGCTGCACCGGGAAGCAGGCTGGCCTCGGACCGGTTGATTTGAACGTAAGCTGCGGCCACTCCGGCGGCGAGGGCAACGATCAGATCCTCGGTGCCCGGATCCGTTCTGGCGAGAACCTGATCGGGGATCAGAATGCCGCGCGGGACGTCTGCGACATAGACAAGAAGCCACGCCAGCAAGACGCTGATTACCGCGGCACCGCAGACAATCAAAGCCAGTTTGAACGCGCGACCCAGCCATCCCATCACCATCGCCGCCGCAACCCCAAGGATCGGGGTCATCAATGGCGCAACAAGCATTGCGGCAATGACGACCGCACCGGAATCTCGCAGCATGCCCATCGTGGCGATCACCACGGATAAGGTCAGAAGCATGGCAAACCGTCGCCAATAGGCAGATTTGTCCTTGCCTTCAAATCTCAGGATGTCGCGTGTGGTGCTGAACTTGCGGGAACTCATGAACGTCGTCTGACCCAATTCGCTGTCTGGCTATTGATGTCAGACTACCAACGGATGCCATTCGCGCAAAACATTAGTAGCAAAGAAAAAAGGCGCCCGGGTGGGGCGCCTTTCGGTTGGGATGTTTGTCCGCGTCAAACCTTGAGGTTCGGGATGATCTGTTTTTTGCGGCTCATGATGCCGGGCAGGACTACGGCATCGCCGTCCACGCTTGTGCCAAAGCTCTTTTCGGCGACACCTTTGACCAGATCGTTGGGTACCAGCAGAGTGGCCTCTTCGTTCAGGATATCGACCACGAACAGCAGAACCTGATCAACGCCATCTTCCTTGGCTACATCAGCCATCGAACCCGCCAGGCTGGCCTTGCGGTCCAGAACGACGCCGGGTGCAGTGGTTTCCAGAACCGAAACGCGGAACTTGGTACCGTCGACCTCATATTCCTTGCTGTCCATGCGGATCAGTTCGGCGTCCGAGAAGGACGAGACATCCGATTTGGCTGCGAACATTTCCGCGGCATAGGTCGCGACGTCCAGACCCAGATCAGCGGCCAGATTCTCGGCCACTGCGCGGTCATGTGCGGTGGTGGTGGGAGAGCGGAATTCCAGCGTATCTGACAGGATGCAGGTCAATGCGGCGGCTTTGATGGCGTCGGGCATCTTGGCGGCGTCGTCACCGATCAGGTCCATCATGATGGTCGCGGTGCAAGCCAGCGGGCGTACGGTGATGTCGATCGGGCCTTTGGTTTCCAGGCCACCGACCAGCTTGTGGTGGTCGATGATTGCCCGGATGTCCGCGCTGTTTACGCTGGCTGGCAGCTCGGCCGGGTTGTTGGTGTCCACGATGACAACCGGCGTGCCCTCGGCCACGTCTTCGATGATGCGCGGCTTGGGCAGGTCCCAGCGCTGCAGCAGGAATGCCGCTTCGGTGTTGGGTTCGCCCAGCAGAACTGGCTCGGCCTGTTCGCCTTTGATTTCGTTCAGGTACCATGACCACAGGATAGGTGAGCCTGTGGAGTCGGTGTCGGGGGATTTATGTCCAAATACGAGCGTTGTCATGTCAGCGTCCTGAGGGTGATCATTTTGCGCGCCTTATAGGGCGGTCCGCCGGGGTTGTCACCCGACAGTGTTTACGCTGCGACGGTTGGTCTGAAATCGAGGTTGGTCAGAACGGGGCGCGGGTCAGGGTGTACCCGGCCTGTTGTAATTGGTTCAGCAGCCCGTAGTCGCCCCCAAGATGCCCGGCACCGACCGCGATCACGACGTTTTGGTCCTGAATGTTCAGAATTTTCTGCATCCAGTTGCTGTTGCGCTCGACCAGGAGTTTTTGCTCGAAATCATTCCATTCCTCGTCGAATACTTCGGGCGACAGGCCCGAGTCTTCCAATCCCTGAAGACGGGCGAGCTGGATGATTTCGACATGTTTCTCTTCCAGGTAGGCGTTGGCCATCGTCGCCAGTTGATCCTCGCTACCGCCCATGGCACCGGCCATCCGCACAAGGGACTGAACCTGCTTTTCGATGGGGTGGCTGTCGAACATACTCATAAGATCGGCAATCTGTTCTAGCGAGCGTTTGGAGATACCCAACTCGTCAGCCAACTGGTCCAGACGGGCGTCCATCCCGTGGTTCGCACTGGGGTCCTGCATCATACATGGAGGGACGCCCAGCATCATGCTCAGAAACCAGGGCCGCATTTTGGCTGCCATCCAGCCGGGGATACCGCGTTCGGACAGCCCGATCGACAGGGCGGACCAGTCTTCCTCGGACATCAGGTCAATCAGGCTGGGTCCCGAGGTGATCATCACCGGGCTCATGTCCTTGGCCAAGTCTTTTTCGAACGCGTCCATTTCTTCCCGCGTGACCTCGAAATAAAACGCGTCCGCATCGCCGAGGGTCGGCGTTAGCCGTTCGACCACTGCGTCCATACGTGCGTCATTGGCATGCAACGTACCAACAAGGTGCAGGATCGTGTCACCCTTGGAAGCGATCCAGTGGTTACCTTCGGGAAATGGGATATCGGCCACTGCCTGTTGCAGTTCGGACTTTACCGCAGGGCTCAGTCCCGGCCTCAGATCATTCCCTTCGCATGCGGCCTGTACGGCGGCGGGCAGGAAAAGGAAAAGCAGCGGTGCAAACAAGCGCATAAGGATCATCTCGGAATCTTCAGTGTGATCGCGACATTGCCTTTGCGCAGCATTGTATTCAAGCCAGATGCAGGTGATGGCTGGCGTTCGCGGCAAATTTGCATAGCATGGCAGAATGGACCGCGAGCAGGATCTATACCCGCCGATCAAGGCGCTGTTCGAGCGTCAGGGCTATACCGTCAAAGGCGAAGTCGGCGCTGCCGATATCGTCGCTGTTCGAGATGGCGATGAGCCGGTGATTGTTGAGCTGAAGCTGCGGTTCTCATTGGCGCTGTTTCATCAGGCGATCACGCGGTTAAGGGTGACTGACCAGGTCTATGTCGGCGTGTGCAAACCCAAGGGGCGAACGGCGCGGCGTGCGTTAAAGGACAATTTGGCGCTGTGCCGCAGACTTGGTCTCGGTCTGATCACTGTACGTGCTGACGGCGCGGTCGAGGTGCAATGTGACCCTGGCCCGTATGCACCGCGAAAAAACAAAGCAAAAGCGGCTCGTCTTTTGCGTGAATTTGACCGGCTTGAAGGTGACCCCAACGCAGGTGGGGCCACCCGGCACGGGATCGTGACGGCCTATCGTCAGGACGCGCTGAAATGTGCAGCCCATCTGGCCGAATGCGGCGCGACAAAGGGGGCGGAAGTTGCCCAATCTACCGGCGTCGCCGAGGCCACGCGCCTGATGCGGGACAATCACTACGGGTGGTTCGACAAAGTCGAGAAAGGGGTCTATGCGCTGTCGGCTACGGGGGCCGAAGGGTTGAAGCACTGGGCGTATAGCTGGGAAGATGCGAACTAGTCAGGCCGTGCGGCGATTTCGGAAATCATGGCGCGGCCAATATCTGAAAGGACGGCATTGCGTTCAAGAAATGGCGCATCGCTTTCGGTCAGATAG
Organism: Ruegeria sp. YTSA072; assembly: GCF_059610285.1. Taxonomy (NCBI): domain Bacteria; kingdom Pseudomonadati; phylum Pseudomonadota; class Alphaproteobacteria; order Rhodobacterales; family Roseobacteraceae; genus Ruegeria; species Ruegeria sp. YTSA072. Next base: position 266,994 of record NZ_JBXWNI010000002.1, on the reverse strand, counting down.
ATGGCGGCCAGATAGGTGCGGGGCTCGGGTGTCTGCAAAAAGGCAACGATCGCTCGGCTGCCGTGGCCTCCGGCACCGGTCTTGTCCCCGATCGTCCACCCGTCAGGCACGTGCGCGCGGATAAGACCGTCGGCCACTTGATCGTCTATCATCCATTGCCTGAGTTGAGCAGAGGATGCGGGTGAGAGCGTCTGGCCAAATAGCAACCGGTCCAGCGTCGCCAGTATTGTCCGAGGCGTTGTAGTGTCGCGCGGATCGCCTGGAGTGGCTTCGTTCAGCGCCGTCTCCCATCGATCAAGGCGGGTGATGTCGTCGCCGTTTGTCCGAAGAATCTCGGTCAGTCCGGCAGGCCCATCCAGACGGCGCAACAGCAGATTGGCCGCAGCATTGTCGCTGATCGTCACCGTTGCTTCGCATAGCGCTCCGACAGTCATACCGGTCTCAACATGTTTGCTGGTGACAGGGGAGTAATCTACCAGGTCCGCCGAATGGTACGTGACGTGATCTGACAGGCTTTCCGTACCTGCATCCACCTCTGCCAGCACGGCGCCGCACAAGAGCGTTTTGAACGTGCTGGACATCGGAAACAGCTCATCGGCGCGGTATGAAACTTCCCATTCGTTGCTGGGATCATAAAGGAGCAGCCCGATCCGGGCATCAAGGCGGCGCTCCCAGCTCTGGACCGTTTCGGTAAGGGACTGCGCCTGTGCTGATGTGGCTAAGCCAACTGTAATAGTAATTAAAAACAACAGGGTAGTTGTGATTTTGCGGAGCCCACGCATCGAATCTGCCTTGGTCAAATGTGGTCGCCATCACCTTAGTTGGCTAGGGCGCGGTGTAAACCGGGCGTTCTGGGGCTCTGCGTGCGAAAAATATTCAGGCAACTTGTTGACTCGGTCATTTCGACCCCCTAGCTATGCGTCGTTATCACTCTCTACTTCCGAGTGCTAACGCCTCGCTGAAAGGCGGGGGGAGGATAGATAAACTTTGAGCCCAAGGAGCTGCAAAGATGGCATTGAAACCGCTTCATGACCGTGTGCTGGTTCGTCGTACCGAAAGCGATGAGAAAACCGCAGGCGGGTTGATCATTCCCGAAAGCGCAAAAGAAAAGCCCAGCGAAGGCGAAGTCGTTTCGACCGGTGAAGGCGCGCGCAAGGACAGCGGCGAACTGATCGCAATGGCTGTAAAAGCTGGCGACAAGATCCTGTTCGGCAAGTGGTCGGGCACCGAGGTTCAGGTCAACGGCGAAGAGCTGCTGATGATGAAAGAAAGCGACATCATGGGGATCATCGAGTAAGCGCCCACGCTTCTCTGATCTTCATTTCCAACATTTTTCTCAAGGAGAAACAACATGGCTGCTAAGGACGTCAAGTTCGACACCGATGCCCGCAACCGCATGCTGTCAGGTGTGAACATCCTGGCCGATGCTGTCAAAGTGACCCTGGGCCCCAAAGGCCGCAACGTGGTTCTGGACAAATCCTTCGGCGCACCGCGCATCACCAAAGACGGTGTATCGGTTGCCAAAGAAATCGAACTGGAAGACAAGTTCGAAAACATGGGCGCGCAGATGGTGAAAGAAGTCGCCAGCCGCACCAATGACGAAGCCGGCGACGGCACCACCACCGCAACCGTTCTGGCACAGGCAATCGTTCGCGAAGGTCTGAAGCAGGTTGCAGCGGGCCTGAACCCGATGGACTTGAAACGCGGCATCGACCTGGCAACTGCCAAGGTTGTTGAGGGCATCAAAGACGCCTCGCGCGAAGTCAAAGACTCGGCTGAAGTCGCTCAGGTTGGCACCATCTCGGCCAACGGCGAAGCAGAAATCGGCCAGCAGATCGCAGACGCGATGCAGAAGGTTGGCAACGAAGGCGTTATCACCGTCGAAGAAAACAAAGGTCTGGAAACCGAGACCGATGTTGTCGAAGGTATGCAGTTCGACCGTGGCTACCTGTCGCCTTACTTTGTCACCAACGCTGACAAGATGATTGCAGACCTCGACGACTGCATGATCCTGCTGCACGAAAAGAAACTGTCGTCGCTGCAGCCGATGGTTCCGCTGCTGGAGCAAGTGATCCAGTCGCAAAAGCCGCTGCTGATCATTGCAGAAGACGTTGAAGGCGAAGCGCTGGCAACTCTGGTTGTCAACAAACTGCGCGGCGGCCTGAAAATTGCTGCTGTCAAAGCACCGGGCTTCGGCGATCGCCGCAAAGCCATGCTGCAGGACATCGCAATCCTGACCGGTGGTCAGGTCATCAGCGAAGATCTGGGCATGAAGCTCGAGTCCGTCACCATGGACATGCTGGGCACCGCCAAGAAAATCGAAATCACCAAAGACGAAACCACCATCGTCGACGGTGCTGGCGAAAAAGCAGAGATCGAAGCACGTGTTGCTCAGATCCGCACTCAGATCGAAGAAACCTCGTCGGATTACGACCGTGAGAAGCTGCAAGAACGCGTTGCCAAACTGGCAGGCGGTGTTGCCGTTATCCGCGTCGGCGGCATGACCGAAGTTGAAGTGAAAGAGCGTAAAGATCGTGTTGACGATGCTCTGAACGCAACGCGTGCAGCCGTTCAGGAAGGCGTTGTTGTCGGTGGCGGTGTTGCTCTGGTTCAGGCCGGTAAAGCACTGGAGTCGCTGAAAGGCGCAAACGCTGATCAGGATGCAGGCATCAACATCGTTCGCAAAGCCATCGAAGCGCCTCTGCGCCAGATCGCCGAGAACGCGGGTGTTGACGGTGCTGTTGTTGCTGGCAAGGTTCGTGAAAACGAAGACGCTGCATTCGGCTTCAACGCTCAGACCGAAGAATATGGCGACATGTTCTCGTTCGGCGTGATCGACCCGGCCAAAGTTGTCCGTACCGCACTGGAAGACGCGGCATCGGTTGCTGGCCTGCTGGTCACCACCGAAGCAATGGTTGCTGACAAGCCCGCCAAAGAAGGCGCGCCTGCTGGCGGCGGCATGCCCGACATGGGCGGCATGGGCGGCATGATGTAAGACGTCGAATTTGCCTCGGCGAATTCTGACGGTCCCGACAAGCGCTTGGCTGTAAGGCCAAGCTGCCGAGGGGGAAGCCTAAAAATATAGGGACGGGGTCGCCTTCGGGCGGCCCCGTTTCGTTTTGCGGACCACCCGCGGGAATGTGAGTGTGCAAAACGCGCCGAAACCGGCTATGCGGTTGACATGAAACTGTTCTTACTCACGTGCCTGACGATGTGCGCCTTTGCGTCCAACTCGATACTTAATCGTCTGGCGATTGATAGTGGCGCCAGCGATCCCGCTGCCTTTGCCGTGGTGCGGGTTTTAGCCGGTGCAGTGGTGCTGGCCGGGCTAGTTCTTCTGAAGGCTGGCCACTTGCCCCTGTTTGACCGACGCAGGATTGCCGGGGCGGGGTCGTTGTCCCTGTACATGATCGGATTCTCGGTCGCCTATCTGACACTGGACGCGGGTCTTGGCGCGCTGATCCTGTTTGGGGTGGTGCAGGTGACGATGTTCACTGTGACATCAGTGAAAGGCACTCTGCCCACTGGTCGGCAGATCGCGGGCGCCGCAATCGCGTTGCTGGGGTTGGGCTACGTGCTGTGGCCATCCGGATCGATACAGGTCAACCCGGTGGGAGCAGCCCTGATGATTGCTGCCGGGATCGGCTGGGCGATCTATTCGCTGGTTGGCAAGTCCGAACCGGATGCCTTATCCGGCACTGCTGCAAATTTCGTCGTGGCATTGCCAGTGACAACGCTGGCTTTATTGGCGACAGGAGGGGCGTGGCACATGACTGCTAACGGATACTTGCTTGCCGCGTTGGCCGGTGCGGTCACATCAGGGATGGGGTATGCGCTGTGGTATCAGGTTCTGCGGGAATTGACGCCCACAACGGCGGCCGTCGTGCAACTCAGCGTTCCGATCTTAGCCATTGTTGGCGGTGTCCTCCTGCTGGGTGAGGCCGCCAGTCTGCGCCTGATCCTGGGGGCAGGTCTGGTATTGGGAGGAATTGCACTGGCCGTTCTGCGCAGGACGCCGCGGTAGGGGTTTATTCGCTGGACGTTAGGCCTTATCTGGCGGCTATGCGTTATTTGCTTGCCCTCTTTCTGTTCTTTGTGCCTGCCATTGTGCAGGCAAAATGCGTGGTCCTGCTGCATGGGCTGGCACGGACCGAAGCGTCCTTTACCGTGATGGAACAGCTGTTCAAGACGCATGGTTATACCGTCGTGCGCCCTGGATATCCGTCCACTGACCTACCTATTCCCGAACTGGCTGCACAGACACTGCCGGACGCGTTTACTGAATGCGGTGACGACAAGGTCAATGTGGTTGCGCATTCGATGGGCGGCATCTTATTGCGTTATTGGTTGCAGGAAAACCATCCGGAGAACCTGGGCCGTGTGGTCATGCTCGGGCCGCCCAATCAGGGAAGTCAGCTGGTGGACGAACTTAGCGCGTATGAGGTGTTTGGGATGCTGAATGGCCCAGCTGGTCTGGCGCTGGGCACAGGCCCCGAAGGTATCCCAAGGCAACTGCCGCCAGCGGATTTCGAACTGGGTGTCATCGCTGGTGAGAATTCGTTGAACCCGCTGTTTTCGTCGATGATCGATGGTTCGGATGACGGCAAGGTCTCGGTAGAGACCACCAAGGTCGACGGGATGGCGGACCATATCGTTCTGCCGGTGACACACACATTCATGATGAACAACCCACGCGTAATGGCGCAGGCGTTGCATTTCATAGAGTTTGGGCAGTTTGACCCACAGATTACTTGGTTGGACGGGGTGATGGAAATCATCGACGAAATCTGCATCGGGCAGGATTGTTCGGAACCCGCGTCGGAACCTTCCCAATGACCGCACTTTCTCTGACTTTAACCGGCGCAGAGGTCTTGTTGCCGGACCAAGGGATGACTCGTGCAGACCTGCCCATTGCCGAGGGGATCGTGCAAGAGGACCGCGCAGGCAGAACAATCGATCTATCGGGATATCTTGTGATGCCCGGTATCATCGATCTGCACGGTGATGGGTTCGAGCGTCACATCGCACCGCGCCGCGGGGCGATGAAGCAGATGGGCGAGGGTATTTTGTCGGTCGAAGCTGAACTGGCCGCCAACGGGATCACGACGGCGGTCCTGGCCCAGTTCCTGAGTTGGGAGGGCGGCGTACGCGGCCCCGAATTCGCTGGCCAAGTGTTTGATGCTATCGCGTCGGTCAAAGATTGCGTCGTGACCGATCTGCTGCCTCAGTTACGGTTCGAAACGCACATGCTGGCGGAATACCCCAACCTGCCTGAACGCATCACCAATTGGCAGGTGCCCTATGTCGTGTTCAACGACCACTTGCCGCATGACCGGTTGGCCGAGGGGCGCAAGCCGCCACGTTTGACGGGGCAGGCGCTTAAGGCAGGGCGCAATCCGGACGCACATTTTGAGATGCTGCTGTCCATGCATGCCCGCCGGGATGATGTGCCCGCTGCCTTGGACACGCTCTGTACGGCGCTGGCCGAACAGGGTGTCCGTATGGGCAGTCATGACGACGCAACCGCCCAAACCCGCGCCAATTGGCGGGAGCGAGGTGCTCAGATTGCCGAGTTTCCCGAAACGCTAGAGGCAGCCGAGGCTGCACGGGCTGCTGGGGATCACGTGATTCTCGGATCCCCCAACGTGGTGCGAGGCGGGTCGCATAAGGGTAATGTCAGTGCACTGGATCTGATCACGATGGGGCTGTGTGATGCCTTGGCATCGGATTATCACTATCCCAGCCCGCGGCGCGCTGCGCTGATGCTTGCCAAATCTGGCCTGCTGGATTTGGCAGGGGCGTGGGCGCTGGTGTCTTCAGGGCCAGCACGGGTGCTAGGGCTGCAGGACCGGGGCACACTTGCCCCTGGTCTGCGCGCAGACATGGTGATCCTTGAGGAGAAATCTCACCGCGTCGCCGCCACGCTGGCGGGCGGGCGGGTTAGTTTCATGTCCGGCGATATCGCGGCGCGGTTCGTGGGCTGAGTCACCGCGTGATGCGGTTGAAATGCGCCATCTTGCGGCCCGCCTTTACCTCGGCCTTGCCATAGAGATGCAGCGCTACGTCGCGTTCCCGCGCCAGCTCTGGCACGCGGTCCATATCGTCGCCGATCAGATTTTCCATGACCACGTCCGAGTGGCGTTGACCATCGCCCAAAGGCCAACCGGCTACGGCGCGGATATGCTGTTCGAACTGATCCACCGCGCAGCCGTTCTGAGTCCAGTGACCCGAGTTGTGCACCCGAGGCGCAACCTCATTCACGATCAAACCTTCTGACGTGACGAACAGTTCGACACCCATGACACCGACGTAATCCAGCGCGTTCAAGATATTGGCGGCCAGAAGAACAGCATCGGTTCGCTGCGCCGGGGCGAGGCGGGCGGGTACCGCGGTGGTGTGCAGGATGCCATCGCGGTGCACGTTTTCACCTGGGTCGAAACAGGCGACTTGACCGTCGATGCTGCGGGCGGCGATGACCGATACCTCGTGGCTGAAATTGACGAACCCTTCGAGGATTGCGGGCGCGCCTGCCATATCGGCCAGTGCGGCCTCGGCATCCTCGGGACCGCGCAACCGTGCCTGTCCCTTGCCGTCATAGCCGAAACGACGTGTTTTCAGGATGGCTGGCGTGCCAATCTGGTCAATCGCTGCCTTTAGGCTGTCCAGATTGGTGATGTCGGCAAACGGCGCTGTTTTCAAACCCAATCCGGCAAGGAAAGTCTTTTCGGTCAGTCGATCTTGACTGACACGCAGCGCCTCGCGCCCCGGATGGATAGGGCAATGTGCTTCCAACAGGTCCAGCGCTTCGGTCGGGATATTTTCGAATTCATAGGTGATGACATCGACGGACTCGGCAAAGGCCTTCAGTGCCGCAGCGTCATCATAAGCTGCAGTCGTCACATGATCCGCCACCTGACCGGCGGGTGGGTTGGCACCTGGCTCATAGATGTGGGTTACAAAGCCCAACCGGGCCGCCGCGACGGACAACATCCGGCCCAATTGGCCACCGCCCAGAATTCCAATCCGCGCCCCCGGAGCAAGCATGTCCGTCATCAATCAGTCTCCAACCTTTTTCCAATCGCCTGCAGGGCCGAGCGCAGCGCATCATGTGCGTTGCCCGCATGCAAGGCCTGCGTCATTTGCAGGCTGAGTGTTCCATCAGTTGCCAGCGCGTCCCGCTCTTCGGCCAAACGCCCGGCTTGCCCGGTTTGCATTGTGTGCAGAAACCCGGACAGCAGCTGTGTTGTATAAAACTCTGAGGCATCCGCGTCGCCCGTTTGCTCGGCCAGCCACTCGGCACCCGTTGCCAACACGTCCAGAATGCCCGGGACCATGGCGCAGACGGCAAAATGGGCATTCAGCGCGGCCTCGTTGGATACCTTAACCACCGGGTTCTCGGGCTCGAACAATTCAGCCAGCAAGGCGTCGTTGCCGAACGCTGCAAGCGGGCATCCACCTTGCTGAAGAAACCCCAAAGGGATCGTTTGTACAAAGTCAGTTGCGGGGGCGCATAACGCAGCAAGCTGATCCACCGATACAGCCGCCATCACTGACACGATCTGCTGATCCGAGCGAAAGTTTAGCGGTTCCAAAACTTCCGGGGCGATCTGGGGGCGCAGGCAAAGAAAAACGATATCTGATGTGTCAAGAACCGCTTGTGGGTTCGCGACCAAGACATCCAGTTCAGCTTTTAGTTCGGCCGAGACTGTAGCGTTGCGCTCAGTCACGGCGATCTCGTGCCCTTTGGCCGCAAGAAAGCGCGCAATGGGGGCTGCAATATGTCCGGTTCCGATGAAGCCGATACGGCTCATCCCTGCGGTTCCTCGGGGATCGAGGCCGAAAGGGCCGCGCGCCAGGCATCCAGACGATCAGCCAGCGCTGGGTCTTGCAGAGCAAGGATACCGGCCGCCATCAACCCGGCATTGGCCCCACCGGCCGATCCGATGGCCATCGTCGCCACCGGAAAGCCTTTGGGCATCTGCACAATGGAATACAGCGAATCGACGCCGGACAAGGTCCGCGTCTGCACAGGTACTCCGATCACCGGCACGCGCGTCTTTGAGGCCATCATCCCGGGCAGATGTGCTGCACCGCCCGCACCCGCGATAATCACATCCAGGCCGCGCTGAACGGCGGTTTTGCCATAGTCCCAAAGGCGATCAGGGGTGCGATGGGCCGAAACGATGCGTTTTTCATACGCAATGCCCAGTTCATCCAGAATGTCTGCGGCTTCTTTCATCGTGGGCCAGTCCGACTGGCTGCCCATGATGATCCCCACTTTCACATCGCTCATCCACTTGTCGCCCTTGCCTGCCGAAAGAGCGCGCACTATAGCCAAATCGGCCTATCTGGCAATGCGGTACAGGGCCTTCAGGCGATGATATCCGGGGTCAGACGGTCCTCGATCAGGCGAATGATGTCCTTAAGGCGCAGTTTCTGCTTTTTCAGCCGCTTGATCGTTAACTGATCCGACGTCCCCGTCGCTTGCAGCGCCTCGATCGCTTCGTCCAGATCGCGGTGCTGGCGGCGAAATACCTCCAGCTCGACCCGAAGAACTTCATCTGTTTTCATTGAAATGTCAGTGGGCGCGTTCATGGACGACTCGGTTGTTGTTGTGGTGCTTTCCACACAAGATAGTGTGTCAGGGTTTATCCGGCCAGACCTTGTGGACATCCCTGCATATTCCCATATTCTATCATACGCGGTTGCCAAAACGGGACCGCACCACACGTCGCTTTGGCAATAAAGGACGAAAATACGTGTCGAAACTTACTCTTGGCTCATACCCGCATCTTTTGGGGTTCGAGCAATTGGAACGCCTTCTGGAGCGGTCTGCAAAGGCCGGCAACGAAGGATACCCGCCCTATAACATCGAACAGACCTCGGATTTTTCCTATCGTATCACCTTGGCAGTTGCCGGTTTTGCGGAAGAGGACCTGTCGATTACCATCGAGGATCGCCAATTGGTGATCCGGGGCCGTCAACGCGACGATAGCGAGGGGCGTATCTTTCTGCATCGCGGCATCGCGGCGCGTCAGTTTCAGCGCATGTTTGTGCTGGCCGATGGTGTTGAGGTGGGCGAAGCGATCATGGAGAACGGTCTGCTGCATGTGGACCTGACCCGAGCCGTGCCGGAAACCGTGGTTCAGACAATCAATATTCGGAAGGGGTAAGAGCAATGAATACACCGATTGAAATCAACACCGAAGGCGATCGGATCGTTTATGTGAAAGCTGTCGATGTAGCTGACCTGCCGCGCGAAGTGCGCGAACAGGCCGGTGATCTGGATCAGCTTTACGCTGTTCACGACTCCGACGGCCAGCAACTGGCGCTGGTTGCAGACCGCAAGCTAGCCTTTGTTCTGGCGCGCGAACATGACTTCTCGCCGGTGGCCGTTCACTGAAACGGCCCGGCAGAAGGTGATTTTCCCGTGACATCCGCCGCCCCACGGGTGAGATATGCGAACCAATACAGGTTCGCAGGGCGGAGGCACCATACATGAGCTGGTTTGATTTCGACTGGGTGGACGCATTCAGCGACCGTGCCTTTGGCGGCAATGGATGCGCCGTGGTGCATGGTGGGGCCGTCCTGCCCGAAGATGTCTGTACCGCTTACGTGCGCGAAACGTCCTTGGTCGAATGTACCTTTACCGGGCCGTCTGACGTGGCCGACGTCCGAGTGCGCTATTTTCTAGCCAGCCGTGAGATCCCTTTTGCGGGGCATCCCACAATAGCCACTGTGGCGGCGATGCGGTCGCGTGGGCTGTTTCAGGGGGATGCGCTGACACTGGACACCGGGGCAGGGATCGTTTCAATCCAACTCAACGGTGATGAGATTGAAATGACGCAGGTTGCCCCGCAATTCGGTGCGATCGTTCCTGCCGACCTGGTTGCCGCTGCCATCAGCCTACCGGAAAGCGCGATCATCTCGCCACCTCAGATGGTATCCACAGGGTTGCCGTTTTGCGTCACTGTGCTGCGCGACCTCGAAGCGCTACGTGCCGCAAAGCTGGCACAAGAACCGCTGCGCAAGGTGATAGAGGCCGGAGGGTATTCCGGATCGGACATGGCCGAGCCATTTATTGTGACGCTGGAGGGCGCGAGCGAGGCGGGCGACACGTTCTCACGCCTTTTGATGTTGCCGCCCAGCCCGCCCGAGGATCCGTTCACCGGCTCCGCAACCGGGGCGATGGCAGCTTATCTCTGGAAATATGGCCTGATGCCCAAGGACACGTTTACGGCAGAACAGGGCCACGACTTGGGCCGCCCCGGCCAAGCGACCGTTACACGCGTTGGACCTGCCGATGCGATGACCGGTATCAAGGTGGCGGGCCGTGGCTATATTCTGATGCGTGGTCAGGTCAATTTGCCCGGGCAACTGTAATGACTGAACCCGCGATCGCCATCCTTCCATATGGGCATCGGTTGGGTCCGAAACTGGCTTCGGTTCCATTGTCCGATCTGATCTGGCCCGAGGGGTGCCCCGAGCGCCTGATGGGCAAAACGGTTGGCGATCTTGAGCGTACTGACCACCTTATTATGTACCCTAATTCAACCGTCCATCTGCGCCTTCGCCGAGGGACCCGCGCCCGGATTTCCCTGATGATGGGTGAGCCGTCGGCAATTCACGCCAAGCACGACAAGATGCTGCGCTACACGTGGCGGCGTTTCTTTCGCGTGATGACGTTCCACGACGTGTTGCTGCAGAACCTTCCGAACGCTGTGTTTCTGCCCTACGGCGTGACGATGGTGCCGGATTGGCGAGACCTCAACGTAGAGAAAACGAAATCCTGCTCGCTCATCGCCTCAGCCAAACGCGATCTGGAAGGGCACCAACTGCGCCATTCGGTGATTGACTGGGTGCGGGAAACGGGTGCTGACGTTGATATCATGGGGCGGGGATACACGCCATTTGACCGCAAATCCGACGGTTTGGCACCGTATCGCTATTCTGTTGTGATCGAGAATGTGCGCGAGAAGAACTATTTCTCGGAAAAGCTGACAGATGCGATCCTATGCTCAACGGTCCCGATCTATTGGGGGTGTCCGAATATCGGGGACTTCATGGACACAGCCGGTATGATCCTCTGTGAGTCCGAGCCCGACATTCAGCGCGCGATCAACAGCCTGTCCGCTGACGACTATGCCGAACGCCTGCCGCATCTGAAAGCTGCGCAAAGCAAGGCGGCAGAGTTCGGTGACTTTGAAGGCCGTGCTGTGCGGACCCTGCGCGAACAGATAAACGCAGCCTAGTCGTCCAATGGCCGCGGGGCCAGCCACCCCACCGGCAAGATCGGATTCGCCGAGGCGTCGATCCCATGTCGAAGGCAAAGCCGCTGCAGATATGATCCGCTGACCGGCAGCCCGGCGGTTTTGCCTGCCATGAACTTTTTCTGATGTCCGTAGATGTGGACTGAATGCACCTTATCCTGTTCGATCTCGGCCGTGGAAATGCGCGGATCGTGGAGTTGCCATAGCTGATCCTTGTCCAAAGGATAGAACACCTCCGGCTGCATCGCGTGGCTGTCTTCGCCAGTCTGGCGCAGAAAGAACTCCAGCGCCTTGGGGCCAGAGCTGCCCCAGGGCAGTGTTTCAATGCCCCAGGTTTCACCGTTTCGGATGCGCCTGCGATTGTTTCGAAGCAGCCGACCGCCGCGCCAGGGCTGGGTTGGGTTGGCAGAGGTCACGAAGTCAATCCATAACGCCAGTGTCTCTGAACCTTCCGGCAGCCGCAGGACGCCGTTGGGAAAAGTGCCTGATTGCGACGACCCAAAAACGTAAGTCGAAGAAAAGTCGAATGGCCTGACGCAATATGCATCCAGATCGACCCAGATGAACGGAGTTTTCTGCATAAGCCGCAGTCGAAAGATGTCAGAAAACACTGCGACCCCTAACCGGTCTTCCGGTCGAAAATCAAACGGCGCTGGCCAAAGGATATCAGAAGCGGGCCGTATCTCGGTGCCGCTAGGCACGCCTTCGATGTCATGCACGGTATACAGGATAAACCGGTGACCGTTATCCAGATAGGACTGAATGCATAACGCCTCGAGCCAGCTCAGGTCTGAACCAAACCAGAAACTGGCAATTACAGGCAGGTCGCGGGTCATGGGCACTTTGCATTTTGATTAGGGTCTGCATTTGCACCTAGGCAGCGTGCGCTTGTCAATCCAACAAAAAAAGCGGCCACAGATGGCCGCTTTGCTTGTTCGTTGTAGCAATTAGGATGCTGCAATCAGACCCATGCTTTCCAGTTTCAGCAGAACCTGATGGGCGCAGTTGTCGACCTCGACATTTTCGGTCTCGACGCTCAGTTCGGGGTCCGCGGGAACGTCATAAGGGTCCGAGATTCCGGTGAACTCTTTGATCTTGCCTTCGCGGGCCAGCTTGTACAGTCCCTTGCGGTCGCGGCGTTCGCATTCCTCAATGGTGGTGGCCACGTGAACCTCGCAGAAGGCGCCGAACTGTTCGATCTCTTCCCGGACCGCGCGGCGGGTCGTGGCATATGGTGCGATCGGCGCGCAAATTGCGATACCGCCATTCTTGGTGATCTCGCTGGCCACATAGCCGATGCGGCGGATGTTCAGGTCGCGGTGTTCCTTCGAAAAGCCCAGCTCAGACGACAAGTTTTTCCGAACGATGTCACCATCCAGCAAGGTAACGGGACGGTCGCCCATCTCCATCAGCTTGACCATAAGCGCGTTGGCAATCGTCGACTTGCCCGAGCCTGAGAAGCCGGTGAAGAACACAGTGAATCCCTGCTGCGAACGCGGCGGGAAGCGGCTGCGCAGTTCCTGTACAACTTCGGGGAACGAGAACCATTCCGGAATCTCAAGACCTTCACGCAAACGGCGGCGCAGTTCGGTGCCCGAGATATTCAGGATAGTGACATTGTCCTTGTCCAGAATCTCATCGTTCGGCTCGTATTGCGCGCGTTCCTGCACGTAGACCATGTGTTTGAAATCGACCATCTCTACGCCGATCTCATCCTGGTATTTGCGGAACAAATCCTGCGCATCGTAGGGGCCGTAGAAATCTTCGCCCTGACTGTTCTTGCCTGGGCCCGCATGGTCACGACCGACAATAAAGTGGGTGCAGCCGTGGTTTGCACGGATTAGCCCGTGCCAGACGGCCTCGCGCGGGCCGGCCATGCGCATTGCCAGGTTCAACAACGACATCGATGTGGTCGAGGCCGGGTATTTGTCCAGCACTGCCTCATAGCAGCGCACGCGGGTAAAGTGGTCGACGTCGCCAGGTTTGGTCATGCCCACGACCGGATGGATCAGCAGGTTGGCCTGCGCCTCTTTCGCGGCGCGGAACGTCAGTTCCTGGTGTGCGCGGTGCAGCGGGTTGCGGGTCTGGAACGCAACGATACGCCGCCAGCCGACTTTGCGGAAATAGGCGCGCAGCTCGTTCGGAGTGTCGCGGCGCGCGCGGAAGTCATAATGGACCGGCTGTTGAATACCGACCACAGGCCCGCCCAGATAAACTTTGCCCGCGACGTTGTGCAGGTAGTTCACCGCCGGGTGGGCGTCGTCATCTGCGCCAAAGACTTTTTCGGCCTCGCGTGCCTTGTCAGGCGTCCAGCGGTCCGTGACCGTCATTGTGCCCAGAATGACGCCTTCCTGATCACGCAGAGCGATGTCCTGGCCCAATTCGATTTTGTCGGCGAACGCCTCGTCTACGTCCAGAGTAATGGGCATCGGCCACAGTGTGCCGTCAGCCAGACGCATGTTCTCGACGACGTTGTCGTAGTCCGCCTCGCCTAGGAAACCTTTGAGAGGGTTGAATCCGCCGTTCATCAGCAGTTCCAGATCGCAGATCTGGCGCGGGCTCAGGTCCCAGCTGGTCAGATCTGCGGCTTCCACCTTCAGTTTCTGTGCTGAATCGTAGGACACGAACAATTCGGGGATCGGGGCCAGGTTACTTAACATCGTCATGGGATTACTCTTGTAAAAGTGCTGCTTTGCCATTGATTAAGGGGCGTTTGCCCCGGCTTTTGGGTGAAGTCCATATACTTTGGTGAAACAAAGGACGATATGCGCGGTTTTTCCACGCAATGGAAGGATATTCCGGTTTGTGTGGCAATCTGCGAAGCTGGTTCCAGAGGTGGGCAACAATTCCACCCAATTCAGGGCGAGTGTTCTTATGCAGCCGCACTGGCGCTCAAATCCGCCGCTTTAGGGACGGGCAGGGCGGGAATCGGTCGCGTCACCCCACGCAGCTCGAATGGGCGAACCTGCCGCATATCGCCGTCATATCCTGCCGCCAGCAACAACTCTTCCGAGACCAAAAGTTCGCAGCCCAAGTTTTTGGTTTCGGCCTCTAACCGGCTGGCCACATTTACGGTGTCGCCGATGATTGTACGGGCGGCGTGGCCCGCGGCACCGATTTCACCCAGAACAAGGTCCCCCAGATGCAGGCCCATTCCGATGCGGATCCGGGGGCTGCCCTCTGTTTCCAGCTGCTGGTTGAAACGCTGCAAGGCAAGGCTGATATCAATGGCCGCTTTCATCCCGGCCCGAGCAGAGCTTTGGGCGTCGTTGGTTTCGAACACGGCCAACAGGCCGTCGCCCATGTATTTGTCGACCACTCCGCCCTCAGCCGTGATCGCCGGAACGATAGCGTCGAAAAAGCGGTTCAGCAGGAAAACGATGTCGTAGGGCAGTTGGCCAGCGGTGCGCGAGGTAAAGCCGCGCATGTCCAGAAACAGGACCGCCAATTGCCGTTCCTGACCCTGGCTTGCATGTGCCCGGTGTCGGGCGCCATCTGGACGGAACATGCGAAACGCTGTGATCGGAGCCATCGGTCGGATTTGACATGCCAGCCGGGCACCCGCCGGGGCGCTGACCGCAGCTAGGCTTCGGGCTTCGACCTCACCAGGTTCGGGCAGTTGATCCCCGCCCGCCTCGACAATCACGCGGCAGGTGGTGCAGCGCCCTTTGCCACCGCATAGCGCCGTGTGTGGAATGCCGTTGGCTTGGGAAATTTCAAGCAGGGTCATCCCTTTTTCGGCAACGACCTCAGGGCCTTGAGCGTATTTGACGCGCACGGAATGTCGACGGCGCCACAGCTTGCGGATCGCAAAAACCGCCAGGGACGCGCCAAGGGCCACCCAGAACGCCATGAGCGCATTGTCTTTTACGCTGAACAGCTGCTGGAAGTCTTCGGGAGAGGGCCAGTTGTAATGCTCGATATATTGTTCACGTAAAAACGGGTCTGCAAAATCAGCCCAGATCCGGCGCCCTTCCGTCAGCACCCCGGCAAGGGCAAATGTCGGAACAAACACAGCCAGGCCAATCAGATAAGGTACCAACTTGGGCCACCAGCGGGTCAGCCGCAGCCACATGTGCAGTCCGATACAGCCATGTACCCACACCACGAGCAACAACAGGCTTTGCATCCAGACCGCGTAGCTGGGCCACATTAGAACGATGATATAGCCCATTTCATCGTTCACATCGTAGACTGTGTTCGCATAGCGCGTTTGCACGATATGCGAGATCAGCTGCAATGGGATCAACAACCCCAGAACCATCTGCAACCCTGTGCTGAACGGCATGCGCAAAGTCCGGCGCTGGCTGATCGAGTACAGGGCTAACCCCGCGTGAATCAAAAGAGCAGCATAGAGTATTATGCTGCCGACATCGTGACGTGTGATTACATGCCGGGCATCCTGCATGTCATGCAGGTAGTCCGTGTGAAACAGACCAAGGCCGATGTTGATGAAGTGAAAGAACGCAAAGGCGAACAGAACCAGGCCGCTGCCGATCCTCAGCCGGGTTGCCCACCCGCCTTGCCACAGAACAGTTTTCAATCAGATCACCTGCGTTGGTCTTGCCTGAGGCCGAGTCTGATACGCCGCAGCTTAGCGGTCAAGCGCAGGTTGCGGATAGGGCGGCGTCCAATCTGTTGACGGCGTATTCACACGGATCAGCAAAGGAGACGGGTCGAACAGGACAATGTGGCTGAGTTCGGGGCGCGAGCGTGAGCTGTATAGCAACCCGTCAGCACCTGCGTCACGCGCGCGGTCCGAGAAGCCCCATGTCGGCGAGGTGCCCTGCTTGGCGTGAATGTCCTGCCAAACGACCGATGCCTCGCGCTGTCCACGTAAGTCGACCAGTTTTGCGCCTGTCACGGTTGCCCGCTGTAAGACCCGTGGCGGATCGCCCGCCGAAACATATCGTCGAATAGCAACCCCGGCACCTTCTGCGCTGAGCGAGGCGTAAAGCGCCGTCTGCCCCGAGTAATGAAAACGCCCCTCTGGCGCCCGAGCAGGGGCCAAAGGGGCGTCCAATTGCGTCAGAAAAAGAATTCTCCAGACCGGGCCGGAGAATTCCAGCATCAGATCAATCCTGTTCGGCCAGGAAACGCTCGGCATCCAGTGCGGCCATGCATCCCATGCCGGCGCTGGTCACAGCCTGCCGGTAGATATGGTCCGTCAGATCCCCGGCGGCAAATACACCCGGCACCGAGGTCTCGGTCGAACCTGGCTTGGTCACGACATAGCCGCCCATATGGCTTTCCAGTGAGTCCTTGACCAGTTCATTGGCAGGTGCGTGTCCGATCGCGACAAAAACGCCTTTGCAGGGGATCTCGGTAATCTCGCCGGTCTTCACGTTTTTGACCCGCACACCTTCGACACCCAGCGGGGCATCGGTGCCGGTCACTTCTTCCAACTCGTGGAACCACAGGGGTTCGATTTTTTCATGCTTCAGCAGCCGGTCCTGCAGGATCTTTTCCGCGCGCAGCTCATCACGACGATGGATCAAAGTGACCTTGCTGGCAAAATTAGTCAGAAACAGCGCCTCTTCGACGGCGGTGTTGCCGCCACCGATGACCACGATTTCCTGTCCGCGATAAAAGAAGCCGTCGCAGGTCGCGCAAGCGGAAACGCCAAAGCCCTTAAATTTCTCTTCCGACGGCAGGCCCAGCCATTTGGCGCGCGCGCCGGTGGCCAGAATGACAGCATCAGCTGTGTAGACCGTGCCGCTGTCGCCTGTTGCGGTGAACGGGCGTTTGCTGACGTCCAGATCGTTGATGATGTCACCGATGATTTCACAGCCCATCGCCTTGGCATGGTCCTGCATACGCACCATCAGGTCGGGGCCTTGAACCTCGGTGTCTCCGGGCCAGTTTTCGACCTCGGTCGTTGTGGTCAGTTGGCCACCCGGCTCGATGCCCTGAACCAGAAACGGCTCCAGCATCGCGCGGCTTGCATAAACGCCGGCCGTGTAACCGGCCGGTCCCGATCCGATGATCAGAACCCTGGTGTGTCGTGTTTCGGCCATAGTACCCCCAACTCGATCTGCCTGATTGGGGCGCGTGGCCCCTGACGGATGGATATAGCGAGCGTCGCGCAGGGCTTAAACCCCCAACCTTTTGACAGGCAGTCATGCATTTGCGGCAAGGTGCCCAAAAAAAGAACATTGAAAATATAGAATATTGCGCAGGTGCGAAAGATAATTGCGCATTGGTCGGGTGCTGATATAACAACCGAAAAATTAGGAGCATTTCATGGTCGCGATACGGCTGGATGAGATTGACCGCAAGATTTTGGCAGAATTGCAGGCAGACGGTCGCATGACCAATGTCGAGTTGGCAAAACGCGTAGGTATTTCAGCGCCGCCTTGCCTGCGGCGCGTGCGTACGTTGGAAGAATCCGGGCTTATTCGCGGCTACCATGCCGATGTGAACTCACGCGAGTTGGGGTTCGAGGTTCAGGTCTTTGCCATGGTGGGGTTGGAAAGCCAGGCCGAATCCGAACTTAACGCATTTGAGGAACGCTGCCGCGAATGGCCGCTGGTTCGGGAATGCCACATGTTGAACGGCGAGGTGGACTTTATCCTGAAATGCGTCGCCCCCGACCTGAGCAGTTTTCAGCAGTTCCTGACGGGCGAGCTGCTGACCACGCCCAATGTAGCCAGCGTGAAAACATCGCTGGTTATTCGCGGCGCCAAGGACGAACCCGGCGTTCCCTTCGACGTTCTGGAAGAACGAATGAACCGGACGGCGTAAACATCATTCGCTTTTGATGCGGTTTTGACGGCGGCAGAAAAGCTGCGACCGTCAAAGATAAAACCCAACTAATTATCAGCTGCATAATGCCCCCACACTGCAGTTAGTTTTTGTTGTCACGCAGAAAGCGCATTTATCTCCCCGTCTCCTGCGCGCGGTAGAACCAGTGGACCAAAATCGCTCAGCGATTCGATATGCGCAAATAAGTTCAAGTAGATCGATCTGAGCGATTGGCTGACCTGACGTGCGGCATTGACGCCGGGATGGTAGGATTCGAACTGCAGGCCATCGACCTTGATGACCGAATGACGTTTCAGGCAGATGTGAAACAACTCAATCGGGGTCGGCGGCAATGTTTCGATCACGCTCATACCGTCTTGGAATTCATGGACAGGGGTCAGAATCTCGCCCCCGTCGTGCAAATGGCGCAGATGCGCAGGTGTGCCCAGCAGACGAGCTGCGGGTCCCGCAATCACGCCGGACAACGGTTTTTGCATCCCAAATGTATCAGCCATGATCCGAGTTAGCGGGCGTGTTCGGCCACGCGAGTCCTCGCGCCCGGGAATCAGGGTCACCGATCCTTTCCAAAGCACTTTTTGCAAGGCACCGTCCTGTGTCAGAATCGAGTCGCCCGGCAGCAAATCTTCGATTGCCAATGGGCCATGTTCGGTTTCTACTAGGGATCCGCGTGTAAAGGCGCAGAAGGCGTCTTCGAACATGGGCAATGCCGGGGCGATGTGGCGCGTTTGCGAAACATCTCCATTTGGCATCAAGGTACTGACCTCATAGCGCCGCAACTGCGCCTTTGGTCTTGCGTTTGTCCTCGGAATTTCGCCCAGCATGGCCGAAGTTTCGACCGCATTTCTGGCTGCGCGCGCGAAAGAATGTGGAATGGTCATTTGTATTCCGTCCCCTCTAAAACACCGCTCAGACGGGCAGAGCCCTCCGTACAGGGCAACCTGAATGGCATTGTTTTTGTCTTCAGGGAGACGGCGATCGCAGGTCGCACGCCTTGCAGACGTTGCAAGGCAAGGAATTTACGCTTTTCTTTGGTCATCACGCTGACCCCCCAAGACAAACTCACTAAAACGCAAGCGAAAATTGCCTGCGCACACACACCCCTGAACCTGGCCGCTGGAAATTTCAGCGGTAGGTCACACACCGGCCCGGAGCACCCCTCCGATGTGTGTCTTGACCCTTGGAACCGGCAGCTTGGTTCCTTGGGCGTTTTGATCAGAGTCGTGTTGCCAAGCGGCGTGCGACCCTGACCGAATTGCTGGAAACCCGTTTCCACGGCATCTCCGGCGCGTGCTTTCTTGTGGCCGCAACAACGGCACTGAGAAAGCGAGATTTAACCTTCATCTTTGTTCCTGCTCATGCTGTGGGCCATTGCCCGTTTCCCTTTGAAAGCCAATGTGGTCTGCCAATACGGCACCGATAAGGCTGATCCGGGAGAATTCAGGAAAAGTGAAGGTCGGCAGTTCCTCTTCTTTTGAACTGTCACACACTGCTGGAGAATCGACTGGTAAACATCTGAGTGCGGACAATAAAAGTGAAAATATCTCGACTCAGGTAGACACAAACAATATGGCAAAAAAGCGGCGAAATCGCCACATTTCGGGCGCGGTCTATAATTTAATGGCAGAAATCAGGCGGCCATAGTCGGCCTCTTTAGTGTGGGTGGACCGGCGGTACGAATAGAATCTGTCCGGGTCCGAATAGGTGCAGTGCCGCGTCCACTCAGCGCGCCCGATGCCTGCCTGCCGCAGCCTGTGCAGGCCAAATGCAGGCAGGTCGAACTGCAGCCGATCCCCATTGCCATTCGCAAAGAACCTGAGGTTTTCGGGTGAATCCGCCGCGAATTCATCCAGAAAATCTGGACCGACCTCATAGGCGTTTTGAGAAATCGTAGGACCAATGACAGCCACGGTGTTTTCCCGCCTTGCGCCCAATGCCTCCATCGCGTCCAGGGTTGCCTCCAATACACCGTCCAACGCTCCGCGCCACCCGGCATGCGCAGCCCCGATCACATTCGCGTCAGAATCGGCAAACAGGACCGGTTGGCAATCCGCTGTCAGAATCGTCAGTGCCAGTCCCGGGGTTGCGGTGACAACCGCATCCGCTTTGGGTTTGTCGCCATTTATCGGAGCGTCCACCGTCAGAACAGTTGGGGAATGCACTTGATGCACACCAACCAAAGCGTCCGGGTTGACTTCCATCGCGGCGGCCACGCGCTGACGGTTCACCGCCACTGCTTCGGTTTGGTCAGACGAGCCATAGCCGCAGTTCAAACCCGCGAATATTCCGGAAGACGCACCGCCCCGACGGCTGAAGAACCCGTGGCGGACAGGCGATAGGACGTCCGAGGTCAGAATTTCCAATGTCATGGTTCCAGTCCCGGTGGAGGTGCAGCGTAAGAAGGATAGAGACCCAGTACTTTGAACAGATTTCCCATTTCCTCGGGATGCGTCAACCGGCGATGTGCAGCAATGAGCGTCTCAAGCTCAGACTCGCCGAGTGGCGCAGCCAGCGCCTGCGCGCGGGCCGTGATGCCCAACCGTTCCAGAAACATGCCCTGAGGTGTTAGCTTTGTATGGGCGCAACCGGCGGCCCGTGCGGCTTTGGCAAGGGGCTCGAAATCTACATGCGCGGTCAGATCCGCCCGACCCGGAGATTGCAGGGGATCAACACGTTCATGTGATTGCAAAGCTTGAAACGTGTCGCCCAGCGAATGCCAGTCACCGTAATCCACGATCAGACCCGCCCCGCCATAAGTGGCGATCCGCCCAGCGATCACGGTCAGGATCGGAATTGCGGCCGCGCAAAGTTCAACCAGATCGCCATCTTGGGTGTCTATCATGCGATCCGTTAGCGCGACCTGAGCTGTGTTCGGCCCCAGCCCATACGTCAGCGATTCGCCCTGCACACCGATCAGACGTTCGCACCAGCCATCGCCGTCACGTATGAATTGGCGGACTGGCAGGGCATCAAAAAATTCGTTCGCCACCAGAAACAGGGGTGCATCGGGGAGGTCTGTGAGCATATCGATCCAACGCGGGTTGTGACCGCTCAGCGATTGCGCCTGTCTGTCCCGCAGGGCAGGGGAGGCTTCGAACAAAACAATTTCTGCGGCCCCGTGAAACCCGGATACGCTGCTGGTTGCGCGCAGGATATCCGCCATCAGTGTGCCGCGACCCGGTCCCAACTCTGCTAGAATGAATCTGTCCGGCTTGTCCTGATCCATCCAGCTTTGCGCCAGTGCAAGTCCGATCATTTCTCCGAACATCTGGCTGATTTCCGGGGCGGTGGTGAAATCCCCCTGCGCGCCCAGCGGATCACGAGTGGTGTAGTATCCAAACTTGGGGTTCAGCAGGCATTCAGTCATGAAATCGGCCACGCTCATCGGGCCATTCAGCGCAATTTGCGCCAGTAGGTGATCCTTAAGGTTCATTGAGTGCGTCGCGCGCGCAGCGCAAACCACAGGCCAAGCGCGATCATTGGCAGCGACAGCATTTGCCCCATGGTCAGGCCATAACCACCCACGTGCCATGCCAGCCCCAGCGGATTCCCGGCCGAGACGAACTGTGCGTCAGGCTGACGAAAGAACTCAACAATGAAACGCGAGGCACCATAACCTGCCAGAAATACACCCATCACCAGACCGGGCTTGTGAAACGCCCCACGTCGATAGGCCATCCACAGCAAAAGTGCGCCCAGCAACAAACCTTCCAGTGCGGCTTCATAAAGTTGCGAAGGGTGTCTGGCACACATCCCGGCCAAAACACCCGGGCAGTCCTGTGCGGCGGCACCTGGAAAGATCACTGCCCATGGAACGTCGCTGGGTCGCCCCCAAAGCTCGGCATTAGTGAAGTTCGCCAACCGCCCTAACAACAGCCCGGGCGGCACAGCATGTGCGATCAGATCAGCCAAAGACAATACCGGCACCTGGTAACGCCGAGCATAGAGATAGGACGCAACGACAACCCCCAGCAGACCACCATGGAAGGCCATGCCGCCCTGCCAGATCATCAAAATCTCTAGTGGATGCGATAAGTAATAGGCCGGTTGATAAAACAGAACGAATCCCAGTCGCCCGCCGAGAATCACCCCAAGGATGATCCAGGTGATCAGATCCTCTAGTTGCTGCGGTTTCATCGGTGGTGTTTGATCAGGCCAAAGGGCCGGACGCTTCAGCGCCGCAGTACCCAATCGCCATGCGATCAGAATACCGGCGATATAGGCCAGCGCGTACCATCTAAGTGCGAACTCCATCCCGAACAGCGAGATCGAGAAAACTTCGGGCGAAAGGTCGGGGAAATTCAGAACAGCCTGCATGTGCGTCTCATTGCCCGGGGTTAGCGGGGCAAGTCAACCTTGAGCCCGGGCCATTCTTTACCCATATAGAGACCAACCGCGATACCGGAGTAAAGCCATGCAAACCCGTAACAAGATTCTTGATGACGTTTCCCAACTGATGACCAATGCCATGGGCGTGGCCCAAGGCGCGAAGGACGAGGCCGAAAACGCGATGAAGTCGATGATCGACCGCTGGCTGGCCGACCGCGATTTCGTCACGCGCGAAGAGTTTGATGCTGTGCGCGCCATGGCCCAGAAAGCGCGCGAAGAGAACGCCGCACTTGAGGCGCGCATTGCGGCGCTTGAAGCCAAACTGGACAAATAAGTTCCGCACACTCGAGATTTTGAAAAAAGAAAACCGCCGCGCAATCCACGCTGGGATTGTGCGGTGATGTGTATTCTGACGCCTTACCAAATTTAATCAAGACAAAGCTGGCGGTAGCACCAATATTTTGATCGCCGTTGCTGACTGTCCACAACTTATTGCTGTTATCCCCAACAAATAGGGTTGCCAGATCCCTGCCTGCGGCGCACCATATCTAGTACAGGCAGACTGGGGAAGCCCGGCTTGTAGAGCAAGCAACTAGCGCTGGGGCGCTGCCAGCCCCTAAAAGGCTAGAGATTAGTGAGGTGGCATTATGGCCCTTTCCGAACAGTTTCTCGAAGAAGACCTTCATCCAATCGACATTGTTGAACATCTTGCCGAACATCACGACTGGGATTTCGACCGGATCGGGGATGATCAGATTGCCATGGCTGTCGAAGGACAGTGGCGCACCTATTCGATCACCTTGGCCTGGTCCAACTATGACGAAACGCTCCGCATGGTGTGTTCTTTCGAAATGGAACCGCCTTCCGAACGCGAAAACGTGCTTTATGAGCTGCTCAACAAGATGAACGATCAGTGCTGGGCCGGGGCGTTCACCTACTGGGCCAATCAAAAGCTGATGGTCTACAGGTATGGTTTGGTTCTAGCGGGTGGCCAGATGGCCAGCCCGGAACAGATCGACACGATGATCACCGCTGCGGTTCTGAGCGCCGAGCGCTATTACCCCGCGATCCAACTGGTCACCTGGGGCAACCGCGATCCCGAGGATGCAATGCAGGTCGCCATTGCAGAGGCCTACGGCCGCGCGTAAAGCTTTGCCCCAAACCGGATAAGGAGAGGGGCAATCATGGACATGTCACGCGTCGCCGAGCAGGGGCTGGTTCTTCTGGGGTGCGGCAAGATGGGTTCGGCCATGCTCACCGGTTGGTTGGAGCATGGCCTTCCTACGTCAGCCGTATGGGTGATCGACCCTTATCCATCTGATTGGTTGAAAGCGCTAGGCGTCAATATCAATACTCCGTTGCCCGAGGCCCCGGCGGTTGTGCTGGTGGCCGTAAAACCTCAGATGATGGGCGAGGCGCTACCGGCAATCAAAGCGCTGGGCGGAGGCCGCAGCCTATTCGTCTCAGTCGCTGCGGGTACTTCAATTGCTACGTTTGAGGATGTGTTGGGCGATGGCACACCTATCGTGCGGGCGATGCCGAACACACCGGCTGCCATCCGTCAGGGAATTACTGCGTTGATAGGCAATTCGGCCGCTTCGGACAACGATGTTGCCTTGGCAGAAAACCTATTGTCCGCAATCGGAGACACGGTTCGTCTGGATGATGAGGCGCAGATGGATGCTGTGACGGGCCTCAGCGGTTCGGGGCCAGCTTACGTCTTCCACTTGATCGAAACGCTGGCAGCTGCCGGACAAGCGCAGGGCCTGAGCCATGAATTGGCGATGAAGCTGGCCAAATCCACAGTCGCCGGGGCAGGGGCCCTTGCTATGGCCGCTGAAGAAGACCCCTCGCAATTGCGCGTAAACGTGACCTCTCCCAATGGCACAACGCAGGCCGCGCTTGAAGTGCTGATGCATGAGGAAGAAGGTTTCCCCGACCTGCTGCACCGCGCCGTCAAGGCCGCAACTGACCGATCCAAGGAGCTGTCCCGTGAGTGAGATTTCATTCGACGATTTTCTGAAGGTCGACATCCGCGTCGGCAAGGTCATCCGGGCAGAACCCTATCCTGAGGCCCGTAAGCCCGCGATCAAGATGTGGATCGACTTTGGTGACGATATTGGCGAGCGCCGAACCTCAGCCCAGATAACGGCGCATTACGATCCGGAGACGCTGGTGGGCAAGCAGGTGATGGCTGTTGTCAATTTCCCGCCGCGCCAGATCGGCAAGTTCATGTCCGAGGTTCTGGTGCTGGGCCTGCCCGATGACAAGGGCGAGATCGTTCTGATCGGGCCGGATGGCGAGGTTCCAACCGGCGGACGGATGCACTGATGAAACTTTTGATCGCACGCCCCATGACCGCCGCTGTTGAGGCGCGCGCCCGCGCCGAGTTCGACGTCGAAATCCGCAGCAGCACGTTGCCAATGTCGCCCGAAGAAATGCGGCGCGCGTTGGCTGAGTTCGATGTGGTGGTTCCGACGCTGGGGGATCAATTTTCGGCCACAATCTTCTCCGAAATGCCGCAACCGCGCTGTAAACTGCTGGCCAATTTTGGTGTGGGGTACAACCACATCGACGTCGATGCCGCGCAGGTCGCAGGGGTTCAGGTCACTAACACCCCCGGTGCAGTTACCGATGCCACTGCTGACATCGCGATGACCTTGCTGTTGTCGACCGCGCGTCGCGCGGGCGAGGGGGAACGGCTGGTCCGTTCGGGCAAATGGCAAGGCTGGCATCCGACCCAAATGCTGGGTCATCACGTGACCGGAAAACGCGTTGGGATCGTCGGGATGGGCCGCATTGGTCAGGCGATTGCGTGGCGTTGCCATTTTGGTTTCGGGATGGACGTGGCGTACCAGTCGCGCAGCCCGAAAGAGGTGGAATTTCCCGCAGAAAATATACCCGACTTGAAAGAACTGGCCACTGCGGTCGATTTCCTGGTGCTCGCCGTGCCCGGCGGTGCGCGAACGCGCCACCTGATCAATGCGCCGGTGCTGGAGGCGATGAAACCTTCGGGCATCTTGATCAACATCGCGCGCGGAGAAGTTGTGCACGAATTCGCACTGATCAACGCCCTGCAATCAGGTCAGATCGCAGGCGCGGGCCTTGATGTGTATGAGTTCGAACCCACCGTTCCGCAGGCCCTGCGCGATATGGAGAATGTGACGATATTGCCCCATCTTGGCACCGCGACCGAAGAGGTCCGCACCGATATGGGGCATATAGCGCTGGATAACGTTACAGCTTTCGTCGCGGGGCGATCTTTGCCGAACCCGGTCTAGCGCCCGACGGCCTCGCGCCAATGTTTGCGGCAGAGCGAAACATAGGTTTCATTGCCGCCGATCTGTACCTGTGCGCCTTCGGTGATGGCGTTGCCGTATTCGTCCTGACGGATGACCATCGTGGCCTTGCGCCCACACTCGCAAATGGTCCGCACTTCGCGCATCTCGTCCGCCAGTGCCAGCAAGGCAGCGGAGCCGGGAAACAGGTGGCCCTGAAAATCCACGCGCAAGCCATAGGCAAGGACAGGCACCCGCAGGTCATCCACTGCGCGGGCCAATTGCCAGACTTGCTCTTCGGTCAGAAATTGCGCCTCATCAATAAAGACGCAGGTGACGTTCCCTTTTTTCAGGCGCTGTTCAATCATCGCAAAAACGTCGGTTTCGGCGGCGAACGTGTCCGCATCGGCCGATATCCCGATCCGCGACGCAATCCTGCCAACACCGGCCCGGCCATCAAGGGCCGCGGTCATCAAATAGGTGTCCATCCCCCTCTCACGGTAATTGTGCGAGGCTTGCAGCAACACGGTCGATTTTCCCGCGTTCATCGTCGAATAATTAAAGTATAGTTTTGCCATGGGTTGGGTCTAAAACGCCTGCCCAATTCGGGCAAGCCATCAATAGCCTTCTATAAGCGACGCCGCCATTATCGTTGCGGAGGTCGAGCGTAAGCCCATTGGGGATGGATCCCCCCGCCCCAACAACGGCGACGCCGTCGGCCAACATGCGGCCTAACCGTAGCGGGACAAGAATACCGACCCGCAATCACTCATTACCGGCATTAAATGCCGCCACTCACTCACAAAACCCCCGCATATCTGAGGGATAGCCAACATATGACATTTCAATTATGAATCGAGTATGGGAATTTTCTTTTCCCTTTCCCCCG
Organism: Ruegeria sp. YTSA072; assembly: GCF_059610285.1. NCBI lineage: Bacteria > Pseudomonadati > Pseudomonadota > Alphaproteobacteria > Rhodobacterales > Roseobacteraceae > Ruegeria > Ruegeria sp. YTSA072. Next base: position 240,466 of record NZ_JBXWNI010000002.1, on the reverse strand, counting down.
CAATGGCAGATTTAGTGGGGCGTGCAGGCAGTAAAGGTAAAAACATGGCAGATATCGGGGCCTACCTGAAAAAACACACAGAAGCGCTGGTTAAAGACGTGGGAATCGAATCCGCGTGCGAGATTACCGGCAAATCCAAAGCCACGTTGGGCCGTTATTATTCTGACAATGTCGAACATACTGATCGGTTCATACCGGTCGATGCGGTGGCGCGGCTTGAGGCAGTGGCAAACTTCCCTCACGTCACCTCGGCGCTTGCCGATCTGAAAAATATCACCCTGTCCTATGATGGGCGCAATGACGACAGCCCCCGCACTGGCGGAGTGAATTCCGACGTCATCGCGCTGAGCCAGCGGTTTGCGATGCTGATGACCGAATATCAATCTGCGATCGAGGATGGCATCATCACGGTGAACGAAGCCAAGCGCCTGTTGAGGGAAACGAGCCAGCTGCAACAGGTCCTGCTGGACATGAAGCTGCACCTGGAAGAGGAAAGCGTGAGCTGACGGCGGTTTGCTTTGTTTTTGCTACGGTCAATTACCCCTCGCATGGGGATCACGCGATAAACTATGTTTGACTTCCATACGCCCAAGCTTCCTAAACCTCTGAATCTTGACCTTGCCTTGCTGAACGGCGGCGGGTCATGTCCGAGCCAGTTCTATGGCCAAACCCATGACGAACAGGATGTTTATGTTCGCTACCGAGGCGGTCGGCTGAGCGTTCAGATTGCTGAAAAACCCGGTGCCGACCCCATCAGCGCCGAGCCGATTTTGTCAGCTGATGTTGGCCCGACCTTAGACGGAACGATTTCGCTGAGGCAGTTCTGCCACTATTTTGGTGTCACTGTTCAGGGTGTTGTACCCACGGAAACCAGCCCTGATGCAGACAGAAACACTGACCTGTCCGGACAAACAACCTACCTTCGAGCTTACTTGGACCGGATCACGCTCGAAACGTCTCGGGTAATTTTAAAGGTCTGTACGCAGGCTTTTCCGAAGGCGATTTTGGTGCGCCCGGTCTTGGATGAAAAGTTCAAGCTGAAAGAGTTGGCCGAAGTGACCGCGGACGTGACCGATGACGCTGTCTGGCTAATTGATGGCGCAACGAGCGTTGCTGACATCAAAACAAGTCCCGGCCGCTACGTTTTGCCAAATGAGGGGCAACTCCAGATCTATTTGGGATCCGAACTTTGGAAATGGCCCCGCCCCCGGAACTCGAGCAGAGGCTGTGAACTTGCCTCTCAAGATCTGGGACGAAAGCTGATTGTCGCTGGTTTAAGGGGAATGCCCAAAGATGAAGAAGTGGCGTTTTCCAGTTTTCACATTTCGACACAATTCCCGACGTCGGATATTGCTGCACGGGCCGGGTTGTCCGCACTAGGTGATGCGCTGAAAGCGGTATTGCCCGAAGCTGGTTTAAAGCAGGTCAATTTGGAAACGGATCAGGTTGTAGCGACGTTCACTCGGCCACTAGACCCAGCCTTGTACCAATGGTGTAAGTCAGAGCCAAACCGTTGGTTGGAAGTAACACGCGAGAGCCGCGACGGCCCTTGGCTGGGTGTTTGCCCCGAGTGATCTCGGCATATCACCCGTGGCGCTTAACAATCACCGATCCAACTGAATACCCCGCGCCGAAGGAACAGATCAGGCCGACATCTCCGTCTGACAGATCATCTGAATACTTGGAAAACGCAATGATGGAACCGGCCGAGGACGTGTTTGCATAGTCCTGCAGGATGTTGGGCTGTTCGCCAGACTCGGGTTCGCGTCCCAAAACTTTCTTGCCGATGAAGTCATTCATGGTCTTGTTGGCCTGATGCAACCACAGACGTTTGAGGTCTGTATTCTCCACACCCTCAGATTCCATGTGATCCGAGATGTGCTTGCTGACCATTGGCAGCACTTCTTTGAAGACTTTGCGTCCGTTCTGCATGAACTGCATGTCACGGCGGTCGACCACCCCGTCAGGACGTGAACGACGCAGGAAGCCGTTGTTGTTGCGGATATTGTTCGAGAATTCGGTCGCGCAGCGTGTTGACAGAATTTCGAAATGCGGACCCTTCGCGTCTTCGACCCGCTCGATCAAAGTGGCGGTGGCCACGTCGCCAAAGATGAAATGACAATCGCGGTCGCGCCATTCCAGATGCCCTGAACAAATCTCGGGGTTTACCACCAATGCGGCGCGGACCGAGCCGGAGCGGACCATGTCCGCGGCGGCCTGAATCCCGAAAGTGGCCGAAGAACAGGCGACATTCATATCAAACCCGAACCCGTTGATCCCAAGGGCCTGCTGTATCTCGATAGCAACCGCAGGATAGGCGCGTTCGTGGTTCGAGGCGGCGCAGATCACCAGATCAACGTCCTCAGCGCTGCGCCCGGCCTGTTCCAGCGCCTTTTTACACGCATCCACGGCCATCTCGGTCATGATGCCCGGTTCGTTATCGCCACGTTGACGCAACAATGGATGCATCACGTCAGGGTCCAGAACACCGTCCTTGTCCATCACGTAGCGTTTCTCGATACCCGAGGCCTTGAAGATGAACTCTTCCGACGAATGCTGCATCGGCTCAATCTCACCTGCCGCGATTGCGTCTGCGTTTTGGGCGTTCATCTTGTCGGCATACTTATTGAAAGCCGTGACAAGCTCGGCGTTGGTGATGACGTTTTCGGGGGTGAAAACACCTGAGCCGGTGATCGCGGGCGTGTACATGATAAGACCTGAATGTTTCGGATTCGCCCAAAATGCAGTCATATATGGGTTAGATCAAGAGACGTTGACCCAAGGGAATGTCAAAGTTTGCGCTGAAACCCACTTCACATCTTGAATAGTTCATATTTCGAAGTATATGCGAGGCCAAAGTTACAAACGGATTCACCGATGACCCATGACGATAGCGCGCTGGCCCGCTGCCTCAGTCCTGAAGTGCAGGCGATGATGGGGGTCTATGCGCTCTACTGGAAACTGGAAGAAAGCCTGGACGCATTAGAGGTCGGGTTGAGTCATCAGGAATGCCATATGATGGTCAAGCTTGAGCGACCCAAACGCATGGGCGTTTTGGCTGCAGACATGCTGACGGTGCCATCCACAATCACGTCAACCGCTGACGCGCTGGAAGAGGCAGGGTACCTGACCCGCCAGCGCGATCCAGAAGACCGTCGGGCTTGGTTGTTGGTTCTGACCGACAAGGGGCTTGAGATGCGACAGGTTCTGATGTCCGAGGCGGGAGACCTGTTCCGCCGAGCTTCTGGGCTGGATGCTGACGAAACTGCCGAGTTTGCACGACTGGCCCGGAAGATCCGGGAAAACATAATGAAAACAGGAATTCCTGAGGGATTGAAGAAATGAAACTCTTCACTGTACTGAGCGTCGCTCTGACCGTGTTCGCCGCCTCCGTTTTGGCGCAGGATAGCGCCAAGCCCGTAAAACTAATGATGGTCCAAGAGACATCGCCCGGCTTCTCGCGCCAGTTTTTTGGTCGCGTCGCTGCGCGGCAAACCGTCGATCTGGCCTTTCAGGTTTCCGGGCAAATCGTCGAAATGCCGGTGACCGAGGGGTTCGTGATACCCAAGGGCGAGCTGATCGCGCAACTGGATCAGGAACCATTCCAGCGCCGCTATGACCGCGCTGTCCTGCAAAAGGATCAGGCGGATCGTACCGTGGCCCGTCTTTCTCGTTTGCGCGGAACCACAGCCAGCCAGGTGGCGGTGGACGACGCGGAAACCGAAGCGCAACTGGCGGATATCGCCGTCCGCGATGCCGAATATGATCTGGAACACGCCACACTGACCGCGCCGTTTGACGCGCTGGTCTCACGCCGAACGGTCGAATCTTTTACCACTGTAAACGCAGGGGCGCCCATCGTGCGTATCCACGATATGTCCGAATTGCGGATCGAAGTAGATGTTCCGGAAATCCTGTTCCAACGATCGGGTCAGGAAGATGACATTGCGATTACGGCGAAGTTTCCAACCAGCGACGAGGTCTTCCCCCTGCAGATCCGGGAATTTGACGCCGAAACCTCGAGCGTGGGTCAGACTTTCCGCATCCAATTTGGCCTCACGCCACCTGAAGGATTGCAGATTTTGCCGGGTTCGTCAGTGACCGTGAATGTGAAGGTCCAGGACGCTCGGACAGGTATCGTTGTGCCTGCAACGGCCATCATTTCGGACGCAGAGGGCGGTCTGGGTGTCATGGTGTTTTCACCGGTTGGGGCCGATGAAGGCGCCGTCCAGCTTGTGCCGGTTACCATCGAACCCACGCAGACCGGCGAAGTCCGTGTTCTGACAGGGTTGAACGATGGCGATGAGATCGTCGTCGCGGGTGGCAGCACCTTGACAGATGGTCAAGCCGTTCGCCGCTTTGCTGGCTTTGCGAACTGAAGGGCGGGTTGATGAACATTGCGCGCGCATCCATTGATCGCCCGATCTATACGTGGCTGATAATCCTGATCGCCCTGTTTGGTGGCGTCTGGGGTTTCCTGTCGTTGGGACGTCTGGAAGATCCGGCCTTCACCATCAAAAACGCGGTCATCGTGACCCAATATCCCGGTGCAACCGCTGAACAGGTGGCGCTGGAGGTATCCGAGCCACTAGAATCCGCCATCCAGCAAATGGGTGAGGTTGATACGATCACATCCGTGAACCAGCCCGGTCTTTCGCTGATCGAGGTTGAGATCCAATCAACATATGACGGAACCGAATTACCTGAAATCTGGACCAAACTGCGCGCCAAAGTGCGTGATACGGCCCGCAGTCTGCCCTCCGGTGTGCAGGCACCGCTGGTCAATGACAGGTTCGGCGATGTGTTCGGACTGTTCTATGCGGTAACGGCTGATGGGTTTTCAGACGCTGAAAAACACGAACTGTCGACCTACTTGCGGCGCGAATTGCTGACCGTCGAAGGCGTCGCAGACGTAGAAGTGATGGGCCTGCCGCAAGAGGCGATCTTTGTAGAGCCCGATCTGGCCATCTCGGTGAACCAGAATGTGCCACTGCAGTCCCTCAACGAGGCCATTGCCAATGCGGATTCGGTGAACGCTTCGGGCTCGGTCCGCTCAGAGAATGACCGCACGACCATCCTGACTGCCGAAGGGTCGGACAGTGTCTCAGCGATTGCGGGATTGTCGGTAGGCTCGCAAGGGCAGGTGATCAACCTGTTTGATATGTCCGACGTATTTCGTGGCCGCCAGACCGACCCCGAGGTGATGATCCGGTTCAACGGCACCGAAGCCTTCACATTAGGCATTGCGGGTCTGTCCACCGAAAACATTGTCGAGGTCGGCAAACGCGCTGATGCAAAATTCGCCGAGCTGGATTCGCAAATCCCGTTTGGCGTCGAAATCCTGCCGATCTACCAACAGCACGTGGTGGTCGAGCAGGCTTCGAATGACTTTCTGGTAAATCTCGCCATGTCCGTGACCATTGTGGTTATCGTACTCGCGGTGTTCATGGGATGGCGCGCGGCGGTTGTTGTCGGCTCAACCCTGTTGCTGACCGTGGTGGGAACGCTTCTGTTCATGTCGATGTTCTCGATCGAGATGGAGCGGATTTCGCTGGGCGCGCTGATCATCGCGATGGGTATGTTGGTGGATAACGCCATCGTTGTGGCTGAGGGCATGCAGATCGCGATGCTGCGCGGGAAAAACTCGCGCGATGCTGCGGATGAAGCTGCTTCCAAGACGCAAATCCCGTTGTTGGGCGCGACCGTCATCGGGATCATGGCCTTTGCAGGGATCGGTCTTAGCCCGGATGCGACGGGCGAGTTCCTGTTCTCTCTGTTTGCGGTGATCGGTATTTCACTGCTGCTGAGCTGGGTGCTGGCTCTGACGGTGACACCAATGCTGGGCCACTATTTCTTCAAGCAGGGTGAGGCAGGCGCTGTGGATGCCTATGGCGGGATCATGTTCCGTGTCTACGGCAGCATCCTGCGCTGGGCGCTCCGGTTCCGCTGGCTGGTTGTTGCCGGTTTGATTAGCGTCACTGTTGCCTGTTTCGCCGGGTTTGGACTGGTCAAACAGCAGTTCTTCCCGGATTCGAACACGCCGCTGTTCTTCGTGCACTACAAACTGCCGCAAGGTACGCCCATCGCGCGAACGGCCGAGGATATGGCTGTATTCGAAGAATGGCTGGACAAACGCGACGATGTCGTTGCCGTCACCACATTTGTTGGGCAGGGGGCAACCCGGTTTCTGCTGACCTATTCGGCAGAGAAACCGAACCCCAGCTATGGCCACATGATCATCCGCACCGAAACTCTGGACGACATCCCCGCATTGCAGGCTGATCTAGAGGCGTTTGGCTCGGCTCAATTCCCCGAAGGTGAGTTCCGCACCAAGCGTCTGATCTTTGGCCCTGGCGGCGGTGATCCGATCCAGGCCCGGTTCTCGGGCAGTGATCCGGCCGTTCTGCGGCAGCTTGCGGACGAGGCGATTCAGCGGATGCGCGGTGCGTCCGAGAACGCTTTGCATGTCTATCAGGACTGGCGTGAGAAAGAACTGGCGGTTCAGCCTATCTATGCGACAGAACGAGCGCAAACGGCCGGTGTCACCCGTGAGGATATCGCCGGAACGCTGCAATTTTCGACCGATGGCATCAGGGCGGGTGTCTTCCGGGAACGCGACCGTTTGATCCCGATCATCATCCGCCGGCCTGCGGACGGAGATTACTCGATCGTCGATCAGGTCGTGTACTCGGACCAGTCCGAAAAGTTTGTGCCAATCGAACAGATGGTCGACGGGTTTGAGTACAAATCGCTAAACACGCTGGTTCATCGTCGTGACCGGGTGCTGACCATTACCGTCGGCGCCGAAATTCCGGCGGGTCTGACGGCGGCTCAGGTCCACTCGGAAGTGCGCGCTGCCATCGAAGAGATGGAACTGCCCGCAGGGTATCGCATGGAGTGGGGTGGCGAGTTCGAAAACGCCGGTGACGCCAACGAAAGCCTGGGCCGTCAGTTGCCGGTCAGCCTGCTGATCATGGTGCTGATTTCGGTGCTGATTTTTAACGCCATCCGTCAGCCGATTATCATCTGGTTGCTGGTGCCGATGTCCGTGAATGGCGTAGTCATTGGGCTGCTGGGCACGGGTCTGCCGTTCACATTCACGGCGCTGCTGGGTCTGCTCAGCCTGTCGGGAATGCTGATCAAAAACGGCATCGTACTGGTCGAGGAGATCGATCTGGTCCGCGAAACCGGCAAGGGCCTGCGCGAGTCGATCATCGAGGCCTCGGTCTCACGTCTGCGCCCTGTGATGCTGGCCGCGATCACCACAATTCTGGGCATGGCGCCGTTGCTGACAGATGCGTTCTTCAAGTCCATGGCGGTGACGATTATGGGCGGCCTGGCCTTCGCGACGATCCTGACGATGGTCGCAGCGCCCGTCTTCTACATGATCTTCTTCGCGCGAGATGAAAAGCGTGAGATGAAAAAAGCCGCAGCTTAAAAAAGTTTGCCCGCGGGGCGACCTTTTCAAACAATGTAACCCGGCCAGGTTCTTAACTGGTCGGGTTATTTGCCCAGTTGACGGTGTCAAACACGGCCTCTGTTTCCGAAGCTTGCTCATAATAGGGCATGACGCCTTCTTCGTAGCTTCTCCACGGGCTCGACATGATCGCCTTACAGTGCCAAATGCCACAGTCCTTTGGGGTTATCAGGCTGCCTCGTGATCTCAATAAGCCGATCGTGTGAACGTGCCAAGATGTGAATCCAAAGAGGCCAGACGGCGCGATACAATACTTCGCTCTACATAACTTATCGCCAGGAACATTGCGTATGTGATGCGAATGCCGGAAGTATTCGGTGTGGTTCGCATCAGGGTACCTCCATTCCACACCCAAACGAATGAAGCCTTTGATGCTTTTCTTGGTCAGATCGAAAATTGAGCCGTCTTTACTCCAGACCAGTTCGTCAATGTCGCACTGCAGAACAGCGCGAGCACTAGGAAGGAATCTTAGACGGGCAATGTTCAGCAACGCGGTCTGTAGAAACTTGGTGTTAACTCGTTTCTTGCCCTTTTTGTCCCGTGTCACGACCCCGTAACGAAAAGGGGAGGACAGCACGATCGGATTGCCAATGCCGCCTCGTTTCAGCGCATCGCGGATATCGCCCAACCCATATCTGGATGAAGCATTGTCGAAAAACAACATCTGCTCCAGGCCATGGACTTGACAATGATAGCGGGCAAAATCTTCGATCCATGTCAGGTCGTTGTCCCGCGATTGGGTTACGGCTACGTTTTTTCCGGCGAAAGGGGCCGAGTCGCACTGTACCGAGTTTACGGGGGTTTCAACACACGCCCCATTCCATTCGAACTTCAGTGTCGCGGGCATTTCTTTTGATTGGAAAACGAGGGCGTCATAAAATTCATGCTGTTTCAGACGGGGTTTTCTCGCCTCATTTCTGCCTAGGAAAAACTGTCCTTCCCGGATGATATGATAAAGACCGAACAGCTTGGGGCAGATGACCGTTAAAAGCCCCTTGTCCCAAAAGGCATCGTACCAGAACGTTTCAAAGTCATACAGGTGTTCGGTGTAGTCCGGCCCGGTATGACCCGGCTTCATTTCACGTCGCAGGCCGAGTTCAGAAAGGCTGCTGGAAGCTAAGAAAGGATGACGCTGTTGTGTCAATGTTGTTGTCTCCGACATTATTACGATTTCACCTCAGCATCGCCTTACGCCTGTACCTTGATCGCCCGAGCAGTGGCATTGCTAGCGGCGTTTTATCAAACGCCCGGATCCTATGCCGGATCGTAGTGATAGTAAAACGGGACAACTGGTTTCCGTCGAAATCACGCAGATAGGTGACTAAAAAATCAGGTGGGAAAAAGCCCCGTGTGCCGGGTTCAACTGCATCCGCGTTGCCATGCTATAGACCTGCGGTGTGGAACTCTTTGACTTTCGCGGTGATTTGGACATGCAAAGCAATACGGTTATTGAAGATGTTTCAAATCAAGGGGACAAAGGGTACATCACACGCTGCAAGCGTCATCATTGCGGCGAAAACCATAAACCTGCGCATTTGTTTTTTTCCTTCTGCTCAATCACAGAAAAGATGCGCGCCCGGCGACATGAGGTCAACGGGCGCGCGAAACATTCGGTCGTGTAAGCAGGTTAAGGCCGATCAGCCCTGCAGCGATCTAACCTCAACATCACCCTCGGCCTGCGCCTTGATCGCCAGCGCGGCGGCGTGGCTTGCGGCAGCCGTCGTGTAGTATGGGATCTTGTCATACAGTGCGATGGATCGGATGGCTTTGCTGTCCTCAACCGCTTGCGCGCCTTCGGTGGTGTTCATCAACAGCTGAACTTGGCCGTCTTTCAACATATCGACCACGTCCGGGCGACCCTCATAGACCTTGTTGACGATCTCACAGGCAACGCCCTGCTCGGCCAGCCAGCTTTGTGTGCCACGGGTCGCGACAAGCGAGAAGCCTTGTTCCAGCAGAACCTGAGCGGCTTCAAGCATGGCCGCACCCTTGTCCGCGTCCTTGATCGAGATAAACGCGCGACCCGAGGACGGCAGAACCATGCCTGCGCCCATCTGCGCCTTGAGGAAGGCACGCGGGAAGTCGCGGTCCCAGCCCATGACCTCGCCGGTAGAACGCATTTCCGGGCCCAGAATGGTGTCGACGCCCGGGAAGCGGGCAAAAGGCAAAACAGCCTCTTTCACCGAGAACCACGGCATGTCCGGATCGGCCAGCGTCATCTGGTCGGCAATCTTGGTGTCCTGACCTTCCTTATATGCGGGGCGCATGGGGAAGTTCGACAGTTTTTCACCGGCCATGACGCGCGCTGCAATCGAAGCAATCGCACTGTCGGTCGCCTTGGCCACAAACGGCACGGTCCGCGAGGCGCGCGGGTTCACTTCGATCAGGTAGATCTCATCGCCCTTGATCGCGAACTGCACATTCATCAGGCCGACAACGTTCAGCGCTTTGGCCAGCTTGAACGTCTGGCCCTTGATCTGATCGATAATCTCTGCCGATAGCGAGTAGGGCGGCAGCGAACAGGCCGAGTCGCCGGAATGCACACCGGCCTCTTCGATATGCTGCATGATGCCGGCCACATGCACGTCGGTGCCATCGCACAGCGCATCCACGTCCAGCTCAACTGCACCAGCCAAGTAGCTGTCCAGCAGTACTGGGCTGTCGCCCGAGACGACCACAGCCTCGTTGATGTAGCGCCTCAGTTGGTCCATATCGCGCACGATTTCCATCGCGCGACCGCCCAAAACGTAAGAGGGGCGGATTACCAACGGAAAACCGATCTCTTCAGCAATATCCAGCGCCTGCGCGTCGGTTGAAGCGATGCCGTTTCTGGGCTGTTTCAGGCCCAGATCATTGACCAGCGCCTGAAAGCGTTCACGGTCTTCGGCCAGGTCGATGGCGTCCGGTGTGGTGCCCAGGATCGGAATGCCTTCGGCTTCCAGCGCGTTGGCCAGTTTCAGGGGCGTCTGACCGCCGTACTGAACAATCACGCCGTGCAGGGTGCCGTTTTCCTGTTCCTTCGTCAGGATTTCCATGACGTGTTCGAAAGTCAGTGGTTCAAAATACAGACGATCCGAGGTGTCGTAGTCGGTCGACACGGTCTCGGGGTTGCAGTTGATCATGATGGTTTCATAACCAGCGTCGGTCAGCGCGAAACAGGCGTGGCAGCAGCAATAATCGAACTCGATGCCCTGACCAATCCGGTTCGGACCGCCGCCAAGGATGACAACTTTTTTGCGGTCGCTGGGTCGCGCCTCGCATTCAACGTCACCCATCATGGGGGCTTCGTAGGTCGAGTACATATAGGGCGTCTGCGCCTCGAACTCGGCGGCGCAGGTGTCGATGCGTTTGAACACGGCTGTAACGCCCAGATTGCGGCGCGCCCGGCGGACGTTGTCTTCGTCACGACCAGTCAGATTTCCCAAACGCGCGTCAGTAAAGCCCAGCATCTTGAGCTTACGGATGCCTTCCTCGGTCACGGGCAGGCCGTCTTTACGTACTTGGCGTTCGGCTTCGATGATCTCGCGGATACGGGCAAGGAACCAAGGGTCGAACTTGGTGACGCCAAAGATCTCATCGTCGGTCAGCCCGTGGCGCATTGCTTGCGCGATGGTGCGCAGACGGTCGGGCGTCTGCTGGCTAATCGCCTTGATGACGGCGGCCTTGTCGTCGGCTTCGTCCCAGACACCGACATTCAGGCCGGGGATTTCCACCTCATCAAACCCTGTCAGACCCGATTCCATCGAAGCCAGCGCCTTTTGCATCGATTCGTGGATGGTACGGCCGATAGACATGGCCTCACCCACCGATTTCATGGCGGTGGTCAGATAAGGTTCAGACCCGGGGAATTTCTCGAAGGCGAATTTCGGGATCTTGGTGACGACATAGTCGATGGTCGGCTCAAAGCTGGCCGGGGTGACCTTGGTGATATCGTTGTCCAGTTCGTCCAGCGTGTAGCCCACAGCCAGCTTGGCGGCGATCTTGGCAATCGGGAATCCGGTTGCCTTTGACGCCAGCGCCGAAGACCGCGATACGCGCGGGTTCATCTCGATCACGACCATACGACCGTCGACCGGGTTGATCGCCCATTGCACGTTCGAACCACCGGTCTCGACCCCAATCTCGCGCAGCACGGCAATCGAGTGATTACGCATGACCTGGTATTCTTTGTCGGTCAGCGTCAGGGCCGGGGCAACGGTGATCGAGTCACCTGTGTGCACGCCCATTGGGTCGATGTTTTCGATGGAACATACGATGATGGCATTGTCGGCGGTGTCGCGCACCACCTCCATCTCATATTCTTTCCAGCCCAAAAGGCTTTCATCGATCAGAATCTGGCCCACTGGCGAGGCATCCATGCCGGTCCGACAAATATGGATATAGTCTTCGCGGTTATAAGCCACGCCGCCGCCTGTGCCGCCCAGCGTAAAGGCGGGGCGGATAATGGCCGGCAAGCCCACATTTTCAAGGGTTTCGAGGGCCAGCGCCACACCGGCGTCCAGGTCTTTCTTGCCGCTTTCGTTCTTGGGGGCAGTCACGATCTCGGCCTTGGGGTTTTCGATGCCCAGCCGGTCCATCGCCTCGCGGAACAAGGCGCGGTCTTCGGCCATTTCAATGGCGTCGCGCTTGGCGCCGATCATTTCGACCCCAAACTTGTCCAGCACGCCCATCTCTTCCAGCGCGAGCGAGGTGTTCAGGCCGGTCTGCCCGCCCATGGTGGGCAGCAGCGCGTCGGGGCGTTCTTTTTCAATGATCTTGGCGACAACTTCTGGCGTGATCGGTTCGATATATGTTGCGTCGGCCAGCCCGGGGTCGGTCATGATCGTGGCGGGGTTTGAGTTCACCAGAATGACCCGGTATCCTTCTTCCCGTAGTGCCTTGCAGGCCTGAGCGCCGGAATAGTCGAACTCGCAAGCCTGACCAATAACAATGGGACCTGCCCCGATGATCATGATCGACTGAATGTCGGTTCTTCTCGGCATGGCCACGTTCCTTCGATTGTCCGCGATTCAGGGCACCCCCAAGCGCCCAAATTGTCCTGCGTTATAGGGACCGCGCAAAAAGGTGCAAGGGGGATCGGAAACAGGGGCGAAATTGCCGCTTTCCCCCCTTTCCCTTGACGGCGTATTCTCTATACCGCGCAGCACGACAAATGAGGATGCAATTGCGTATTCGTTTTGATCAGGGGCCAGCCGGGCCAGGAACCAGTTTTGACCGGCCAGCCGAAATGATCCGCGCGGACAATGCGGAGGACGTGCCCCAAGCGTTGGAGGCGCTGGACGAGGCGCGCGCGCAAGGGGCTTGGTTGGCTGGCTACGCCAGCTATGAGCTGGGGTACGTGCTGGAACCGCGCCTGTCTGACCGCATGCCAGAAGGCCGCCGGCTGCCTTTACTATGCTTCGGCGTTTATGATCGCCCCATTCAGCGGGAATTGCCCGCTGCATCCGGAGGGGTGACCCATTTTGAACCGCGCTGGGACGAGGCACGGTACACGCAGGCGTTTCAACACGTACATGACGCCATTGGGGCAGGGGATATCTATCAGGCCAACCTGACATTCCCGATTGATATGACTGTAGAGGGCGATAGCGCCGCGCTTTATGCCGCGCTCACGGCCGGACAGCCCGTAGGTCATGGCGCGCTGATCCAGCAGGATGGGTTGCCCGATCTACTCAGCCGGTCGCCTGAACTGTTCTTTGGCACAAACGCGGACCGCGGGATCGAAACCCGCCCGATGAAGGGGACCCAACCCCGCAGCGAGGATATGGCTGAAGACGCCCGGCGTCGGGCGTTCCTGGCAGTCGACGAAAAGAACCGGGCTGAAAACCTGATGATCGTCGATCTGTTGCGCAACGATATCAGCCGCGTCGCGATGCCCGGATCCGTCAAGGTGCCCGAGCTGTTCAAGGTCGAAACCTATGCGACCGTGCATCAGATGATCTCGCTGGTGCAGGCGCAGCTGCATATGGGCGCCGAGCTGTCCGATATCCTGACGGCTCTGTTCCCCTGCGGTTCTATCACCGGTGCTCCCAAAATTCGAGCCATGGAGATTTTGTCCGATCTCGAACCCTGGCCTCGCGATGTTTATTGCGGTGCGATCGGCTGGGCCGCGCCGGACGGGCGTTCAGAATTCAACGTGGCGATCCGGACGCTGATGGTCGAGGATGGCGCGGCCACCCTCAACGTCGGCGGTGGAGTTATCTGGGACAGCACGGCCCCATCGGAATATGAGGAAGCGCTATGGAAAGCTCGCTTTGCCCACCAGCTGACCCTGACTTCCGCCTGATCGAAACACTGGCCTTTCGACCCGGGCAAGGGTTCGGTCGCCGAGATCGGCATCTATCCCGTATGGCTCGGTCAGCTGCGGCCATGGGCATTCCTTTCGATGCGTGCGCCGCCATCCAGACACTGGACACTGTCGTAGGGCCATCACCTCTGCGTTGCCGGCTTACGCTGGCAGTTGATGGAACATACGATGTGACAACCGGGGTTCTGGCCGATAACCCACCATTATGGCGGGTCGCGGTCACCAAAATGCGGCTTTCCGCGTCGGATGTTTGGTTGCAGCACAAGACGACTCAGCGCTCTGTTTATGACACGGCTCGCGCATCGCTGCCGGACGGAATAGACGAATTTCTGTTCCTGAACGAGCGTGACGAGCTGTGCGAAGGGACCATCACCAACCTGTTCCTGCACATGCCGGACGGCCGGCGTCTGACGCCAAAGCTGACCTGCGGATTGCTTCCGGGAATTCTACGTGAAGAACTACTTGATAATAAACAGGTTACCGAAAGCGTCTTGTTCTTGACCGATCTGAAAAACGCGGAAAAAGTTTTCGTAGGGAATTCCTTACGTGGCCTGATCCGGGCGGAGTTGGCGGTATTGTGAGCAAACAAAGCGATTGGGCGCATGACGGGGCGCTTCACCTGCGGTTACGGCTGGAATTCGGTCTGTTCTTTGTCGCAGTACCGGTTCTGATTGCAGTCTTCTTCCCTCCGAATTGGATGTTTCCGTCGCTGTTCACCTTCACGGCCATCGGTATCATCCTGCTCCATTACACGCCCGGTTTTGCCTGGGCCGAGCTTCGGTACAACTGGCGCAACTGGAGTTGGCGCGAGCTTGCTGTGTTCACTGTTATGATGATTGCTTTCTGCTCGGCGGTCGTCATGGCGACGCGGCCGGATGTTGCATTTCGTATGCTTCTCTACCGGCCCGAATTCCTGGCAGTGATCTGGCTGGCGAACCCGATCGCTTCGGCTCTGCCGCAAGAGCTTTTGTTCCGATCACTGTTTTTCCGCCGCTACCAGGCGATCCTTCCAAACGGGAAGGCGGCTTACCTACTGAACGCGTCCCTGTTTTCGCTGGCCCACCTGATGTACTGGAGCTGGATTGTCGCCATCATGACCTTTGGCGGAGGACTGTTGTTCACTTGGGCCTACCGCCAACGCGGGTCGTTTTTTTACGCGGTCCTGCTGCACGCTATTGCGGGGAATGTTATCTTTGCGGCGGGTCTGGGCATCTATTTCTATTCCGGCAACGTGCAAAGGCCGTTTTGACGGCGCGACCTGCCTTGACTTTCCAAGCCTGACAGGGTGTACCGGCGCGACGAATTCTACGCCCGAAGGGATAAATCCATGCACGCCTACCGCAGCCACACCTGCGCCGCACTGACCGCCGCCAATGTCGGTGAAACCGTCCGCCTGTCCGGTTGGGTGCATCGGGTACGAGATCACGGCGGCGTGCTGTTCATCGACCTGCGCGACCATTTCGGTGTGACACAGGTTCTGTGTGATGGCGACAGTGCAGCTTTTGCCGAGCTTGAGAAAGTACGTTCGGAATGGTGTATCCGCATCGACGGCACCGTCAAAGCACGTGACCCGGAGCTGGTGAACTCGAAACTGCCGACCGGTGAGATTGAAGTTTACGTGCGGGAGCTTGAGGTTCTGGGCGCGGCTGACGAACTGCCGCTGATGGTGTTCGGAGATCAAGAATACCCCGAAGAAACGCGTCTGCGCTACCGTTACCTGGACCTGCGCCGCGAGGCGATGCAGAACAACATGACCCTGCGCTCGGACGTTGTCGCTTCGATGCGCAAACGTATGTGGGAACAGGGTTTCCGCGAATATCAGACGCCGATTATCACCGCTTCGTCGCCTGAAGGCGCGCGTGACTTCCTTGTGCCGTCGCGTTTGCACCCGGGCAAGTTCTACGCGCTGCCGCAGGCCCCACAGCAGTTCAAACAGCTGATCATGGTGTCGGGCTTCGACAAGTATTTCCAGATCGCGCCGTGCTTCCGTGACGAGGACCCGCGCGCGGACCGCTCACCCACCGATTTCTACCAGCTTGACCTTGAGATGTCGTTTGTCGAACAGCAGGACGTGTTCGACACGATCCAGCCGGTTCTGACCGGTGTGTTCGAAGAGTTCGGCGGTGGCCGCAAAGTAGATCAGGAATGGCCGCAGATCTCCTACAAGGACGCTGCATTGTGGTACGGTTCCGACAAGCCGGACCTGCGCAACCCTATTAAAATGCAAGTGGTCTCTGACCACTTCCGCGGGTCTGGCTTCGCGATTTTCGCGAAGCTGCTGGAGCAAGAAGGCACCGAAATCCGCGCCATCCCGGCGCCGACCGGCGGCAGCCGTAAGTTCTGCGACCGCATGAACGCCTTTGCTCAGAAAGAGGGTCTGCCCGGGATGGGTTACATCTTCTGGCGCGATCAGGGCGAAGGGATGGAGGCCGCAGGACCGCTGGCCAAAAACATCGGCCCCGAGCGCACCGAGGCGATCCGTCAGCAGCTGGGTCTGGGTGTCGGCGATGCCGCGTTCTTCCTGGGCGGTAAGCCGAAAGCCTTTGAAAAAGTCGCTGGTAAGGCCCGCGACGTGATCGGCGAGGAGTTGAACCTGACCGAAAAAGACCGCTTTGCCTTTGCCTGGATTGTGGATTTCCCGATCTATGAGCAGGACGAGGAAACCGGCGCGATCGACTTTGAACATAACCCGTTCTCGATGCCGCAGGGCGGAATGGAGGCTCTGGAAGGCAATCCTCTGGACGTGCGTGGCTATCAGTACGACCTGGCCTGTAACGGGTATGAGCTGGTGTCGGGCGCGATCCGGAACCACAAGCCGGAAATCATGTTGAAAGCCTTTGAACTGGCTGGATACGGCGAAGAAGAAGTGAAAAGCCGCTTTGGTGCGCTGTTCAACGCCTTCCATTATGGTGCGCCGCCGCACGGTGGCTGCGCCGCTGGTATCGACCGTATCGTGATGCTGCTGGCCGATGAAGCCAACATCCGCGAAGTCATGATGTTCCCTATGAACCAGCGTGCCGAGGATCTAATGATGGATGCGCCATCCGATCCGACCTCGGATCAGATGATGGAGCTGGGCTTGCGGATCATCCCTCAGGACTGAGAATAGCAAAACCCGCTGCTTACCCTGCAGCGGGTTTTCTCATGGCTTGCGCTTGTACAAAGGTCATGGCTATGGACCGGTATTCATAGCTTGGTCACAGGTCTGCGTAGCCTGTTTGTTGGCGACCTATTCCCATGGGTCCCTAAAGGACTTCCTGCTGGAGCGAATATCGCGGGCGGTAGCGCGGGTTTGCCAGTAGACCCAAAGACACAGGATCGTTGCGGTTATGAAGTAAGCGGTCATCATCTCAAATCGCCTCACGCTGTTTCAAACGGGTCTGCACAATCCCGGCGACCTGAGCGGCCACGGCCGTTATTGGGGTCCCGCCTGCCCGGGACTCGGCAAGCCGCTGCGCCGCGTCCGCCAGAACTGTATCGTCGGCATCGCGGGCGACCCCGCGCAGAAACTGTGCCGCGTAATCCAGCGTGCGCTGATCATTCGGACCGGCCAGAACGTCGGCGATATGGGCCATGTCATCCTGATAGGCCAACGGATCGGCGTTAATGATCTCATCCCGGACGGCATGCAGGCTGCTGGGGCGGTGATTTTCGGGCAAACGTTCCAGAACGGATGTCTGAAAATAAGCCAGCGATTTTAGGGGTTGCGCCAGAAACCCATCAGCACCGGCCCGCATTGCGGTGCGTTTCATGTGGTCATCCCCGGACATGCCAAGAATGGCCCCAATGCGGGGCGCAGCCTCAGACAGATCGGCGATCAGATCCGCGCCGGACCCGTCCGGCAGACCCATGTCCACGATGATGACAGAGGGGCGGTAGATCTGCAGGTGACGCCGTGCCGATTGCAGGCAATCCGCCCGCCTGATGCGCGCGCCGCTGTGCAGGCACATCAAGCGGATGGCGTCGCAGGCATAGCGGCTGTCTTCCACAACCAGAATAGTTTGTCCCAGCAGGGGCCGCGTGGCCGTCGGCTGCGCGGGAGAGGCGAAGGGGCTCGAATCGTCCATGGCGGAACTCCTAATCAGCAGATACCTCACGCTAGGAACTTCTGGCTAACAGGGCGTTAACGGCAATTTGGCGCACTTGTTCTTTGTTCAATCTGCCCCCATAACCGCTGCAACGCAGAATAGAGGAGAGTTCCATGATTGGTCGACTGAACCACGTAGCCATTGCCGTACCCGATCTTGAGGCCGCCTCTGAGCAGTACCGCAACGCGCTGGGCGCGAAAGTCGGCGCGCCACAGGATGCGCCGGATCACGGCGTCACAGTTGTTTTCATCGAACTGCCCAACACCAAGATCGAACTACTTTACCCGCTGGGCGACGACAGTCCGATCAATGGGTTTCTGGAAAAGAATCCTGCCGGCGGCATCCACCATGTCTGCTACGAGGTCGAGGATATCATCGCCGCGCGCGATCATCTGAAGGAAACCGGAGCGCGCGTGCTGGGTTCGGGTGAGCCCAAGATCGGTGCGCATGGTAAACCGGTGCTGTTCCTGCACCCCAAAGATTTTAACGGCTGCCTGGTCGAGCTGGAACAGGTGTAACCTAACCCCGGAGGGGATAAGATGTCGATTACTGGTGCGGCCGTTCTGTTCGCTGTGATCTGGTTCATGACCTTGCTGGTGGTGCTGCCAATTCGCATCAAGACGCAGGGCGATCTGGGTGATATCGTTCCGGGCACCCACGCGGGCGCACCTGAAGAGCATCACCTGAAGAAAAAGATGTGGATCACCACCGGTATCACGGTGGTGCTCTGGGCCATTATCGCAGGCATCATCCTGTCCGGCATGATTTCCGTGCGAGACTTCGACTGGCTGAACCAGCTGGAGCCTCAGCGCTGATCTTTACGCCATAGACCCTGATAGCTTGTGGTAGATATGGGTGAACGTTGCGACCCCAAGGATTGGGATCACAAGGTTCACCAGGGGCACGGATAGCGGGATCGCCATCAAAATGCCTGCCATCCAGATGGTCGTTGCGTGTTTGGCGCGCAGCTTACGTGCACCTTCGCGACCCAACCTGCGCATGGCCGCCAGCGTAAAGTATTCCCGCCCCAACAAGAAACCGTTCATGCCCCAGAAGATGAAGGGAGCGAGTGGGGTAAAGATTGCATAGAGAATCAGGGCCAGCAGGTTGGCAACGATCAGAACTCCCATGAAACTCAGCCCGTCGCGCAGGCTTTCGCTGAACGGAATGCCGGGTACAGCTGGCAAAGATGGGTAATGCTTGTCTTCGACAGCTTGCGCCACGTCTTCCAGAAACATCGACGTAATCGCCGAGGCCACCGGAACCATCAGAAATATTGGCAGGATCAGGACGACAAAGATGCCGGAATAGTTCAGCACGTCGTTCAGCCACGGCACGGCACCGATAAAGGGCAGAGAGATCTCGTTCCCCGACAGCCGGTTGATCAGCCAGATTGCCAAAGCACAGGCGGCGATCAGCAAAACGATCGTCAGACCAACGCCGCGCAACAGGACAGCCCGGAACTTTGGGTCGCCGATCTGTCCCAGTGCTGCAAAAAAGGCGTTGAGAATGGTCATTCCGAAACCCACTGCGTCAACCCATCCACGTCAGGGCGGGGTCTTTCGGGCGGTGCTTTGCCCTCGGTCGCGATATGAACCAGACCCGCGACGCGTTCATTTTCTTGCAGCCCGAACGCCTTTTGGCAAAAGTCGCGGTCGTGGGTCTGCCAACCGGACAGCCAGTTTGCGCCCCAACCCGCAGCAAGTGCCGCGTTCAGCAAAGCCAGGCACACTGCGCCAGCGGAATAGGTCTGTTCGATTGCAGGGATTTTCGCGGAGGGTTTCTGAACCTCGATCACGGCGACCGCCAGATGGCCCATGTCGAACTGGTTGCGGGCCTTGGCTATGTCCTCAGCGGATTTACCCAGCGCCGAGCCACATTCTTCGGTCAATTGCGCAAGGCGCGGCATAGCGCCTTTATCGAGTACGATGAAACGCCAGGGTTCCAGCTTGCCATGATCCGGGCTGCGCGCCGCGGCCGTTAGCAGGGGTAATAGCTGGTCCCGCGTGGGCGCGGGTTCAATCAGCGTTTTTGCAGGGCGCGACCGTCGCGATTGCAGAAACTCCAGAGCGGCCGGATTCTTCAAGGACATATGTTAACTTCCTTTACATAGGCGGTTGTGTATGTGGTTGAACATCTGGCGGGTTTCAAGGGCAAGTGGCTGGATGCAGGAGATCAATTTCACTCCCTGAGCGTTCGTGCAAGGGTGTTCAAGAAGAAGAGAGGGAAGATGGCCAAACCAAAGCTGCGAAATGTACCGGATCTGAGCGCGCGCGCCGTACCCGATGAAGGGATCGAGGTCCGGGTCACGCCGAAAGCTGCGAAGGATGGGGTTTTAACCGATCAGGGAAACATTCGCATCACCGTTACCGCGCCGCCCGAAAACGGCAAGGCAAACGAGTCGGTGCGTAACATATTGGCCGTGGCCATGGGGGTGGCACCGTCTACTCTGATCCTCAGGCGGGGGCAGGCGTCGCGTGACAAGGTGTTTGTCTATTTACCCTGATCCGGTGTTTCCCGGACTTGGTACACGCCTTCCGGCAAGTCCAAAGCCGCCGCCAGATCGCGCACCTGTTCAGGGGACAACGTGATCCTCTGAATCTGATCCGTGCGCGGGTCCAATTGTTCAAGCGTCACACATTCGGCGAAGCTGTTGATGACGACATCCTCTTGCAAAGGCTTTGGGCCTTCGTCCACCAGAGTAATGACTGTCGAGTCGAATTCATGCTCAATCGAAAACATGAAAGCAGAGTGCAGGTCAGCCGAGTGCAATGCAACCCGTACCTTACCAATCGGGCTGTGGTGATTGGCGCGGCTCCGCGCTATGGTCGTGAAAACGGGCCAATCGTTTCAAAGGTTTATGAATGTATCGTCTGATCTGTTTGTTTCTTCCTCTTTTTCTGGCGGCCTGTAGTGCTGGCGAGATGCGATTGCAGCCCGCGACCCAATGGTCGGGGACCTTGGGCGAGTATCAGGTAGAGGCGGCTGCGGTTCGGGATGTCAGCCGCTCCATCGGCAAGGAAGCCCGGGCAGAGTGTCTGAAGCGGGCCAAAGTCAAAAATTGTGATTTCACGGTTCTTGTTGATCTCAATCCACAAGCGGAAGCGAATGCGTTTCAGACCTTGGATGACAGGGGCCAGCCGGTGATCATAATGACCCGATCCATGATTCAGTCGGCGCAAAATCCAGATGAGCTGGCATTTGTACTCGGGCACGAGACCGCTCATCATCTGCTGCGTCACATTCCGCGCCAGGCCGAAAACGCACAGGCAAGCGCAGTCATTTTCAACAATCTGGGCAAGCTCTTTGGAGAAGAGGGAGAAGACCTGGAGCGTACACAGAAAATTGGGGCGGAAGTGGGGGTGCAATTGAATGTTAAGGCCTTCGAGCTTGAGGCTGACCAGTTGGGCACAATCATTACCCACAATGCCGGATATAACCCGTTGATTGGTGCAAAGTACTTTGACCGCATCCCGGACCCGGAGGACAGTTTTCTCGCGTCACATCCGCCGAATGCGCAGCGTGTGCAGATGGTTCAGAACACGGCCCGAAAACTTGGGCTGACGCAATGACCCAATTAGCAAGGCTGGGCGTAATCCTGACGGATCGTGGATCGAAATACGCGGTGTCGGGGGCTGCTGTGCAAACGCGCGAGGGCGTGGATGCCGTTCTGCAAGACCTCAAGTCCGACAAAGCCTATGCCAAGGCGACGCACAATACCTGGGCGACGATCTTGCCTACAGGGGCTCTCAAGGCCGACGACGGCGAAAGCGGTGCCGGAATGGTCATCCTACGCATGCTCGAAAGGGCCGGACTGGAGGGCCACATCATCATTGTCACCCGCTGGTACGGGGGTAAAAAGCTGGGCGGTGACCGCTTTCGCAGGGTGCAGGATGCCACCCGCGCCTATCTGGACCATATCGGCGCCGGGTCTTGACCTGAGTCAAATGCCAGTTCGGGCCGCTGCGCTATCCTGTCAGAACTGTGCGACAGGGAGACAGCGCAATGCTTGGCAAAAATACTCTGAAACGACATGCGGAACTGGTCGACCAGATGGCAACCCACGTCGGGGTCGATCTGGAAGATGCGGCCATAGGCGGTGATGTCTCGATTGACCAGATATCTGATGCGGTCCTGCGATGCAGCGATTGTTCGAACCCTGATCATTGTGCGCAATTTCTGGCACAACCTGCCCAAGGCCAGAAATCCCCGGAATACTGCAGGAACACGTCCCTGTTTGACCGCCTCACTTCGCTGTCGGAAAGCAAGCGCGACGGTTAAGAAAAATCATGCCGCGCCATTGCTGTGTTTGACGGCGCTTTGTGCAAACAAAAGGCAGATCTGCCAATGACCCGAGACAATCTGGGCGACGTGGAGAAACACTTTTGGCTAACCCGGTCGGTGGCCAGATGTATGGATGTTTCGTTGACCGAAGCGATGGCCGAGGGGCGGTTGACCACCAATGGTTATGCGGAGATCGTGACGCGCTGTCGTGCCTCCGGGTGCAGCGACCAATGCGAATTGTGGCTGTCGAAACAACAGGTCAAAGCCGATTCGGCCCCTGAATTCTGCGCTAATGCGGAAACGCTGAACGCTTTGTAGACTTAGTCAGAGCTTGGAATGCGAACCGTCGCACAGCGGCGGATTGGCCGTTTGTTTGCACCCGCAAAAGAACACCTTCTTGCTGGTCTCGGCAGTAAACTTCACCGGTTCAAACTGGGTTCCCTTGTGTGAACCATCGCAGAAGGGCTGACGCTCTGACTTGCCACAGGCACACCAGAAATAGGTTTTCCCTTCGGTCACTTCGACCGGGTAGGGGGCTTTTTGGGCAGGTTTCGGCTGATTTGACATGTGGCTGCTCCGCTTTTGGCTAATGTCGTGAAACAACTATAATGCCTTCGCGCGGGGCGTGTAGAGCGCTTATGTTTCTTTATGTAAGCAGCATGGTTTTGCCGCTCTCACGAATCTGTGATTGATTTTGTTGCAATAATATCAACGAGGTCGTATTTTGAGACTGGCCCCAGATAATAGGGCAATATGAGAAAATTTTTAGAGGAATGACGGACATGAAACTTAAATTTGCTGCCGTTAGCGCAATTGCCCTGGTTCTGGCTGCATGCTCGCAGCAGGAAGAGCCGACGCCGGTTTACATCACGCCTGAATACGACAAGTTCGGCACACCGAGCTGCCCGGCTGGAACCGAGCTCGCCACGACCGAAGCGGGACAGACCATCTGTAACCCGGTCGCTCAGTAAGAATTCTGCGGGCGGTCTTGTATTGGCCGCCCGCTTACTCAACGCATCCGACCGCCCTTGTTGGGCGGTTTTTTTGTGCCCGCTTTATGCCATTGCGGGTCAGATCAGAATGCGTCGAAATGGGCAATCATCGCCTCTCCAGCCGTCAATATCCGTGCCCAAAAGACTTGCGGTGATAGTGTTGACGCCTTGACTCGTACCGTGGTGCATAAAGGTAGCGATAGGATTTCTTTTTTTGCTTTTGCTGAACGTGGGGCGCGTTCTTAAGAACCGGTTTTGCGTGGTAGACTTTGGGTGTGTAGACTTTCGGAGAGTAATAGTGCCGGTGAATGCGGATATTATTGCGATTATGAGCGTTCTGCGATTTTGACCCAACAACAAATTGGCCGCTCGTTCCAACGGTGATGCCGCCTGCAGTCGACGGGACGGCAAAAAGTTGGGACGCAAGTATCGCGGCCATGCAATTGAAAGAGATTGCACGAAAGTATGCCATGAAAACCCTCCTTCTAGCGAGTTGAGGTTTTCATTCATGGTCCGGGAAAATCCCGTATCAAGCCAATAAACTTAAATCACGCTCTGCCTATCGAGGGTGAACGGCACATTAGGCTGAGGTGCGTGTGCCCCATAAATCGTATTCGTCGGCCTCATCGATCTCGACCGACACGATGTCACCAGGCTTCAGGTCATCAAAACCCTCATCGATGAACAGGTTCCCGTCGATCTCGGGCGCGTCCGCCTTGGTGCGGCACGTGGCGGCTTCGTCATCAACCTCGTCCACGATCACGTCGATGGTCTGGCCGACCTTGGCGGCCAGCTTAGCCTCGGAGATGGCCTGCGCTTTTTCCATGAAGCGTTCCCAACGCTCTTGTTTGACCTCGGCTGGAACGTGACCTGGCAGGTCGTTCGACCGCGCGCCGTCAACATTTTCGTATTGAAAACAGCCGACACGATCCAGTTGCGCCTCGTCCATCCAATCCAGAAGGGTCTGGAACTCGGCCTCAGTCTCACCCGGATAACCAACGATAAAAGTCGATCGCAGCGTGATGTCCGGGCAGGTTGCGCGCCATGCGGCGATCTCATCCAAAGTTTTGGCCGCCGCCGCCGGGCGCGCCATGCGTTTAAGGACGTCCGGGTGGGCATGTTGGAACGGGATGTCCAGATAGGGCAGAATGTTGCATCCGGCGTCCGCCATCAGTGGGATCAACTCGCGCACATGCGGGTAGGGGTAGACGTAGTGGAGCCGAACCCATGCATCCAACTGCCCCAGCTCACGTGCCAGATCGGTGATGTGGCTGCGCACCTCGCGGTCCTTCCACGGGTTCACATCGTATTTCCGATCCAACCCATAGGCGGATGTATCCTGCGAGATCACCAGCAATTCACGCACGCCGTTGTCGACCAGTTTTTCGGCTTCGCGCAGCACCGCGTGGGCCGGACGGCTGGCGAGCTTGCCGCGCATGTCAGGGATGATGCAGAATTTGCATTTGTGGTTACAGCCCTCGGAAATCTTGAGATAGCTGTAATGGCGGGGGGTCAACTGTACGCTGGTAGCAGGCAGCAGGTCCACAAACGGATCAGGATCGGGCGGCACTGCCGAATGCACCGCATCCAGTACCTGCTCGTATTGATGCGGGCCAGTAACAGCCATGATGCGCGGGTGATGTTCGCGGATGTAATCCGGTTCCGCGCCCAAACAACCGGTCACGATGACTTTGCCATTCTCCACCAATGCCTCACCAATAGCGTCTAGCGACTCGGCCTTGGCACTATCGAGAAACCCGCAGGTATTCACGATCACGGCATCCGCGCCTGAATAGTCGGGCGAGATGCCGTATCCTTCGGCACGCAGGCGCGTCAGAATGCGCTCACTATCGACCAGGGCCTTGGGGCAGCCCAAGGATACCATGCCAATTGTTGGCTGGTTCGAACGTGGCGTCTCGGGCATCCGGGCGGCAGGCGCCAGGTCGGGGCGGAGGTTTGGCGGGTTCGTTGTCATTGCGCGGCATATAGTGGGGAACGCTTCCCCTTGCAAATGCGGCGCAGGCTTTGGATGATCTTTTTAACGCATGAAAAAGGCGGAGAGCAGAATATGAAGTGGCTGTTGCGCATAGTTTTCCTGTTGGTGGCGGTTTTTGGCTTGGTCATCGGGGCCTTGCTGCTGATGCCCGGCGACAAGCTGGCCACCATATTGGCCGAGCAGGTCCGCACCCAAACCGGGCGTGATCTGAAGCTTACGGGTGATGTGAACCTGTCTTTCTGGCCCGTGCTGGGGCTGGAAACCGGTCCGGTGACTTTTGGAAATGCACAATGGGCCGGTCCTGAACCAATGCTGAGCGCCGAAAGCCTGGCCGTGGGGGTTGATGCTGCCGCGCTGATCTCCGGGGACCTGCGCATCAAACGGGTGATCGCCGATAATCCGGTTCTGCGGTTGGAACTTTCGGATGGGCGTGGGAATTGGGAACTTTCGGCACCCGCAAACACAGCCTCGGCGGGGACTGCAAGCGGCGCGGCACCGCAAGGGCAGCAGGGCGAGGTGACGCTGGATCATCTGAAGCTGACGAATGCACGTTTGGTCTATATCGAAAACGGCGCAACTAAATTCGATTTTGCCAATGTCGATCTGGCGGCCAGTTGGCCGGACGTTTCGGCGCCTCTGCAGGTTCAGGCTCAGATGGCAGTGCCCGGGGGGGCGGTCGATGTCGACCTCAAGATTCAAGATCTGCCAGCTTACGCGTCCGGCGCGGTAACGCCGCTGGATTTGACCATGACCGCGCCCGGAGGAGAGTTCGGTTTTGCAGGCCGGGTCAATCTGGCTGGTGAAATGGATGGCAGATTGCTGGCCAAAACGACGAACACGGAACGTATGCTGGCTGCTTTTGGTCAGGCCGGTGTTGGGGTGCCATTGGGTCTTGGGCGCGAGGCTGACGTGGCCGGGCAAATGACCTATACCAGCGATGGTCGGATTTCACTGCGCAATTTGGTGGCGTTGCTGGATAATAATCGCCTGACCGGCGAGGCAGATATCGTTATCTCGGACCCGCCGCAGATTACCGCACGGCTGGAAGGCGGTGACCTGGATCTTACTCAATTCAATGATACGCCTGGTGGCGCTGGCGGAGGGTCGGCGCCGTCGCCTGACCAAGGGTGGTCGACCACCCCGATTGATGCGTCTGCGCTGGCCTTGGCGAATGGCAAAATCCGCCTCAAAGCCAATTCCATTGCCGTACCGGGTCTGACGCTGGGACCCAGCGATCTGACGCTTAACCTTGATCGATCCAGAGCGGTTCTTCAGATGAACCCTGCCACATTGTTTTCAGGGCATCTGAACGGGCAAGTGGTTGCCAACAACCGGAACGGTTTATCGGTCGGCGGCAATCTGACCGCGGATGGCATGGATGTGCAGCAAGCTCTGTCCGCCCTTGGCGGGATCGAGCGGTTGTCCGGCACCGGATCAGGGTCGTTTGAATTTCTGGGAGTTGGACAGACCGAGGATCAGATCATGCGCTCACTCAGCGGCAAGGGTCGTGTGGACGTGGGCAAGGGCGTGATCTCGGGGTTTGATCTGGACCGCCTGATGGGCCGCAGCGGGGGCGAGCGCGGCACAACCGTGTTCAACAGCTTGTCTGCCAGCTTCACCATGGATCAAGGGGTGTTGTGGAACAACGACCTGTTGATGTCGCTGGATAACTTCCGGGCCGACGGTTCCGGTCGGGTCGGAATCGGCAACCGCGATATCGACTATCTTTTCACACCTGTGGCGCTGCGCGCGAATTCGGGAAACGGCATCGCGGTACCAGTGAAAATTGTCGGGCCGTGGAGCAACCCGACGATCAAGCCGGATCTAACCAAAGTCCTCGAAGCTGTTGCTGAAGGAAAGGCCAAAGAGCTTGAAGATGAGGCCAAGCAGAAAGTTCTGGACAAGGTCGGGGACGAGCTGAATACGACGATTACGGACAGCGATCAGATCGAAGACGCGATCAAAAACAAACTGGAAGACGAAGTGAACAAGGGGCTGCTGAAGCTGTTTGGCGGCAACTAATCAGCGCCAATACGCAAGGGCGTCGGGGCAGAAGGTGCCCCGAAACGCAGTAGCACTTAGATGGTCTGATCGTAGTCGCCCACACCGGGTTCAGTGCGAATAACTGCGTCGATATCTGCGAAGATTGCGCGCATCTCATCCTCGCTTTCGCTGCTTTCGCAGACCACGACAAGGTTCGGAGTGTTCGAGGATGCGCGCACCAGACCCCAGCTGCCATTGTCCAGAATGACACGGGCGCCGTTGACGGTGACGACCTCTTTAATCGCGCGACCGGCAAAACTGTCTCCGGCATCTGCTTTTGCAACCAGCTTGTCGACCAGCCGCTGAAGAATGTCATATTTCTCGGTATCGGCCGCATAGGGCGACATGGTCGGGGTAGACCAGGTTTTTGGCAGCGCCTTGCGCAGGTCCGACATGCTTTGATCCGGATTGCGATCCATCAGCTTGCAGATTTCAACGGCGACGCGCATCCCGCAGTCGTAGCCGCGCCCGATAGGTTCAGCCAGAAAGTAATGACCAGACTTCTCAAAGCCGGCCAGCGCATTGATCTCTTTGACCCGACGCTTCATGTGGCTGTGCCCGGTCTTCCAATAATCCGCTTTGACACCAAGGGCCTGCAGTTCGGGGTCGCTGGCAAACAGACCAGTGGATTTCACATCTGCCACAAAGGTCGAGTTCGGATACAATTTGGCCAGATCACGGGCCATGATCACTCCGACCTTATCGGCGAAGATCTCTTCCCCCTCATCATCCACAACACCGCAGCGATCGCCGTCGCCGTCAAAGCCCAGAGCCAGATCGGCACCGCTGGCTTTCACAGAGGCGGACATGTCGTGCAACATCTCCATAGCCTCGGGGTTGGGGTTATAGTGGGGGAAAGTATAATCCAATTGGGTATGGCTGGGCACCATTTCGACGCCAATGCGCTCGAAAATCTCAGGCGCAAAGGCCGAAGCCGTTCCATTACCAGTTGCGCACACGACTTTCAGGGGGCGGGACATTTTGAAATTGCCGACCAGATCGTCGATGTAGGCTTCTTTTACACCATCAACGAATTCGTATGTTCCGCCTTCATGCGGGGTGCCTTCACCGTTCAGGACGATGTCGCGGAGCTCTGACATCTCGTCGGGGCCGTGTGTCAAAGGACGATCAAAGCCCATCTTGACGCCGGTCCAGCCGTTAGGGTTGTGGCTGGCTGTGACCATGGCCACGGCCGGCACATCCAGATGGAATTGCGCGAAATAGGCCATCGGGCTGAGCGCGGGGCCAATATCTTTGACCTGAATGCCAGCCTGCATCAGGCCCAGGATCAGCGCGTTTTTGATCGCCAGCGAGTAGTCGCGATAGTCATTGCCCACCGCAATCACCGGTTCGATCCCACGTTTGCGCATCTGTGTGCCCAGACCCAAGCCAAGCGCGGTCATGCCGGGCAGGTTGATCTCTTCGGGATATTTCCAGCGCGCGTCATATTCGCGAAAGCCGGTCGGCTTGATCATCGGATCGCGCAGAAAACTCCAGGTGTTCGGGGTCACCTCTGGGATGGGTTTGGTCATGCTATTGCTCTTGCTTAAATCTGTATAGGATTGGCTTTGGCCAATGCATCAAAGCGCATCAATGTGTCAATCAATTGAGGCATTTGATCCAGATAGATCATGTTAGGCCCATCTGACGGAGACTTGTCTGGGTCTTCGTGTGTTTCAATAAACACAGCACCTACGCCGATGGCGGCAGCTGCGCGCGCCATCACCGGAGCAAATTCACGCTGACCGCCGGTCGAACCTCCAAGCCCTGCAGGCTGCTGAACCGAGTGGGTTGCGTCCATCACAACCGGATAGCCTGTCGCCGCCATCTGCGGGAGCGAGCGCATATCTGTCACCAAGGTGTTGTACCCAAACGAGGTGCCACGTTCTGTCAGCAGAATATTCGAGTTACCAACACTCTCGATCTTGGCGACAATGTTCGCCATATCCCATGGTGCCAGAAATTGCCCTTTTTTGACATTGATCGCCGCGCCTGTTTGGGCTGCGGCCAACACCAAGTCGGTTTGACGGCACAATAACGCGGGAATCTGCAAAACATCACAAACACTGGCCGCGTCTGCGCATTGCTCTGGCGTATGTACGTCAGTCAGGACAGGCACCCCAATTTGTTTCTTCACACCTTCCAGAATGTCCAGTCCTTTAGCAATTCCGGGCCCACGGACACCTGAAATTGATGTGCGGTTCGCCTTGTCATACGAGGCCTTAAAAACATACTGCGCACCGGCGGCATCACAGGCTTCTTTCATTTTGCCTGCGATCATCTGCGCATGATCCGCGCTTTCAAGTTGGCAGGGGCCAGCAATGATCGTCAGAGGCAGATCATTGCCGACCGTGAGATCGGAGATTTTTACATGTTTCATGTGTCTTACGAGGATACCTGTTCACGAAGGACCGACGCGGTAAGCGAGATCAACAGGTAGATACCAGCAAACAACAGAAAAGCCAAAATCGTATTTTCGAACTTGCGCGGATAGGTGGGTTCCTGACTTGGCACCGGCCTCACAGACACTGTCAGATAGCGCACTTTGCGGTTTGCTTCGGTCCGCGTGGTTTCCATTTGCTGCATGGCTGTCTGCAGCATCATGTCCCTGGCAACAAGATCGGCTTGTGCCATCTGAATTCGTAAACTGAGCCGGGCAAGCGAGTTTTCGCCTGCAGACACATCCAGCATTTCCGAGTTGAGTTCTTCCAACACAGTCTCAAGCCGCGCGATGTCCGCACTGGCACCATCCACCTTGGCCTGGTTCGGACGACGGTTGTCCAGCAATGCCGCCAGCTGCAGCTCTTTTTCTTGAATCTGTGTTTCCAGGGCGTCGATGCGGCCGCGCAAGCTGACGATGACGTTTTGCGGGTCCAGCAGCGCGCCTTGAATCTGAAGTTCGATCAGATCTTCCTGCGCCCTCCTGCGCTCCTTCTGTGCCATTTCAAAACCATCCAGCGCGTCGCGCATCTGGTCCTCGCGCTTGAGTTCTGTGAGCCCGTTTATGGTTTCTTCGGCGTAGGACAGAAGACGGTCAGAGATGGCCACCGAAATCTGCGGATCAGGTGCCGCAACTTCCATTCGGATAATGCCATCGCTCGGGTCGTATCCGATGGTGATCATGCGCCGGAAAAGCTTGTAGGCCTCTTCCAGCGTGGCGTCCGGCGAAAGCCGTTGAATAGGGTCGATCCAGTCTTGCTGGAAAATCTCTGCGAAGCCCATGTCACGTTCAAGCCTCAGCAGCGCATCCTTGGACTCAAGAAATTCCTGAGTAGCGACAGAATCCTGAGCGGTGGCGAATTGTGTGCCCGCCAAAAGCCCGCCAAAAGCTGCACCGCCCCCGTCCGCCTGCAGGATCGAAAAGGCCGAGTCGCTGGCATACATGGGCGTCGCCACACGGTAGAAATAGAACCCGACAATAAAGGTGGGCAAGAAGACGAAAACCGTCAGGCGGGCAAACAGGGCAAGCAGTTTGCGACGGCGACGGCGGGCGATGTCTTTTTGTATCTCGCCAATTTCAAGCTCGCGCCGTTGCGCAGGAGACATCTCGGGCCCGGGCAGGGTCTTTCCACCTTCACTGACCGTTTGCGGCAAATGAATCGTGACCTTGTCCTTGGCTTGATCCTCGGTCTGCGCCGTTTCACCGGCCATCCCCAGCAAATTGGCGCGATGAAACGGATCGATGCCCTTTTGGCGCAGCAAACGCACCGCATCATAGTCCGAGGTCGCCTCTAGGCCGTTCTTTTGCGCCAATCTGCGTGCCAACCGCAATTGGCGTCCGGTCAGTCCCTCGCGTTTGATGGCGTCAATCTCGGTATTGGACTCCGAGTCATTGGCCGCTGTGGGTGGCTGGGTCGCGTTGCGAATGCGTGAAATGGCATCAGCGCGGTCTTCTTCCGTACCCGCGTTGCGGCGGTTGCGGCGCCAATTGTAGATGCTAGCCTTGGGTTTGGTAGTCATATAGCTGCTTTGCCTCTTCCAAGGTGTCGAACATGTAAAGCTGGCCATCCATCAAAACGGCAGCCTCTTGCGCAAATTTCTCCAGCACGGAGGGGCTGTGCGACACGATCACCATTGTAGTCGTGCGTAGTTTTTCCCGAAGGATGTCGCCGGCCTTCCTGTTGAATTCCACATCCGTCGACGCTGGCATTCCTTCGTCAATCAGATACATGTCGAAATCCAGGGCCAACATCAACGCAAACGTAAAGCGCCCCTTCATACCGCTGGAGTAAGTGGCCAGAGGTTGGTTGAAATACTCCCCCAATCCGCATAGCCATTTGCAGTAGGCTTCGACGTAATCGGGGTCCATCCCGTAGATGTTGGCGACGTAGCGCGCGTTTTCCAGGGCGGACAGTTTGTTTGCGACACCACCGGTGAAACCCATAGGAAACGACACACGGCAGGACTTTCGAATCACGCCTTCATCGGGCTTTTCCAGGCCGGCCATCATATTGATCAAGGTGGTCTTGCCGGTTCCGTTAGGTGCAAGAATGCCAATCGAACGGCCCAACTGAACCCGAAACGAGACACTGTCCAGGATCACCTTGCGGCGTGTCCCGGTCCAGAAGGACTTACTGACATTTTCAAACTCAAGCATTGAGGGCCTGCTGCTTGCACCATTTTAAAAGTACCGGATGTGCCGGTAATCGGGTTGTTATCCTACGTTTTATGTGGGCCATATTATGTCGAGTTTTAGTGGCAATGATCAATGCACCGGCACGTGTGCTGTTGGTAATGTGACTTTTCCATCGGTTGGACCCACGCATTGCGTTGACTATCTTTAAGGGTGACCGTCAACCAATTTGATGCAGGAAACCTTGCCATCTGATGAATTCGCTACAGAAAGAAATCTCGGCCTGCCGTATTTGCGCGGAAAGATTTGCTGCGACAGAGACCGCGCATCAGCCGCGCCCAGTGGTCTGGTTTCAGCCGGGAACGCCGATTTTGGTTGCCGGTCAGGCCCCTGGCGCACGGGTGCATGAGTCGGGCCGACCGTTCACCGATCCGTCCGGAGATCGCTTACGGGACTGGCTTGGGGTGGATGAAGCTGTGTTCTACGATCGGTCACAGGTTTCGATCGTGCCGATGGCTTTTTGTTTTCCGGGGTATGATACGCGCAAGGCGGATTTGCCGCCGCCCCCCGTCTGCGGGCAAACCTGGCACAACAAAGTCATGCAATCCCTGGGGGAAATACCCCTGACTATTTTGGTGGGTGGGCACGCTCATAAATACCACCTGCATGCGCGCAGCTCGGTGACGGAAACGGTTCGCAACTGGCGGGACCATGCGCCGCGCGTCTTTGCCTTGCCTCATCCCTCGTGGCGGAATACGGCATGGATGAAGAAAAACCCGTGGTTCCAGACCGACCTTCTGCCGGTTCTGCGTGCACGGGTGCAAGAGGTTCTGAATGACTGAAACTACGGCTCTGGACGCTGCCTACGCCGCAATGACTGCCGCCCCACAAGATGATGCCGCGCGATTGAGGTTCTTCGAACGGCTTGCCGACAGCGAGCTGTTTCTGATGCTGACAGAAGAGGCGAAGGGCGAAAACATCTCACCCGAATTGTTCGACGTCGCCGATGGGCGCTTTGTGCTGGCCTTTGACCGAGAGGACCGGTTGGCGCGGTTTGCCGAACGTCCTGTCCCTTATGTGGCACTTTCGGGCCGGGTGTTATCCTCCATGCTCGCGGGGCAGGGGATCGGGCTGGGCCTCAACCTCGAAGTTGCGCCGTCCTCCATGCTGATCCCGTCCGAGGCGCTGGGCTGGCTGGCGGAAACTCTGCAGCATGGGCCAGAGGAGGTTCAGCAACGGTTGGCAGAGTTCTTGCCCCCTGCGGGCCTGCCCGACGATCTGTTGACCGCGCTAGACGCAAAACTTGCCACCGCAGTTGGGCTGGCGGAAGCTGCATATTTGGTGGGAACGAAGTCCGAAGGCGGCGGTTCCGGCCACCTGCTTGGGTTCATTGGTGCGGTAGAAGGGGCAGAGCCCGCACTGGCCAAGGCCGCGTCCGAGGCGTTGACGTTTTCCGGGATTGAGGCGGGGGCAATGGATGTCGGGTTCTTCGGTGCACACGATCAGGCTGCTGCCTCATTGGCGCGGATCGGTTTGCGGTTCGATCTGCCACAGCCAGAGGCGCGTGTTGTCGCGCAGACGACACCCGGCAGTAACCCAGATAAACCGCCTATTCTGAAATAGGAAAAAAGCCCCGCGCACGACTGATCTGCGGGGCTTTTTGTGATTACTCCGCAGCTGCTTCCAGTTTGTCCTGGGTGCGGGTTTCGAAATCGCTGGCCTCGTGACGTTCGTGCAGCTGGGTATGTGGCTCACCGAACGGGCGGTTGACCATGCGGCCCCGCTGAACGGCAGGGCGTGCGTCGATCGCCTGGGCCCACCGCATGACGTTCTTGTAGGATTCCACGTCTAGGAACTCGGCGGCGCTGTAAAGGCGGCCCAAAACCAGCTGGCCATACCATGGCCAGATCGCCATATCCGCGATGGTGTAATCCTCGCCTGCGATATACGTCTTGTCGGCCAGTTCGCGATCCAGAACGTCCAGCTGGCGCTTAGTCTCCATCGTAAAGCGGTCAATTGGGTATTCGAACTTTTCCGGCGCATAGGCGTAGAAATGGCCAAACCCACCGCCCAGATAGGGTGCACTGCCCATCTGCCAGAAGACCCAGTTCATGACTTCCGTACGATCCGGTCCGGACGCGGGCAAAAACGCGCCAAACTTTTCGGCCAGATGAAACAGGATCGAAGCGCTTTCGAACACGCGTGTCGGCTTGTCGCCCGAGCGATCCCAAAGAGCGGGGATTTTAGAATTTGGGTTGGCCCCGACAAAGCCCGAGCTGAACTGATCGCCTTCGCCGATATTGACCAGCCAGGCGTTGTATTCGGCACCTTCGTGACCCAGCGCCAGCAGTTCCTCCAGCATCACAGTCACTTTTACGCCGTTCGGCGTGGCCAGTGAATAGAGCTGCAGGGGGTGCCGTCCAATCGGCAGATCCTTGTCGTGGGTGGCGCCAGCGATTGGGCGATTGATGTTGGCAAATTGGCCGCCATTCTGGCTGTCCCATGTCCAGACCTTTGGGGGCGTATAGGTCGGTTGCTCGCTCATTTCTTGCCTTTCTTCGCAAAGTGCAGGTGAATTGTCCGTCCATCACAACAGCTAATGTTGCAAAGCACCAAGTCCAACCCCCCAGAGCGCAGCGTTTTTGTAACAATCCTCACCCGACATCTCACGAATTCTCATTCAACGTCACAGCGACGCGAGGGGGACTTCGCAAGCGGTCTGAATCACCTATTGTATGTTCAGACCCGCAAGTTCGGGCAAATCAACAACCCCGAGGACAAAAGGACTTACCACCATGAAACGTTTTGCCCTGACTGTAGCTGCGGCTCTGACCCTTGCCGCTCCGGCCTTTGCTGGTGACCAGTATATTGACGGCACCGGGTTCGCCGTGTCCGGCTACGATGTCGTCGCATACCGTGGTCTAGATCAGGTTGCGGTTGGTCAATCTCAGCCCGCACCTGTACGCGGCCGTGCAGACATCACCGCGGAATACAATGGTGCCACCTGGGCATTTTCGTCTGAAGAGAACCGCGATAAATTTCAAGAGAACCCAGCCTTCTACGCACCGCAATATGACGGACATTGCGCATACGGTGTTTCGAAGGGCGGCAAAGTCCCTGCGAACCCGAACCTGTGGCGCATTGTCGACGACAAGCTTTATCTGAACATCACCGATGTCGTTGTCGGTTTCTGGGAAGAAGATGTGCCCGGCAATATCAACCTCGCCGAAGGCAACTGGCCGGGGATCGAACCCGATGCCGCATCCTCCAGCGTGATCCCGAAATTCACATCGGAAGGCCCGATTTCAAACTAAGTGGCCACTCACCAAGCCAAAGCCCGGCGCATTTAAGCCGGGCTTTTTCGTCAATGCGCAAACGAGAATTCGTCCCGCATCTGCTGATCGGCATCGAAGCGAATGCGAACGCTTTTGGCCCCAGGGAACGTACGCGCAGTAATCGCTTCGGGCACAACAACCTCGCCACCGCCAGAGTCGTTGGACTGGAAATTCAGCACCTCGGTTTCCGTCTGGCGTGAGCTCGCCAAAACCGACGTGGGCAACGCCACGCGGTTTGCACCTTCATAGACCGGCGTCGAGACAAAGAATGTCAAATGGCGGCCAAAGAACCCGACTGCATCGGGCACATGGTCCGACTTGCACATCAGCTCGGAATCCGGTGTTTCAACCTCGTCTGATCGGTCCGGCAACGCGTTGTTCAGCAGGGCGCGGCACGCGTTGATGTCGGTTGGTTCCAATGTGATAATACGACGGCGCAGTTTCGGGCGGCGAGGTTTTCCTGCCCCGACACCCTTTCCCGCCAGTCCTTCTTTTCGCAAAAAATCATATGCTTCCTTGGCGCGGGTAAATCCGGAACTGTCGCCCTCGGCCTGGTCTGGATGACCATGGAACGCAATGTTCCGCCAGGCGCTTCTGATGTCGTCCGAACTGGCCTTTTGACTCAACCCCAAAGCATGCAGTGCTTCTGTGCGGGCATTGATCTTTTCAACAGTTTCCATAACCCAATTTACTCATTACAAAACAAAAAAACGTCACTGCCTTAGTTTGAGAAAGGCGGTGAACTTGTCAAATTTCACGCAAAATTGAAGTGCTTACAGGAACAATTGCAGCGCGTCGCGGCAATTGTTCTTAGTTTCTTTCCCGGCAGTGGGGTGCTGTTTATCAGGCGGGCCCAATTCAGGCCACGTTTTGCAGATCAGCCTTCGGCGTTATGCCAAGGGCAAAACACACATCACGCGTCAATTCCGGCCGGTTCAGCGTGTAGAAATGCAGCTTGTCCACGCCCCCGTCGATCAGGTCCGAGCACAGCTCGGTACACAATGCTGTAGCCAGCAAGTCCTCACGATCGTCGCGCACGGCCTTTTCAAACGCCTGTTCGACCCATTGGGGAATGCGCGTGCCGCATCGTTTGGCAAAATTGCGTGCACCCTTCCAGTTCTCGATCGGCAGGATGCCGGGCACGATGGGCTTGTCGATGCCGGCTTTTTCACAGGCGTCCCGGAACCGGAAAAACGTCTCGGCCTCAAAAAAGAACTGGGTCAGGGCCTCATCTGCGCCCGCATCCAGTTTGGCTTTGAGCCAATCAATATCGGTGCGGGCGTTTTGTGCCTCGGGGTGAATGTCGGGGTAGGCGCCGACCCGAATGTTGAACATCTCGGTTTCTGCCAGAGCCGAGATCAGTTCGACCGAGTTGGCAAACCCGTCGGGGTGCGGTTGAAATCGGTTCTGACCAGCAGGTGGATCGCCGCGCAGCGCCACGATGTCCTGAACACCAGCCCGCGCGAAGGTATCCGCAATTTCCAGCGTTTCCTGGCGCGAGGCATCCACGCATGTCAAATGCGCCGCTACCGGCAGACCTGAGGATTTGTGCAGGGTCGACACCGCGTCGCGTGTCAGTTCCCGCGTAGTGCCACCCGCACCATAGGTGACCGAGACAAAGCGAGGCTCTAACGGGGCCAGAGTCTGGACCGTGTCCCAAAGACGAAACGAGGCTTCGAGCGTCTTGGGCGGAAAGAACTCGAATGAAATTTCTGGCTTGGTCATCTCGGCCTCATTTGGTTGGTGCAGAGCCCTTGTGCCAGTTCGGGCAATGTGAGACAAACTCATATTTTTCAAGAACAACATGAGTATCACTGCAATGCACATCGAATTCCGCCACCTGCGTACGATCAAGGCGATCCATGAATGTGGTGGTTTGGCCCGTGCGGCGGATCAATTGAACATCACCCAATCGGCTCTGAGCCACCAAATCAAAGGGTTAGAGGATCAGGCGGGGGTTGAATTGTTCCTACGCCGGTCCAAACCGATGAAGCTGTCTGCGGCCGGGCTGCGCCTGTTGCGTCTGGCCGAACAGATATTGCCGCAAATCCAAGCCGCACAACAGGAATTCTCGTCGCTTCGGGATGGACGCACGGGGCGGATGCATATCGCGATCGAATGTCACGCGTGTTTCGAATGGCTGTTTCCAGTTCTTGAATCTTTCCGGAAATCATGGGGTGATGTGGACGTTGATATCCGCCCAGGTTTGGCATTCGACGCCCTGCCAGCACTGCAAAAAGAAGAGGTGGATCTGGTTGTCTCGTCC
This sequence comes from Ruegeria sp. YTSA072, assembly GCF_059610285.1. Lineage (NCBI taxonomy): Bacteria > Pseudomonadati > Pseudomonadota > Alphaproteobacteria > Rhodobacterales > Roseobacteraceae > Ruegeria > Ruegeria sp. YTSA072. The sequence goes on along the minus strand of NZ_JBXWNI010000002.1, from coordinate 203,105 downwards.
GACCCCGAGGACCTGCCGGGCATCGAGTTCATTGAACTGTTTGACTATGATGCCGTCTTTGTCGCTGCATCATCCCACCCGTTGGCGCAGAAAGAGTTCATCGAGGCTGAGGATTTCCGTGGGCAAACCCTGATTACCTATCCGGTCGAGCGCACCCGGCTGGATGTGTTCAGCCAGTTGCTGATACCCGCGCGGGTCGAGCCGGCCGCAATCCGGCAAGTCGAATTGACTGCAGTGATCCTTTTGCTCGTCGCGTCGAACCGCGGTATTTCGGTGCTGCCTGACTGGGTTGTGCGCGAAGTGAAGTACAATTCCGACTACGTCACCCGCCCCCTGACCAAGGACGGCATCACCCGCAGGCTTTACGCGGCAGTGCGCAGCGAGGATCTGGAAAAACCCTTTGTGCAAGAGCTGATCAAGCTGGCTGAAACCGAGGCGCGCAAGCTGCAAGCGCAATAGGCAAAAAACGCGGGTCTGCTATGCGCATCATTCCTCTTGGCAAGGGCGCTTTGCATCAGTATACGCGCGGTTTGACCGGACAGGAGCCTTTGGACAATGGTTGGCAGTGCAAACCTCAACATCATGATCAAAGCCGCGCGTAAGGCGGGGCGTTCTTTGGTCAAGGATTTCCGTGAAGTCGAGAACCTTCAGGTTTCGATGAAAGGCGCAGGCGACTTTGTGTCCAAAGCTGACATTGCTGCCGAGGCGATCCTGAAAGAGGAACTGCTGGGCGCACGCCCGACCTATGGTTGGCTGGCCGAAGAAGGTGGCGTGATTGAGGGCGAAGACCCAACCCGCCGCTGGATCGTTGATCCGCTGGATGGTACTACGAACTTCCTGCACGGTCTGCCGCACTGGGCGATCTCAATCGCGCTGGAACATAAGGGCAAGATCGTCGCCGGTGTTATCTATGACGCCGCCAAGGATGAGATGTTCTTTGCCGAAAAAGGCGAAGGCGCTTGGATGAACGACATGCGTATCCGCGTGTCGGGCCGTCATCGGATGATCGAGTCGATTTTCTCGACGGGCCTGCCTTTTGGTGGCCGTTCGGACCTGCCTGCGACCCTGCAGGATCTGGCGCGTCTAATGCCTGCTTGTGCCGGTGTGCGCCGCTGGGGTGCCGCCGCGCTGGACATGGCTTATGTGGCAGCGGGGCGTTACGAAGGCTTTTGGGAGCGTCGCCTGAATTCCTGGGATGTGGCCGCAGGGATCATCATCGTCCAAGAAGCGGGCGGATTTGTTCAGGCGCTAAACCCTGAAGGCAACGTTTTGGAAGACGGTGAAGTGATCTGTTCGAACGAGCCGATTTTCGATCAGTTTTCCAAGGTGATCCGAGGCTGACCGGCCATATAGCAATTCCGTAAGCGCGCCCCGATTGAGGCGCGCTTTTTTTGTTTTCAAAGGGTCGCGCGTTGTGCCAGACCTGCTTCGTCCGCCAGCCGCGCGGCGACGGATGCAACAGCGAGGTCCTGCAGACCCACGCCAGTTCCGTCGAACAGGGTGATCTCGTCAGCACTGCTCCGCCCGGGGTGATCGCCGTTGATGACCGCACCAATTGGGGTGATCTGTGTTTCGGTCAAAGTGCCGCTTCCCATGGCGTGCTGTGCCTCGCCAATCGTCGCGGATTGCGCGACCTCGTCAGTGAAAACGGTGGCCGAGGCGACCAGCGCCGGATCGACCTCCATCTTGCCTTTCGTGTCTGTGCCCATACAGGCCAGATGCGTGCCGGGTTTGATCCAGTCTTTCATCAATAGCGGCTCGAACGCCGAGGTGATGGTGATGATGACATCCGATTGGGCACCCAGCTCTTGTTGACTGACGGCTTCGAATTCCAGTCCGATTTCCTCGGCGACAGCCGCCAAACGGGGCAGCATGTCGGGGTGCGGGTTCCAGGCGACAACTTTTTCAAAGTCCCGCTGTTCAACGGCGGCGCGTAGCTGGAAGGCCGACTGATGTCCGGCGCCAACCATGCCCAGCACTTTGGCGTCTTTTCGGGCAAGATGTGCGATGGAAACCGCTGATGAAGCTGCTGTTCGCACGGCCGTTAGGTAGTTGCCACCCACCAATGCCGAAAGCCGCCCCGTGTCGGGATCGAACAGAAACACCGTGGATTGGTGATTGGTCAATCCTTGTTCGGCATTGCCCGGCCAATAGCCGCCAGACTTAACGCCCAAAACCTGTCCATCCCGATCAAAACCGGATTTGAACCCATACAGTGCATCGGCATAACCCAGTGCCTCGCGAACGACAGGAAAGTTCCGTGCCCCGCCGTTGGCCATCGCACCAAACACGGATTGGACCGCGTCAAATGCCTGTTGGCGGCCCACCAGCTGTTCGCACAGGTCTTCGCCCACAATCAGCAGGCCATCTTGCGTGGTCATAGCATCCCTCATCAATAAGCCTTTCCGCGGGCCGACACGGGCCACAGCGCCTCAACCTTGCCGTCGCGCACGCCGACGTACCAATCGTGGACGTTGCAGGTGGGATCACAATGTCCGGGCACAAGCCGAAGCTTGTCGTTCACCTTCAAAACGCCGTCGGGGTCGCCGATGACACCGTGCTCGTCCGAACATTTGAGGTATTCCACATCGTCGCGCCCAAAGATGAAGGGCAGGCCGCTATCGACCGATTGCGCCTTGAGGCCAGCGTCGCAGATGGCCTTGTCAGTCTTGGCATGGCTCATAACGCTGGTCAGAATGAACAGCGCGTTTTCCCATTCACCCTGATCGATCCGTTTGCCGTTCTCGTCCAGAATGCGCCCATAATCCGCATCCATGAAAGCATACGATCCGCACTGCAATTCGTTGTAAACACCCGAATTGCTCTCGAAGTAGTATGATCCTGTTCCACCGCCCGAAACCAGCTCGCAGTCGATGCCTTCGGTTTTCAAACCGTCAACCGCGCCTTTGACCATGGCGATGGCTGTATCCAGCTTCTCTTTGCGCGCCTCATAGGTGTCGAGGTGCTGCATCGCGCCCTGATAGGCCTGAATGCCGGTAAACTTCAGGTTGGGCGCTGCGTTGACTGCCTTGGCGATATCGACAACGGCTTGGGTCGTGGTCACGCCGCACCGACCTGCACCGCAGTCAATTTCGACAAAGACTTCAAGTTCCGTGCCGTGATCGACAGCGGCTTTGGACAAATCGGCGACATTGTCGATGTCGTCCACGCACACAATAGTGCGCGCGCCCAATTTGGGCAGTTGCGCCAACCGGTCGATCTTGGCCGGATCACGGACCTGGTTCGACACGAGAACGTCCTTGATGCCGCCCCGCGCGAAAACCTCAGCCTCAGATACCTTTTGACAGCAGACGCCAACCGCACCGCCGAGCTGCTCTTGCAGCTTGGCGACGTCGACGGACTTGTGCATCTTGCCGTGCACGCGGTGGCGCATACCGTGGGCCTTCGCATAATCGCCCATCTTCTTGATGTTCCGCTCCAGCGCATCAAGGTCCAGGATCAGGCAAGGGGTCTGGATTTCGCTTTCATCCATGCCGATGGCAGCGGGGATGTCGAACCCGACTTCCAGCTCTTTGATGTTTACAGGTTTGTTCATGTCGTTCCTCCTTACCCTTTCAGCCAGGGCAGTTTGTCCAGATCCACGTTGCCGCCGGTGATGATCACGCCGACGCGCTTGCCGCGGAATACGTCCGGGTTCTTGAGTATGGTTGCCAGAGGCACGGCCGATGACGGCTCCATCACGACGCGCAGGTATTTCCAGGTCAGCTTCATCGCTTCGATGATTTCAGCATCAGAGGCGGTGAAAATGTCGGTCACATTTCGGGACACGAAGTGCCACGTGTTCTCTTTCAGCGGCACCAGCAGCCCATCGGCGATCGTTTTTGGCGCATCGTCGGCGATGATGTGTCCTGCTTTGAAGGACCGGTATGCGTCGTCCGCCTGTTCTGGCTCGGCGGCATAGATTGCGGTGTCGGGGGCCAGGTTCGACACCGTCAGGCACGTGCCCGAGACCATGCCCCCGCCTCCGATCGGGGCGATGACCGCATCCACTCCGTCTGTCTGTTCTAACAATTCGGCCGAGCAGGTGGCCTGACCCGCAATGACGCGCGGGTCGTTATAGGGGTGCACGAACTCTCCGCCTGTTCTGGCTTGAACTTCGGCAAAGGTCGCCTCGCGGGACGAGGTTGACGGCTCGCACTCCGTGATCGTACCTCCATAGCGGCGCACGGCGTCCTTCTTGGCTTGCGGCGCAGTGCGCGGCATCACCACGTTACAGGGAATACCCCGCCGTCCGGCGGCATAAGACAGGGACAAAGCGTGGTTGCCACTGGAGTGTGTGCAAACACCCTTGGTCGCCATATCATCACTCAGGCCGAAAACCGCATTGCTCGCACCGCGTACTTTGAACGCACCAGCCTCTTGGAAGTTCTCGCATTTAAAGAACAGCTGCGCTCCGGTCAGGTTGTTCAAATAATCCGACTCCATGATCGGCGTGCGCCGGATGAAGGGTTTGATCCGTTCATGCGCAGCGCGCATATCGTCGATCGTCAGATCGGCTGCGGGGATGTGATCCAGCATTGCCATCCTCCTCAGGCTGCGGCCTGGGCGCGGTCAGATGGGCCGGTGCGATAGAAATCCTGTGCGGCCGCGACCCCGCTGCCCAAAGTGATCGGATAGTTCAGATCGGCCATCGCCATCTCGATTGTGCTAAGGCCGGACAGAACCATCACATCCGTCAGACTGCCCAGATGGCCGATGCGGAACGCCTTACCATTCAGTTGACCAAGTCCAATACCAAAGGACACGCCATAAGCATTGAACGCGTGGTCAGTCAGTGTGTTGCTATCATACCCGTCTGGCACGTAGATCGCGCTGACAGTGTCAGAATACAGATCGGGCGATTGCGCGACCAGTTTCAGCCCCCATGCGTCAACGGCGCGGCGCACACCTTCGGCCAGTCGGAAATGCCGGGCATAAACGTTCTCAAGCCCTTCTTCGAACAGCATCTTGAGGCTTTCGCGCATGCCGTAGATCAGTTGCAGCGGCGGAGTATAGGGAAACCCGCCCGATGCGTTGGCCGCCATCATATCGTCGAAGTCAAAGAAGGTACGCGGCAGCTTGGCGCTTTTCATCGCGTCCTGTGCCTTGGTGCTGACGCACAGAATTGCCATGCCGGTCGCCAGCATGAACCCCTTTTGCGACCCCGATACGGCGATATCTACACCCCAAGCGTCAAAGTCGAACGGCATCGAGGCCAGAGAGCTGACGCAATCGACAAACAGCATCGCGGGATGATTTTCCGAATCCATCGCCTGCCGAACCGCTGCGATGTCGGAACGCACCCCGGTGGCTGTTTCGTTGTGGGTCACCAGAACAGCGCGGATTTCATGCGCGGTGTCATCGGCCAACGCGGCCTGAAACTGATCAGCGGGTGCGCCGGTGCCCCAAGGGCATTCGACAATCTGAACGTCCAGCCCGTGCCGCTCGCACAGGTCGATCCAGCGATGGCTGAACACGCCATAGCGCGCAACCAGAACCTTGTCGCCGGGGCTGAGTGTGTTGGTAACGGCTGCTTCCCACCCACCGGTGCCACTGGATGGAAAGGTCACGATCTGACCGGTCGTAGTAGCGAATACCTTTTTTGTGTCCTTAAGGACAGGTGCAAAGGTTTCGACAAAATCCGGCGCGCGGTGATCCTGCGTTTGGACCTGCATGGCAAGACGCAACCGGTCTGGGATGTTGGTTGGGCCGGGTATGAAAACCGGGTTTTGGTTGGACATCTGTTATTCCTCCGCTTTGGGTGTAAGTGTCCGGGAAAACCTCACGACGTGCAATTTTCTTGAAAAGTATTTTCATTTTTGCGATTAAATATTTAACGCGCTGTATTTATGCGGTTTTTCGTTTTTCATTTTTGGACCTCAAAAATGAACGGTTCAGAAATATTCTGGCGTAGAGCAAGGGAGTAGGGTGATGGACAATCAGAAAAGACCGCGCGGCAGGCCCAAATCCCTGTTCAAGGCAAGTTCGGCCGGGACTATGCAATCGCTGGATCGGGCACTGGGTGTTCTGACAACGGTGGCCCGTCTGGAACGCGCAGCGCTCAGCGATCTGGCACGCGAGATCGATGTGCCGACGGCCACGACGCACCGCATTCTGGTGACCTTGCAGAAACACGGCTTTGTTGCCTTTGACGACGAGCGTCAGGAATGGATGATCGGGATCGAGGCATACCGGACCGGCGCTTCGTTCCTGCGCCGCAACAGCGTGCTTGAAATCGGGCGCCCAATCCTGAGACGCCTTATGCAGGAGAGCGGTGAGACCGCCAACCTGGCGGTTCCGGATGGGTCCGAGGTGGTCTTTGTCGGGCAGGTCGAAACTCCGAACCCCATTCGCGCCTTTTTCCCGCCCGGGGCAAGAACGCCGATGTATGCCTCGGGCACCGGCAAGGCGATCCTTGCCGCGATGACCGAAATGGAGTTGGCCAAAACGCTAGAGGCAATTGATCCGGTGGAATTCACCGCGAACACGCAGATACCGGGCGACGGACTTCAACAGGATCTTTCCAAGACCCGTACACGCGGTTGGTCGCATGACCGAGAAGAAAGATATCAGGGCATGTCCTGTATCGGTTCGGCGATTTTTAATGACCGGGGGGAGCCATGTGCAGGGATCTCGGTATCGGGTCCGACCGCTCGGTTTGGCGCGGATCGAGCGCATGCGCTGGGTGAATTGGTTCTGGCCGCGGCGCGGGAAATCACCCATCTTAGCGGCGGCCAGACCCCGAAAACCTGAAGCGCTGCTACCTGCGGGGTACGCGGGGAATACGCGACTGGGTTAGCTTGTACTTGTGTTCAGGATGCGGCGGATGGCCGTGGGTGCGGCCCCAAAAATCAGTGCCGCCGCGCCGCAGCCAGATTGGGATGCACAAGATCAGACCCACGAAAAACCCACCCGTATGCGCCCAATAGGCCACCCCGCCTTCGTCCGGGTTGCTGGCCAGACTGCCAAAGAACTGCATAGCCAACCAAACCCCCAGCATGACAAAGGCAGGTATTGTGAATATGCGGAAATAGACGATGAGTATCAGCAGAATATCCACGCGGGCCTTGGGGAACAGCAGCAAGTAACCACCCATGACACCCGCAATCGCACCGGATGCGCCAATAGTCGGCACGACCGAGCTCGGGGCTGTGAAAACATGGATCAGACCCGCCCCGATCCCGGCGGCAATATAGAATAGCAGAAAGGGCAGGTGGCCCATTTCATCTTCGAGGTTGTCGCCGAAAATCCACAGGAACAGCATGTTTCCGGCCAGATGCATCCAACCTCCGTGCAGGAACATCGAGGTCACCAGTGTCTCAAACGCAAAACCGTCAGTGATCCGCGCCGGGATAATCGCGTAGTCGTAATACAGCTGATTGATCAGCCGGGCATCGTTCATGATGCCCACATAGCTGAGGAATATCAGGATATTGGCCGCCATCAGCAGATAGACGACATAGGGTGTTCGCCCCGAAGGGTTATGGTCGCGGATTGGAAACATGAGGCGACGCTGGGCTTTTCCCGGCCCAGCGTCAAGGCATGCTTACGCCGCACCCCCTAGCAATGCGGCATTGCCGCCCGCGGCTGTTGTATCAACGCACAGGTGACGCTCGGCCAGAACGCGTGCGCGGTCCGGAAGGCCGGGGATCAGCGGCAGTATCGGACCGTCCCGGCGGGCGAGGTGACGTTCGATCTCACGCGCTGTGTCGTCATCGCCCCACCAAAGAACGCCCGATATCCCGGTCACGTTCTCCAGCCGATGCAAGTCTAACGAACCGGTCGCCTGAATGGCCGTACCACCCAGCGCCTGAACGGCGTCGGCTTGCGCGCGCGCGTCCTTGGTTCCGGGCCCCATGCACAGCAATGGCGGGCGTGCGAATTCGCTCAACCGGTTGGATTCGCCCGTCGGGCCGGGCAGGGATTGGGTCTGCACCGACGCGGGCGTACCCTGAACATCGGGAAGCTCGCTCATTGGGTGTTCCCATTGTTCGTCGGACTGCTGCCGGTCCGGGGCGCAGAACCGCGTCATGTAATTCGGCCCACCCGCCTTAGGGCCTGTGCCCGAAAGCCCCTCACCGCCAAATGGCTGAGATCCTACGATGGCGCCGATTTGGTTGCGGTTGACGTAGATATTGCCCGCATGCACCGCTTCGGTGATGTGTTGCACCCGGTCGTCAATGCGTGTGTGCAAACCAAATGTCAGTCCGTACCCGGTTGCGTTAATGTCGGCGATCACCTGATCAATCTCAGATGCCTTGAAGCGAACGACATGCAGGACAGGGCCAAAAATCTCACGCTTCAGCGCGGAAATGCCGGGTATCTCAATAAGTGTTGGGGCGATGAATGTCCCTTCCGGCGGTATGGGCGTGTCCTTTAAAACGCGGCCTTCGGCGCGGGCATTGGCAACGTGATCTGCAATGCCCTGGCGCGCGGTCTCGTCAATAACCGGTCCGCAATCGGTTGAGATCAACCAAGGATCTCCGACCTGCAGAACCTGCATCGCACCGGTTAGCATTGTCAGCAAATCGTCGGCGATATCTTCTTGGACATAGAGACACCGCAAGGCAGAACACCGCTGCCCGGCAGATTGAAACGCACTTTCGATGATGGATTGAACAGCTTGTTCGGGCAGGGCGGTACTGTCCACGATCATCGCGTTCAACCCGCCGGTCTCGGCGATCAGAGGCGTGCCGGGGCGCAGGTTGTCGGCCATGGCTGCGCGTATTTTCAACGCGGTCGCCGTCGATCCGGTAAACGCCACGCCGGATACACGCGGATCAGAGGTCAACGCCGCACCAACGGACGGGCCGCCGGGCAATAATTGCAGCACGTCGCGGGGAACTCCGGCCTCGTGCAGCAATTGAACGGCCCGATGCGAGATCAGTGGCGTTTGCGGTGCGGGCTTGGCCAGAACTGCGTTGCCTGTGGCCAAGGCTGCTGAAATCTGGCCTGTGAAGATAGCGAGCGGGAAGTTCCAAGGGCTGATGCAGGTGAAAACGCCTGCCGGTTCCGCATCGGGAATGTTCGCAGCGTAGTAGCGCAGGAAATCGACCGACTCACGCAGTTCGGCAACGGCATCGGGCAGGGACTTACCTGCCTCGCGCGCGAGCAAGGCGAAAAGCTCGCCAAAATGAGCCTCATATAGATCGGCAGCAGTATTCAAGATACGCGACCGTTCTGCTGCTGGTGCCCGCCACGGTGAGGCGGATGCCAGGGCAAGCTCAACATCTTCGGCGCTGGCGGGGGCGATAGCTCCGGGGCGATCCTGCGGTTGGGCCGGATTGGTAACCGGTTGGTCCTGTTCCGGGCTTGCATCGCCGGACAGCAGCGGCTGCGCATACCAGTGGTGCGCCCGGAAAGCATCCCGCGCGGCGTCGATCTTGTCCAAAGTCGGGGTGTGGTGAAGGTCAAAACCCTTCGAATTGACGCGTTCGGGTTGGAACAGGTCCGGTCCGGTTGGCAGCGGTCGTGCCTGATCCACAATGGTCAGGAACGGATCAGCGGCGACCTCTTCCGGCGGAACGTTCTCGTCCACGATTTGGTTTACGAATGACGAGTTCGCACCGTTCTCCAGCAGACGCCGCACCAGATAGGCCAGCAGATCGCGATGCGCCCCGACCGGCGCATAGATCCGGCACCGTGTGTCGTTTTGGTCTTTGACAAGCTGGTGCAGGGTTTCGCCCATCCCATGCAGGCGCTGGAATTCGAATGGCTGGTCATCGGCCATGTGAAGGATCGCGCTGACCGTGTGGGCGTTGTGGGTGGCAAATTGCGGGTAAATTCGATCGGTCATACCCAGCAGTTTGCGGGCATTGGCGATGTAGGAAATATCCGTGGCTGCCTTGCGAGTGAACACGGGAAAGCCATCGATGCCTTCAACCTGAGCTCGTTTGACCTCGGTATCCCAGTAGGCCCCTTTGACCAAACGAACCATCAGCTTTCGGTCATGACGCCCGGCCATGTCATACAGTGTGTCCAGCACGATCCCGGCGCGCGGGCCATAAGCCTGAACGACGATACCCAGGCCGTCCCAACCATCCAGGGCCGGTTCGGCCATCACCGCCTCGATCACCTGCAGAGACAAGGAAAGGCGGTCTGCTTCTTCGGCGTCCACATTCAGGCCCATGCCTGCCGCCTTAGCCAAAAGGGCCAAAGCCCGCAAACGGGGCACCAGTTCTTCCATGACTTCTGCTTCTTGCGCCAACTCGTAGCGTGGATGGAGCGCCGACAGCTTAACAGACATCCCCGGATTGGCCCGGATATCGTCGTGAATACAGGCTTCGGCGATTGCAGCAATCGCCCGTGAGTAGGACAGGTGATAGCGGGCGGCATCGGCCTCGGTTCGTGCCGCTTCGCCCAGCATGTCGTAGGAATAGGTGTAGCGTTTTGCCTCCATACCGCTGGCGCGATCCATGGCGGATTTGATCGTCTCGCCCAGCACAAACTGGCGGCCCATTTCCTTCATTGCGCGCCCGACTGCCGTGCGGATCACGGGTTCGCCCAGACGTTTTATCGCACCGCGCAAGACACCGACCGGAGAGGTCCTGTCTTCGTCCAGAACCTTGCCCGTCAACATCAGGGCCCACGTGGACGCGTTGACCAGCGACGAAGAAGACCGACCCAGATGCTTGCCCCAATCCGATGGGGCGATCTTGTCCTCGATCAGCGCGTCGATGGTGTCGGCATCGGGTACGCGCAGCAGCGCCTCGGCCAGACACATCAGCGCGATGCCTTCGTCGGTGGACAGGCCGTATTCGGCCAGGAACACTTCCATCATACCGGGTGAGGTGCTGGATCGGATGTCACGCACCAATTGCGCCGCAGCCGCGCAGATCGCGGTGCGGTCGGCTTCGCTCAGATCAGCATTTGCGATCAACGCGTCAAGAATTTCCGACGGATCGGCATAGGTTTTGGCATCAATGCGTGCGCGCAGGCTGTGTGACATGTGTCCTCCGGTCTTTTGAGTAATATAGTGTCGATTTTCCGGGACGATTGCCTTAGTTTCATCTACGGCTAGGCGATTGGTCTGATTTCAGGGGTTTGAGCGATGCAAAAAGACTTTCCGGGGCTGGATCGGTTCGACAGATCAATTCTGGCGATTCTGGCCGAGGACGGCCGGATCCCCATCGCCGATCTCGCGCGGCGTATCGGGCTTTCAAAATCGCCAACTCAAGCACGTGTGAAGAGACTTGAGGCCGATGGCATCATCACCGGATATCGTGCCTTGCTGGACCCCATTCGCCTTGGTTTGGACCACGTAGCCTTTGTCGAAGTCCGATTGACTGACACGCGCGAGAAAGCCTTATCAGAGTTCAACATCGCCGTTCGTAAAGTGCCTGAGATCGAACAAGCCCATATGATTGCGTCGAATTTTGACTATCTTCTGAAAATTCGCACCGGATCTATGTCGGAATACCGCGCGGTTTTGGCCGAAAAGATCTCATCATTGCCGCATGTCGCCAGCACCTCAACCTTTGTTGCGATGGAGGCTGTGAAAGAGACCGGGATGTCTGGGGCCTTGGATGCGATGGGTTGACGAACACGTTGCACGCGTCACCATTGGCGCATGAAACGCTTTGCTTACGCCTCAATTTTCTATGCTGCGACCGTTTTTGCGGCCAATGCTCAGGACTGCCCTGTCGCGCCAGACCATTCCGCGGATGTATCGGCGGTTCTGGAACAGATACAGAGCGCTGAAACCGAACAGTCCGCTCGTGCACTGTCCGGTCAGTTATGGGAGTTCTGGACCGATGCCCCGGACGAAAGCGCGCAGGCTGTTCTGGATCGTGGCATGACACGCCGAAATGCGTGGGACCTGCTGGGCGCGATTGAAGACTTTGACAAGTTGGTTGCGTATTGCCCGTCCTACGCCGAAGGGTACAACCAACGCGCATTCGCCCACTACCTGCGTCAGGATTTTCAATCCGCGCTGCCCGACTTGGACAGGGCAATCGAGTTGTCTCCCAACCACGTCGCCGCGATCAGTGGCCGTGCGCTGACCCTGATGGGACTACAGCGCATGGACGAGGCGCGAGAAGCGTTGTCTCAGGCGTTGGAGCTGAACCCGTGGCTTTCAGAGCGCCATCTCATGGCACCGGGTGGGCCACTTGCCATACCGGGTGAGGACATTTGAAACAAAACGCCCCCGAAACCGCAAGGTCGGGGGCGTATAGGTTTTGTGGGGATTAGCCGACCAGACCGTTATCGGTACGCTTGATTGCTATCACTGACGACCGTGGCGTGCCGCCGTCCGGCCAATTGCTGCCGGGGTGCTGGATGCCGACAAACATCGTGCGCAGATCGCCGGACCAGGCCAGACCGGTGACCTCACAGCCGTTCGGGCCGGTCATGAAGCGCGCGATCTCGCCGGTGATCGGGTCACCAACCAGCATCTGGTTGTTGCCGTTGCCTGCGAAGTCTCCTTCATTGTCGTCATTGCCGTCCGTCTGGATCCAGATCAACCCGGTCGAGTCTATCACCATGCCATCGGGCGAGTTGAACAGGTTCCCTTCATTCACGTTTGCCGAACCGGCGCGATCGTCCGAGTGAACCGTCGGATTGCCCGCCATCACGTACAGGTCCCAATCGAACCCTTCGGCGGCGTGGTCGTCATTTGCGGGGCGCCAGCGCACGATCTGACCGTACTTGTTGGCCTCGCGCGGGTTGGGGGCGTTGACCGAGGTGTCATCTCCACCGGCGTTAGCCTTCACGCCGCGGTTTTTGTTGTTGGTCAGACAGCAATACGCTTCTACCGCAACAGGGCTGGATGCGACCCATTCAGGGCGGTCCATGGTCGTGCCGCCGGCCTTGGACGCGGCCATACGGGTAAAGACTGCGATATCGGCTTCGTCCATCCCGGTGGTTTCCGGTGTCAGAGCCAGCCATTCGCCCTTCATGTCGTCGTTGAACTTGGCGACGTAGAGCGTGCCGTCGTTCAGCAGGCCCTCGGTTTCACCTCCCGGTTGGTAGGTGCCGTTCGACACAAACTTGTACAGGTACTCACCCCGCTCATCGTCGCCCATGTAGACAACAACACGACCATCTGCGGCCAGAGTGACCTCGGCATTCTCGTGCTTGAAACGGCCCAGACCGGTGTGCTTGACCGGCGTGCTGTCGGGCTTGGTCGGGTCGATTTCGACGATCCAGCCCGCGCGGTGCGGTTCGTTCGGGTTTTTCGACGTGTCGAAACGCGGATCGAACAGTTCATAGCCATTCCAGCTTTCAGCTTTGACGCCATAGCGTTTGAAGCCATCTGCAACCTTTTGGTCGTAAGTGGCGTTTTCATCGCTGGACCCGAAGTAGCCGTTAAAGTTCTCTTCGCAGGTCAGGTAGGTACCCCACGGAGTTTTACCTGCACCACAGTTGTTCACCGTACCTAGCGAGGTGGTTCCGGTCGGATCAGCTTCAGTTTTCAGCAGGTCGTGACCTGCTGCGGGGCCAACGATCTTCATCGGCGTGTTATGGTGGATACGACGGTTGAAAGGGCTGTCCTTGACGACCGACCAGCCATCGGGGCCTTCGGTGATTTCCATCACGGTGACACCCTGAATGTTCTGCAACTTCAGAACATCGTCGGCGTTGGCCGGAACACCTTCCTGCGCGGCGGGCAGGTTGATCTTGCGGTTCGGGTATTCGTGGTTGATCGCGATCAACTCGTGGCCCTGGAACGAGAATGTCTCCATCCCGTCGGTGTTTTCACCGAAGATGCGGTCCGATTTTTCAACTGGGCCACCATCGGTGATGTCATAGCCGTCGGCATCGGAAAACAGCGGGTCGCCCCAGCGCGTCATAACCTTCCACTCATAGCCTTCAGGTACGTGAACAGTGCCGTCTGTCTGGGCAGCGATCGGCGTGAAGGCAAAGCGCGAGGCCGTAACAGCGTGTGCTGCAGTTGAGCCCAGCAGGCCCGTGCCCATTGCGGCGGCACCCGAGCCAAGGGCCACTACGCCAGCCAGAAACCCACGGCGCGAGATGGCGTTTTCGACGACGCGATCAAAATCGTTTTCTTCGGGGCGGGGGAAATGCAGCTCGTCCCAATCGTCGGCGGACAGGGTGGTGTTATCAACGTCTTTCATGAATGGCTCCTGGCTGTCTTAGAGTAGTCGATGAAAGGCATGTAGGGCGACATTGTGACATGTTCTTAACAACATTATTAATGACTTCATTTGGCTCTCAAGAAAAAGCAATCGGCTGGCGAAAGCATACCAAAGCTTTCTGCCAGCCGCGCTTGTTATCTTGGTAAAATGTTGTTGTGACGATCAGGTTGTGTGATCCCAGCAGTATGCCGGTTTAAGCCAGCCGCTGCCCTGCTTCGTCAAAGCGATAGGCCTTCTCGGATGCATATCCGAATCGCAACTCCTGACCTTCGGCGATGGCATGCTGACCAAACAAACGGGCTGTGACGTCGTGGTCCTGAACTTTGGCTATCACATTGGTGTCCCCGCCCAACTTTTCCACATGGCTGACACGCGCGGCAAGCGGGCCGTCATCTGACAGGAACAGGTCCTCGGGGCGAATTCCGATCGTGTTCTGACCGCTTTCTTGAACTAACGCTTCAGGCAGGAAGTTCATAGAAGGGGAGCCCAGGAACCCGGCGACGAACTGATTTGCGGGGTTGTTGTACAGCTCCATCGGGCTACCGATCTGCTCAACCCGACCATCGCGCAGAACAACGATCTTGTCGGCCAGCGTCATCGCTTCGGTCTGATCATGGGTCACATAGATCATCGATGCATCCAAAGCACGGTGCAGATTGGCGATCTCGATCCGAGTGTTCATCCGCAGGGCGGCGTCCAGATTGGACAGGGGCTCATCAAACAGGAACAGTTTAGGTTCACGCACAATGGCGCGCCCGATGGCGACACGCTGGCGCTGGCCACCTGACAGCTCGGACGGGTAACGGTCCAAATAGGGTTCAAGGTTCAGCATCCGGCTGGCCTTGGCGACACGGCCTTCGATTTCCGATTTGGGCTGCTTTTCCTGCTTCAGTGCAAGGGTCATGTTGCCCCGAACGCTGAGGTGGGGATAGAGCGCATAGCTTTGGAAAACCATCGCGATCCCGCGCTTGGATGGCGGTACCAGATTGACCTGCTGCCCGCCAATGTTGATCTCACCAGACGATGCATCTTCGAGCCCCGCAATCACCCGCAGCAAGGTGGACTTGCCGCAGCCCGACGGGCCGACAAAGACGACGAATTCGCCTTCTTCGACCTCAAGCGTGATGTCTTTCAGAACATGTACGTTGCCAAAGGACTTGTTCACATTGTTCAGCGTCAGGGCGGTCATGATGCGGGCTCCTCAAGGGAAACGGGCTGGCCGGTTCGGATACTTTGATCCGCAGCCAGACAAATGGCGAGCGATTGGACGGCGTCATTCATATGACGGGTCAGGTCGATATCTTCGGCGATGGCGCGCAGCATATAAGCCTGCTCGGCATCACAAAGTTCTTGATGGCCGGGTTCGTCCGGCATCTCGATGGTGTGGTCGCCTTGCGGTGTATGGACCAGCAAGCCGCCGACTTTGGTATGGCCGTCGATGTCGGCAGACGCACCCTTGTTCCCATCGGTAATCGAAACGGACCCGTTGGGCGACACGATATCTTTCACAAAGAACGCGGTTTCCGACATCATCGGGCCCCATCCGGCCTCGTACCAGCCGACCGAGCCGTCGTCGAAGACCACCTGAAACTGGCCGTAATTGTATATGTCCGGTGCGATTTCATCCGACAGGCGCAGGCCCATACCATGCACCCGGACGGGCAGCGCGTCGGTGATCTGGCACATCACGTCGACATAGTGCACGCCGCAATCGACAATGGGGGAAGTGGTCTGCATCAATGCCTTATGCGTTTCCCATTCCGCGCCCGACGACTGCTGGTTCAGGTTCAACCGGAACACATAGGGCCCGCCAAGATTGCGCGCCTCATCGATCAGCCGCATCCAAGAGGGGTGATGGCGCAGGATATATCCAACCACCAGCTTACGATTCAGCCGGGTTGCTGTTTCGACCACACGCCGGGCGTCGGCGACATTAGTGGCCAGCGGTTTTTCAACAAACACATGTGCGCCAGCCTCCATCGCCGCGCAGGCATAATCTGCGTGGCTATCAGAGTAGGTGGCGACCACGACCAAGTCGGGTTTCGTTTCAGCCAGCGCCGCTGCGAAGTCCGAATATGCCGGATAACCTGCAAGGTCTGGGTGATCCACACGGCCAGACCGGTTCACCAAACCTACGATCTGCGCGTCGGGGTGGTGATGGTGCGCCAGCGCGTGGCTCAAACCCATATTACCAAGGCCTGCAATCAGTACGCGGGTCATTTGACTGCTCCGGATGTGATGCCGCGGATCAGCTGGCGCGAGAAGATGACATACAGGACAAGCACCGGCAGGATTGCCATCGACAGGGCCGAAAGGACCGCGTTCCAGTCCGTCACGAACTGTCCGATGAACACTTGGCTGCCCAGCGTTAATGTCTTGGTCTCTTCAGCCGGAGCGAGGATCAGCGGGAACCAAAGGTCGTTCCAGATCGGGATCATGTTGAACACGGCCACGGTCGCCATCGCGGGCCTGACCAGAGGCAGAACAAGGCGGAAGAATATCGTGTATTCAGATAGTCCGTCGATACGCCCGGCATTCTTCAGGTCATCGCTGACTTGTCGCATGAATTCGGACAGGATGAATACGGCCAATGGTAATCCCTGGGCCGTGTATACAAGGATCAGCGCCCAGAGCGAGTTTACCAGCCCGGTCGCCACCATCATCTCAAGGATCGCCACGGTGCCGATACGAATGGGGATCATGATCCCCAGCGCCAGATACAGCCCCATGATCAGGTTGCCCTTGAACTTGTATTCCGACAACGCATAGGCGGCCATCGCGCCGAACAACAGGATGAAGGACAGCGATGCCACGGTGACAATCATCGAGTTTTGGAAATACAGGAAGAAATCCCCCTGCTTCATCACTGTCTCATAGCCAATCATCGAGAAGCTGTCGGCATTGGGCAGAGCCAATGGTTCGCGAAAGATCGCGCGGCGGGATTTGAAGCTGTTGATCAGGATCACAAAGACCGGAAACAGTGCGATCAGTGTGTACAGGATCAGCGCGCCGTGCATCGCGACCATGTTGAGGGGGTTATGACGTGCTTTGTTCATCGCGTGGCCCTCACAATTGATACCGGCGCATCCGGGTCTGGATGCCGAACAGGTAGATACAGACACCCACAAGGATGATGGCGAACATCGCCCCGGCGATAGCCGAACCCATATGCGGGTCACCCAATTGAAGTTGGAAGCCAAAGAATGTGCGGTACATGAAGGTACCAAGAATATCGGTCGAGAAGTCCGGTCCTGCCAGCGCGCCTTGTGACGCGTAGATCAGATCGAATGCGTTGAAATTCCCCACGAAGGTCAGGATCGAGATGATCCCGATCGAGGGTAGGATCAGCGGCAGTTTGATCTTCCAGAAGGCCGCGGTTCCGGTGATTCCGTCGATCTCTCCGGCCTCAAGAATTTCTTCGGGAATGGTCAAAAGCGCGGCGTAGATCAACATCATCGGGATGCCGACAAACTGCCAGACCGAGATCAAGGCCAGCGTGGTCAGCGCGTACTCTTCTTTCCCCAGCCAGGGCGCAAACAGCGACTTGAGCCCGACAGCATCCAGCATTGACGGCGCAATGCCCCAGATCGGCGAGAGGATCAGTTTCCACGCGAACCCGACGATCACAAAGCTCAGGATCGTGGGAATGAAGATTGCCGACCGGTACAGCGCGGCAAACCGCAGGCGCGGGTGGCTGAGCAGGGCAGCCAGAGCAATCCCAATTGGGTTTTGAACCAGCATGTGGATCAGGAAGAACCAGAAGTTGTTGCCTAAAGCATTCCAAAACTGTTCCGACCAGATCGGATCAAAGAACAGAGTTTGAAAGTTCTGCAATCCAACGAAAACGCGGCTTTGGTCAATCTCAGTATAGAGCGCCAGACGCAGCGTGTTGAACAGCGGGAAGATCATCACCGCCGTGTAAACAAGAACGGCCGGTGCAAGAAACACAAGGATATGCCAGCGGAAGCGGGGGCGGTTCATGGGATTGCTTTCAAAGGAGTGTCGGGGATACCCGGGCGATCACTAGCGCCCGGGTATATGTCAGATCAGGGCTTACTGGTGCGGAGTGTACCAGGAGGACAGACCTTTTTGCAGGTCTGCGCCCAGTTCTTCGGGGCTGTTGGCGCCCTTGATGGCGGCAACGGATGCGCCCCAAGTCTCGTTCTCAAGGTTCGGCGTGCCGCGCGACAGGATCTGATATGTTGAACGGATGGTCGATTCACACTCGTCGCGCCATCCGACGAACTCCTTGGCCAACGGATCTGCCAGCTCGACCGGAATGTTGGACAGCGGGAAGAAACCCGGGACGGCGTTGCCAAAGATTTCGGCAAACTCGGGGCTTGCGACCCATGCGAGGAAGGTCTCAGCGGCCTCGGGGTGCTCGGAAGCAGCGTTCATGCCGATGCCGATATCCGTGTGGTCAGAGATATAGCAGGTGTCGCCTGCGTTTTGGACTGGCGGCTTGAATGCGCCCATTTCAAAGTCGGCTTGTGTGTTGAAGCCAGCGATTTCCCACGATCCGGCAGGGTAGATAGCGGCCCGGCCCAGAGTGAAGATGTTCTGGCTGTCGGGATAGGTCTGCGCCTCGTACCCGTC
Source organism: Ruegeria sp. YTSA072 (assembly GCF_059610285.1). Taxonomy (NCBI): domain Bacteria; kingdom Pseudomonadati; phylum Pseudomonadota; class Alphaproteobacteria; order Rhodobacterales; family Roseobacteraceae; genus Ruegeria; species Ruegeria sp. YTSA072. The sequence goes on along the minus strand of NZ_JBXWNI010000002.1, from coordinate 184,410 downwards.
ACCAAGATACTGTCCCCAACGTGCCAACGTTGCGTAGGGGGCGGTCCAGGCTTCGTCCGTCAGTTTCTGTTCGCCTGCGATCAGAGCCTGGCGACCTTCTTCACCTTTCCAATAGTTCGGGCCGATGTTGTTGTAGCCCATTGTGGCGGCTTCCCACTGATCGTTGGTGCCCATCGCCATTGGGATGTAAGTGCCGTCTTCCTTGATCTTGTCGAGGGCAGCAAAGAACTGGTCTTCGGTGGTCGGCACTTCAATGCCAAGCTCGGCAAACGCATCTTTGTTGTAGATGAAGCCGTGGATCACCGACGCCATCGGAACGCAGAAACTGGCCGAGCCGTCATCCGTCTGCCATGCCGATTTTGCCACGTCCGAGAAGTTGCTCATAGCGTCGACCGAGGACAGATCGGTCAGGTGCCCGGCCTCATAAAGTGCCAGCGACGCATCAAACGGACGGCACGTGATAAGATCACCGGCCGAACCTGCATCCAGTTTCGAGTTCAGCACAGCGTTGTATTCCGCCGGAGCTGACGGGGTGAACTGCAGTTTGATCCCAGGGTGTTTGGCTTCGAAGGCCGGGATGATCTGCTCCTGCCACAAGGTCAGGTCGTCATTGCGCCAGCTTTCGATGATCAGCGTGACGTCCTCGGCATAGGCGCTTGAAGCCATCAGGGTCGTGCCCAGTAAGGCCAGTTTCAGGCTGTTGCGTTTCATTCGTGTTCTCCCAGTTGGTTAGCAGTTATTTATCTTGTTCCAGTGCGGATTTCAGAACCCCGTTGCTTGCGTTAAGAACAGCAGAGGCATCCTTGGGTGATATGCCACGTGCAGCGATTAGCACCGCCGGCTTCACGTCTCCGTTCGCGGCGTCCAGCGCGAGTTTTGCTTTTTCCGTATCAACATTGGCGATCCGCGCGACGATCCCCGTCGCCCGCGCGCGCAACTTGTCGTTGTCGGCGCGCAGGTTGACCATCATGCCGCCGTGAACATGGCCAAGTTGCAGTGCCATAAGTGACGACAGCATGTTCAGAGCGATTTTTTGAGCTGTTCCGGCACCCATACGCGTCGAACCCGAGATCAATTCCGGCGGCGTCGCCAAAAGAATTGGGATATCTGCGCTTTCCAGCAAAGGGCTGTCTGCGTTATTGGCAATTCCGATAACGGTTGCGCCAAATGACTGTGCGATATTGCTGGCGGTCAGGGTGTATGGCGTCGATCCGCTTGCGGACACTGCGATGATTGTATCCGTCGGTTGCAATGTCGAAAGCGCGTCTGCTAACCCGTCGGCTTCGTCTTCTGCGCCTCCGGGCATTTCGACACCGGTCGGCAGGCCGCCTGCCATATGTATACGGAGCTGGTTCGCGGGGATTGAAAAGGTGCCGCCCAGCTCTTGCGCGTCGGCAGCAGCCATCAGCCCGGATGAGCCAGCCGCCACATAGTGTAAAACGCCGCCCGCGCGGATGGTCTGCGCCATGGCGTTGCCGCCCCGCGCGATCGCGTCCAATGCGCCCCGTGCCGAGGTCGCGGCTTCAATCTGCCCCTCAACCAGCGCCCGAGCAGAGGCGACAGGGTCTTGTGGGTCCAGCTTGATGGCGTCTGGATGCAGTTGTTCGGTCGGCGGCAGCGTCAAAAGAATCCCCCTTTGCGGTTCCCAATACAATACCTATTCAATACCACTTGTCTATAATTTTATTTTTTCGGCTGAAATCAACGTATTCTGTATTAAAACAGAGAAAAGCTGCAGAAATCGGTCTATTTTGGCCTTCCTAAATTCAAATAGGTATTATAATGGTATTGTCATGACTGAGTCTCTGAGCAACGCTGTACTGGCCATAGATGGTGGCGGAACCCGATGCAGGGTTGCATGTGAAGTCGCTGGTATTGTCCATTCTGTTGAGACCGGGGCTGCCAATGTCTCGACAGATTTCGATGCGTCCGTCCAGCAGATGAAATCGGGGATTACGCAGATTGCGCAAACGCTTGCTGTAGATGTTCAGGACCTGACCCAGTTGCCCGCCTTTGTCGGATTGGCTGGCGTCACAGATGACCATATTGCCAGTCGCGTGCAGAGCGCGCTGGGCCTAACGCGGGCGCGCGTTTCAGATGACCGACCCGCCGCGCTTCGCGGTGCGCTTGGGTCTCAGGATGGACTGATCGCGCATTGTGGTACGGGGTCGTTTGTTGCTTCGCAGAAGGATCGGGTGATGCGGTTTGCAGGGGGCTGGGGGCCGATATTGGGGGATGAAGCGTCCGCGCAATGGGTTGGTCGTTTTGCATTGGCAGAAGCATTGAATTCCGTGGATGGCGTTCAGGCCTCTAGCGATCTGACACAGCAGTTGCTGAACGAACTTCGCGGTGCCGCCGGAATAGTCGAGTTTGCCGGACGGGCGACGCCGACAGAGTTCGGCGCGTTGGCCCCGATGGTTACCACTGCAGCAGTGTCCGGAGACGAGGTCGCCAAAAAAATTATGCAGGCCGGTGCTACTTACATTGCCGATTTGGCGGCACGTCTCGGATGGCAGCCAGAAGTCGCGATCTGCCTGACCGGCGGCATCTCTCCGCATTATGCGGACTATCTGCCTGCTGCCATGCAGTCAGAGATACGCCCTCCATCGGGCGAGCCGTTGACCGGGGCGTTGGCTTTGGCGAAGGAGGTCTCGCATGAGTATTGCTGAATTCCTGCGCTCTGATCTTTGGCTGACCCCTGAAAATGGCCCCCGCTACGTGCAATTGCGGCGCAGGTTGCAAGAGGGGATCGATACGGGCGTCCTTGCGCCGAACTCATCGCTGCCATCGGAGCGGGAACTGGTTGAAATCACAGAACTATCCCGCGTGACCGTGCGCAAGGCGATTCAGGAGCTGGTGCAGGAAGGTGTGATCGAGCAGCGCCAAGGGTCTGGGTCCTTCATTCGGGAACGTGTTCAAAGGGTTGAACAATCGCTGAAACACCTGACCTCGTTCACCGAAGATATGTCGAGCCGAGGAATGGAGACGACCTCAAAGTGGTTGGAGCGCGGAGTATTTGCGCCAACCCCGGAAGAGGTCACTGCGCTGAATCTGTCAGAGGGTGAGCAGATATCTCGTATTTACCGCTTGCGCGAGGCGGACGGGCGTCCGTTGGCGCTGGAACGTGCTGCGCTGCCGTTGGATATCCTGCCGAACCCAATCGAAGTCACCACGTCTCTGTACGAAGTTCTTGAAGGTCTGGGGCGCCGCCCGGTGCGCGCGGTGCAAAAGATATCAGCTCTCAATCTTGCTGCGCGAGAGGCAGACCTGCTGGAGGTGCCCGAAGGTGCGGCGGGGCTGAACATCGAGCGTATCTCATTTTTGAAAAACGGGCGGGTCGCAGAGATGACGCGGTCGCTCTATCGCGGCGACGCTTATGACTTTGTCGCTGAATTGCGCCTATAGCCGGAAGGACCGGGATCAAATGTCCGAAAAGAACTCGAAAATGCGTCAGGAAATCCTGGAAATCCCTGATGCCGTCGACAGATTGCTCAGCACGGGGGCAGACAATATCCGAGCAGCTGCGCAAAGAGTAAGGGATACGGATCCGCGGTTTTTGATCTCGGTCGCGCGGGGATCATCCGATCATGCCTGCAGCTATTTGAAATACGCCAGCGAACTGCTTTTGGGGTTGCCGGTTGCCTCAGTAGGGCCGTCCGTCAGTTCAATTTACGGGGTGGACCTTAGCGCAAAAGGATCTGTCTGCCTGTCCATCTCACAATCCGGCCAAAGCCCGGATATCGTTGGCCTCACAGGGTCTTTGCGAAACTCTGGCGCACTGACAATTGCGGTGACCAACAACTCGGAATCGCGCCTGGCCGAAGTGGCGGATGCGGTTCTACCACTGCACGCGGGACCAGAGCTGAGCGTCGCAGCAACCAAGACATTTGTGACTTCGTTGGTGTCCGGTCTATGGCTTCTGGCCGAGGTCAAAGAGGATGCTGAATTGATCGGGGCGATCCAATCCTTGCCCGAATACCTAGCGCGAGCGGCCCAATGCGATTGGTCGGCTGCAGCCGAAACAATCACCGGGCGGTCTTTGTTTACGCTTGGTCGGGGGCCTTCTTATGCGATCTCTGACGAAGCTGCGTTGAAAATCAAGGAGACCTGCCAAATCCATGCCGAAAGCTATTCAGCGGCCGAAGTACTGCATGGCCCGGTGTCGATTGTCGAAGAAGGGTTTCCGGTGATTTCGTTCGCGGCCAATGATGCAGCCGAACAGGCGACTGCCGATGCGGCTGATGCCTTGGCCGAAAAAGGTGCTGCGGTTTTTGCGACGACCACCAAAGTAACACGCGCGCAGGCTCTGCCGGTAGTTCGAACGGATCATTGGATCACCGACCCAATAACGGCGATTACGTCTTTTTACAGCATGGTAGAGGCCGTCGCCAGTGCACGGGGGATCGACCCGGACGCACCGCGACACCTTAAGAAAGTGACCGAAACGGTATGACAGAACGCAAGGTGATCTTTCGAAACGGGCCAATCTTTGACGGCAGCCGATTGTTACACGACCACGCGCTTGTTTTTCGTGAGGGGCGTTCGGGGGAAGTTTTGCCCGACGCCGAGGTCGCCCAGGAAAAGGACGTTGTCGATCTGAACGGCGACATACTCAGCCCCGGTTTTGTGGATCTGCAGGTCAATGGCGGCGATGGCGTTATGTTCAACGATAATCCGTCGGTCGAAACGATCCGCAGAATTGCCGGTGCCCATCGCCGATTGGGTGTGATTTCGCTGCTGCCCACTCTGATCACCGACGAACCCGCCAAAACCCGTGCAGCAATAGATGCGACGATCGACGCGGTACGTGCACAGGTGCCGGGCGTTACCGGATTGCATTTGGAAGGACCGCATTTGTCGGTCGCGCGGAAAGGGGCGCACGACGGTAATTTGATACGGCCGATGGAACGATCGGATCTGGACACGCTGATAGAAGCGGCTAGTGCACTTCCTTGCCTCAAGGTAACTGTCGCGCCGGAGGGTGTTTCCGAGCAGCAGGTCCGCGCCATGAGCGACGCTGGCATCCTTGTCTCGCTCGGGCACAGCAATGCAAATTTTGCGACCTGCCAGAGCTATACCGCCGCCGGTGCGCGTTGCGTAACCCATCTGTTCAATGCGATGAGCCAGCTGTGCAATCGTGAACCCGGCCTCGTCGGCGCGGCGCTGGCCAGCGGAACGCTGTCTGCAGGGCTAATTGCCGACGGTGTCCATGTGCACCCCGCCGCGATGCGCGCAGCCTGGGTTGCGAAAACTGCGCCGGGTCAAATCTTTCTGGTGAGCGATGCGATGGCTGTGGCGGGTACTGATCAAACGGAATTCACCCTTGAAGGCCGCAAAATCACGCGAACCGACGGCAGGTTGACACTGGCGGACGGAACGCTGGCCGGCGCGGACCTGGACCTGACGACCGCCGTTGGTGTGCTGGTCAACCAAGTCGGCGTGCCGTTGCAGGACGCATTGGCCGCGGCCACTTCCTATCCGGCTCAGCTAATCGGGTTGGCCACGCCAACGGTCTTAGAATACGGTTCGGTGATCCGGATATCTGCCGATTTCAGCCGTTGCGAATGGCTGCCCGCGCAATCTTGAGTTTGTCTTTAACTGCCAGAACGACTGTCTGCGGGATGCGGTATACCGCCTGTCAATTTTTGTCGACGAATTTGAAATCTGACTTCGAACGGCGCTTGACGACATCTGACGCATCGCTTAAACCGACCAGCGCTGAGCGGGCGTCGTATACTGGCTATTACCTCAGCCTTCCAAGCTGATGAAGCGGGTTCGATTCCCGCCGCCCGCTCCAAATCAGCCCTTAAATTCTGCGTCAAATGGCCCTTTTATGTGGGGTCAGATATTGTGGTTCTTGACCCGGCTTGCCGTGGCCGCCAAGAAGCGAACACTTAAGTGCGAAAAAGACGTAAGGGCCAATTATGGCGAACTCTGCCTCAGCCACGCCTAAGGGCAAACCTGCACCCGGTGCCACGGAAGAGCGTGCCGGATCGCGGAAGATAGGCGTTCTGTCGTCTCTTTGGCCATTTATGAAGCCGTATCGGGCCCTGATGACGGGTGCGGTTCTGGCACTGGTGTTGACAGCCAGCATGACGCTGACCTTGCCGCTTGCGGTGCGTCGCGTCGTCGATAATTTCCGAATTGAAGATGGCGAGCTGCTAGATTGGTACTTTCTGGCTGCGCTGGGCATTGCCGCGATTTTGGCGGTGGGAACAGGCATACGTTATGCGCTGGTGACCCGGTTGGGTGAGCGCGTCGTGGCCGATATCCGCAAGGCCGTGTTTAACCGCGTTATCGGGATGAGCCCCGAGTTCTATGAACGGGTCATGACCGGAGAGGTTCTCAGCCGTATCACCACGGACACGACCCTGATTCAGTCTGTGCTGGGATCGTCCGTATCCATTGCCTTGCGCAATATGCTTTTGTTCGCGGGTGGTTTGGTTCTGATGCTGCTGACCTCGGCCAAGCTAACGGGTTTGGTGCTTTTGCTGATCCCGGTTGTGGTGGTGCCGATACTTGTTCTGGGGCGTCGTTTGCGGGTCCTCAGCCGCGAAAATCAGGACTGGATCGCGGCCTCTTCGGGTAACGCGGGAGAGGCACTGAGCGCGGTGCAAACCGTTCAGGCCTTTACGCATGAAAAAGCCAGCCGGAAGCAGTTCGGCGATATGACTGAAACCTCTTATGCGGTTTCTCTTCGGCGTATTCAAACGCGCGCTGTAATGACGGTAATCGTTATTTTCCTTGTATTTTCGGGCATCGTCGGCGTGCTGTGGATGGGGGCAAACGACGTTCGCAACGGCGTGATGACTGAAGGTGTTCTGATCCAGTTCGTGATCTACTCAATCATCATGGCCGGCTCTGTCGCCGCCCTCTCTGAGATTTGGAGCGAGCTGCAACGTGCAGCCGGCGCGACCGAGCGTCTGGTAGAATTGCTGAATGCGCAGGATACCGTGATTGATCCGGACAAGGCAGCGTCGCTGCCTACACCTGTTCGGGGCGAGATCCGTTTTGAGGATGTGATCTTCCACTATCCGGCCCGTCCGGATGTTGTGGCACTGGACCATCTGACCCTGTCGATCCAACCGGGTGAAACCGTGGCTTTCGTTGGTCCATCGGGTGCAGGCAAAACCACAGTGATTCAAATGATCCAGCGGTTCTACGATCCGGACGCAGGTCACGTCAGCCTGGATGGCGTTGACCTGCGTGACCTCGACCGATCCGATTTCCGGCAGCACATGGCATTGGTGCCCCAGGACCCGATCATCTTTGCAGCCTCGGCCCGCGAGAATATCCGGTTCGGGCGTCTGAACGCCTCGGATGCCGAGGTCGAGGCCGCCGCGCGTGCAGCTGCGGCACATGAGTTCATCTCGAATCTGCCCGAAGGCTATGACAGCTTTGTCGGGGAGCGCGGCGTTATGCTGTCGGGCGGTCAGAAACAGCGGATCGCGATTGCCCGCGCCATCTTGCGTGATGCTCCGGTTCTGCTGCTGGACGAGGCGACTTCGGCATTGGATGCCGAAAGCGAACGCGCGGTTCAGGGCGCGGTTGACCAGATGCGCGCCGGGCGCACCACACTGATCGTGGCCCACCGTCTGGCGACGGTCAAAAAGGCGGATCGGATCGTTGTGATGGAAGCCGGTCAGATCGTGGCCCAAGGCACGCACGAGGATCTGGTCGTTCAGGATGGCTTGTATGCCCGTCTGGCGCGCCTGCAATTCACCGACGGAGTTGCGGCAGAATAGCCTGACGTTGGGGAAGTTAGTTTTACGCCGCTGCGTAATTCTACAAATTTGGGCGTGGCCCCTCTAACCCGTCGCTTGCACCTGCGGGGTTTTGCTTCCATCTTGTTTTGGAAAAAACCGCGCAAGACGCGGGAGAAAAACAGGGAGGAGTCACATGGCCTTTGTGGGTTTGGAAGACAAGGCGAGAATGGAGCAGGAAATGCCGTGGGAGGATCGGGATGTTCCGGTCACTTTCCACCAGTTGCTGTCACGCACGGCAGGCAAATTTCCGAACAGTAGTGCTGTAAGCTTTCAGCTCATGTCTGGCCCGACAGACAAGGCCGAGACGCTGACGTGGTCGCAACTGTTGGGCAAAGTCAATCAGGCGGCAAACCTGTTCCGGTCTTTGGGCGTCGGTGAGAAAGACGTGGTGGCCTATGTGCTGCCCAACTGTAACGAAACGCTGGTCACCATGATGGGCGGTGCGGTCGCAGGGATCGTGAACCCGATCAACCCGCTGCTAGAGCCTGAGCAGATCGCAGCAATCCTGCGCGAAACCGGTGCCAAAGTGGTTGTGACCCTGAAATCCTTCCCCAAGACGGATGTGGCGCAGAAAGTCGAAGAGGCGGTGCGCCATGCGCCCAACGTCAAGACCATTCTTGAGATTGACCTCAACCGTTATCTGACGCCGCCGAAATCCTGGCTGGTGCCGTTCCTGCGTCCCAAAATGGGCGACAAGGAAAAATTGGCGCATGCGGACTATAAGAACTTCAACAAGGAACTGTCCAAGCAACCTACGACACTGACCTTTGAAGACAGCAAGGAAGATCGCGTTGCCTGCTATTTCCACACTGGCGGCACGACCGGTATGCCGAAGGTCGCACAGCACAAATACTCGGGCCTGATCTACAACGGTTGGCTTGGGAACACGCTGCTGTTTTCCGAAGAAGACGTGATCATGTGCCCGCTGCCCATGTTCCACGTTTTTGCCGTGCATGTGATCATGATGGCTGCCGTCTCATCCGGCGCGCATGTGGTTTTCCCGACGCCTGCTGGATATCGCGGCGACGGCGTGTTCGACAATTTCTGGAAACTGATCGAACGCTGGAAAGTGACGTTCATCATCACCGTCCCAACTGCAATTGCCGCGAAAATGCAGCGCCCAGTGGATGCGGACATCTCAAGCGTGAAAACGGCATTTTCGGGCTCAGCGCCTCTGCCGGTCGAATTGTTCCGACGCTTTGAAGAGGCAACCGGCGTGACCATCGTGGAAGGCTATGGTCTGACCGAAGCCACCTGTCTGGTGTCCTGCAACCCGGTGGACGGGGAAAAGAAGATCGGCTCGATCGGTATTCCGTTCCCTTATACGGATGTGAAAATCCTGCAGGATGGTCCGGACGGACCAAAGGAATGCGCCGCAGATGAAATTGGTGAGATCTGCATTTCGAATCCGGGCGTTTTCGCCGGTAACACCTATACCGAGGCGGACAAGAACGTAGATCTGTACCACTTCGACAAGTACTTGCGCACAGGTGATCTGGGACGCTTTGACGGAGATGGCTACCTTTGGATCACAGGTCGTGCCAAGGACCTGATCATTCGCGGCGGTCACAACATTGACCCGGCCGAGATCGAAGAAGCTCTGCTGGGGCACGATGCTGTCGCGTTTGCCGGTGCCATCGGGCAGCCTGACGCCTATTCGGGCGAGGTGCCTTGCGCGTTTGTCGAACTGGTTGATGGGGCCTCGGTCACCGAGAAAGAGCTGATGGAGTATTGCAATGTGCATGTCCATGAACGCGCGGCACAACCCAAGCACATGACCATTCTGGACGAGCTGCCCAAAACTGCCGTCGGTAAGGTCTTTAAGCCTGAGCTCCGCAAACAGGCGATCACGCGTATCTATAACGGCGCGTTGGAAGAGGCTGGTCTTGAGGCACGGGTCATTTCGGTCATCGACGATAAGAAACGTGGACTCGTTGCGCAGCTTGACGCGAAGGGTTCCGCAGAGGACGATGTCAGCAAAGTGCTGGGATCGTTCACCCGGCCGTGGGAGTGGGCTGCCTGACCGGGAGGAAACATGGATTATGAACGTCTGATTGATGAAGAGACTTGGGCGTTCATAAAACGAACGGCTGAAAGCTATCCGGATGATGCGGTCGACCTTACGATCGAGGATCAGCGCCGGGTCTACGACACGATGTGTCGCGACTTTCGCCAACCCCGCCCACAAGGGGTCGAAACACAGAACAGGCAGGCCGATGGTGTGCCTGTCCGCGTTTACAATGCAGGTCACCCGACACGAACCGTCATCTATTTTCATGGTGGCGGTTTTGTTGTTGGCGGATTGGACAGCCACGACGACGTCTGCGCCGAGATTTGCGCGCAAACCGGGTATCGGGTCGTGGCCGTCGACTATCGCCTGTGCCCCGAACACGTACATCCTGCGCAGTTTCAGGACGGCTGGACCGCTACGAACTGGGCCGTGCAGGAATTTGGCGATCCTATTGTCCTTGCGGGTGACAGTGCCGGTGGCAATCTGGCGGCAGCGGTCGCCCAATATGGGCGAGGGCGGTTGGAGAATGTGCTGGGGCAGGTGCTGATCTACCCAGGTTTGGGCGGCGACAGCGCGAACGGGTCGTATATCGAACACGCCTATGCGCCGCTTTTGACGCTGGATGAGATCGTTTTCTACGAAAAGGTACGTTGCGGTGGCACTGTCCCGCAAGATGATCCGACCTTCGCGCCGCTTAACGACACAGATTTCTCGGGTCTTCCGCCGACCGTGGTGGTGACTGCAGATTGTGATCCGCTGCGGGATGATGGCGCCGCTTATTGCGACAAGATTTCCGCCGCCGGAGGGCAGGCGCATTGGATCAACGAGCCGGGCCTCGTTCACGGATATCTGCGCGCGCGGACAAGTGTGAAGCGCGCGGCTGACAGCTTTGAACGGATCTCAGTTGCGATTGAGGCGCTGGGCCAGCAGATCTGGCCCTACGATTAATCCGTTACTTCAGGAAAGACTGTGCCTTCATCGTTTCGGCAATGGGCGCACCCATGCGGTTCAGGATCGTGGGCGCCAGCTGTAGCTGGTCGATCACCGTGTCGACCTCGGGGCCTTCGGCGTCGCCAAAGTAATACAACGCGGTTTCCTGTTGCAGCGGGCTGCGCCCGCCGTGGTGTCCCCGCTCATCCTGTCCGTGATCAGCGGTAACAATCACGTCGTACCCCAGTTGCCGCCAACGCGGGATGAAAGGTGCCAACATCTCGTCAGCTACGAAGCAAGCGTGGTCCATCTCTTCGCAATCGTGGTAAAAACGGTGCCCCATACTGTCCAATGTGCAGGCATGCAGCAGGCCGTAGTCCAGCCCATGACGCAGGCACAGATTGGTCAGAGTGGCATAGAGATCAACGTCGGACGGGGTCATCTGATTGGCTTTGCCATAGCCTGTCATGGAGTGAAAGCGGCCGTGGTTGATCGTTTTGCTCTCAGGCTCATCATATTCGATGTCGCGGACGTAATCGAACGGGTGGCGGTTGAAGAACTGCGACCAATAGCTGTGGGTGACAGCGCCGGTTACGCCACCAGCCTCTCGTACCTGGCTGAAAACGTCCTTGTGGCTCAGGCGGAAGACATTGCCGTTGCCGGTACAGCCGTGTTCCTGCGGTGTCACACCAGTATGGATCGAGGCATAGCAGCTGGCGGATGTGGACGGCAGAACAGCGCGTAGCTTCCAGACCCGCGCCTCACCGCTGTCGACCCAACCTTCAAGGTTACCGAACAACCGTCGAAAATTGCGCCACGGAACACCGTCCAGGATGATGAGGAGTAGTTTGCGATCCATGTCTTTGGCCTTTTGACTAAATATTTCTGGCGACCCTAGGGGATTCGCGATCAGGGGTCTGCCCGTTCACGCCTCCCATAGCAAAATCCCGACACCTGTCATCGAACAAGGCGCCGGGATTTCAATTTTTCACTTATCTGTCACGGAAAGGGCAGGGGTCAGTTTCCGGCGCTTTCCATTTTGCGGTGGGCGACAACCTCTTCCAGCCAACCCAGATGCATTTCGGGGACGGAACTGAGCAGCAGATCGGTATAGTCGTCAAACGGCGGGCTCAGCACCTCGCTTTTCGACCCATAGCGAACCACGCGGCCCTGATACATCACCGCGATACTATCGCTGATCGCGCGCACCGTCGCCAGATCGTGGGTGATGAACAGGTATGCCACATCCTCGATCTTCTGAAGGTCCAGCAGCAGTTTCAGGATGCCGTCCGCAACCAGTGGATCAAGTGCCGAGGTGACCTCGTCACAGATGATCATCTTGGGCTTGGCTGCCAGCGACCGCGCGATACAGACACGCTGTTTCTGACCACCTGACAGTTCCGCCGGATAGCGGTCCATGTACTTTTCGCCCAGTTCGATCTCATCCAACAGTTCGACGATCCGCTTGCGTTTTTCGGCACCGCGCATGTTGAAGTAGAACTCCAGCGGGCGTCCAATGATCGTACCAACCGTCTGGCGTGGGTTCATTGCCACGTCAGCCATCTGGTAGATCATCTGCAGCTCGCGCAGGTCTTCACGGCTGCGGCCCTTCAGATCGCCACTAAGCTTGCGGCCGGCAAAGGTGATTTCACCATCGCGTGGCGGCAGCAAGCCTGTGATCACCCGCGCCAGGGTCGACTTGCCCGAACCGGATTCACCGACGACGGCCAGTGTCTGCCCCGGATGAAGCTCGACATTGACGTTGTGTAGCACGTCAAAATTCAAACCCTTGTAGCGCGCGGTAATACCTTCGACGCTCAATACCGATTCCGGTGTGGGTTTTTTCTCTTCGTGCTCGATCGAGCGGACCGAAACCAGCGCCTTGGTATACTCTTCCTGCGGGTTGTTGATGATCTGGTCGGTATTGCCATACTCGACCGTATTGCCCATCCGCAGAACCATGATGTCATCACTGACCTGAGCGACAACGGCGAGGTCATGCGTGATATAGAGCGCAGCAACGCCAGTATCGCGAATGGCCTCTTTGATCGCCATCAGAACGTCGATCTGAGTGGTCACATCCAGTGCTGTGGTCGGTTCATCAAACACCACCAGATCAGGCTCGGGGCACAGCGCCAGCGCCGTCATGCAACGCTGTAGCTGACCGCCCGAGACCTGGTGCGGGTAACGATCGCCGATATTGTCCGGATCGGGCAGCCCTAGCTTGGCGAAAAGTTCCCGCGCGCGGCCTTCGGCCTCTTTACGCGAAAACTTCTTATGTTCGACCGCAGCTTCGACCACCTGATCCATAATCTTCTTGGCCGGGTTGAACGATGCGGCGGCGGATTGCGAGACATAGGCAACCTCGCCACCACGCAGATTGCGGATGTCGCTATGCGGAGATTTCAGAATGTCGCGCCCGTTGACCCAGACTTCGCCACCGGTCAGTTCGACGCCACCGCGGCCATAAGCCATAGACGCCAGACCGATGGTCGATTTACCGGCACCGGATTCACCGATCAGCCCCAACACCTTGCCGCGTTCGAGGTCAAAGCTGACCCCGTGCACGATTTCGATGTCATGGGGCTTTTCGCCGGGCGGATAGACGGTCGCGCCAATCTTGAGGTTGCGGACCTTGAGAAGGGTATCACTCATCCCCGGCCTCCTTTCAGCGATGTGGTACGGTTCAGAACCCAGTCAGCTACAAGGTTGACCGAGATGGCGAGCGTCGCGATGGCGACAGCGGGGTATAGGGCCGCGCCGATGCCATAGACGATCCCGTCCTTGTTTTCCTTCACGATGCCGCCCCAGTCCGCCAGCGGTGGCTGGACGCCCAGACCCAGGAACGACAGGGTCGAGATGAACAGAACCATAAAGATGAACCGCAGCCCGAATTCAGCCACCAGAGGCGACAGAGCGTTTGGCAGGATTTCCCGGAAAATGATCCAGCGCCGACCTTCACCGCGCAGCTTTGCGGCTTCGACATAGTCCATCACGTTGATGTCCACGGCGACCGATCGAGAAAGTCGGTAAGGACGTGTGGCGTCCAACAGCCCCATCACAAGGATCAGGATCGGAACGGTCACCGGAACAATCGCCAGGATAACCAGTGCCAGGATCAGCGTTGGGATCGACATGATCAGGTCAACCATCCGGCTAAGCGCCTGGTCAGCCCAACCACCCAAAACCGCAGCCAATAGGCCCAGAGAGGTGCCAGTGATAAAGCTGAGGATCGTAGCCATCGCAGCGATAAAGATGGTCGTGCGACCACCATAGATCATGCGTGTCAGCAGATCGCGCCCGATATTGTCCGTGCCCAGCAGATGCTCGGCGCTTGACGGTTCCCACACATCACCGACCACTTCGGCCATTCCGTAAGGGGCGATCAGCGGGGCTGCGATGGCTATGAAAAAGTACAGTCCGGTGAAAAACAGACCGACGGCGGCCGAAATAGGAATGTTCTTCATCATTTCGGATGCCTCAGTCTTGGGTTGGCAAGGATAGACACAATATCGGCAACCATGTTGAGCCCGATATAGACCGCGGCAAAGACGACGCCGCAGGCCAGAACGACTGGCACGTCACGCTTGGTCACCGAATCCACCAGATATTGCCCCATGCCTGGATATACGAACACCACTTCGACAACGACGACGCCCACAACCAGATAGGCCAGGTTCAACATCACAACGTTGACAATAGGGGAAATCGCGTTGGGAAACGCGTGGCGCGCAATGACCTGAAAATTCGAGAGGCCTTTCAGTTCAGCCGTTTCGATGTAGGCCGATTGCATCAGGTTCAGGATCGCAGCGCGGGTCATTCGCATCATCTGCGCCAGAACCACCAGTGTCAGAACAAAGGCAGGCAAGGCGATGGCATTGAGCTTTTGCCCGAAGGACATTGTGTCGTTGATCATTGCGAGTGAGGAGAACCAGCCCAGTTTCACTGAGACGAAGTAGATCACCACGTAACCGATCAGGAATTCCGGGATCGAAACCGTTGTCAGGGTGATGGCAGAAATCAGTTTGTCAGGCCAGCGGTTGCGGTACCGAACGGCCAGAAGGCCTAGAAAGATAGCTAGCGGCACGGAAACGACGGCTGCAGCACATGCCAGGAACAGGGTGTTCCCCAAGCGCTTTCCGATGCTTTCTGCGATGTCAAGTTTGTTGGTCAAAGACTGACCCAGATCGCCCTGCAGGATGCCGCCCAACCATTCGAAATATCGGGTTAGAGCGGGACGGTTGAGGCCCATTTCCTCGCGCAGGTTTGCCAGCGCCTCGGGGGTTGCGGATTGGCCAAGGACCGCTTGCGCAGCGTCCCCAGGCAGGGCTTCGGTGAGGCCGAAAATCAGAGCCGATGCACCGAAGAGAAGCAGGAGTCCCAGCGCAAGGCGCTGGGAAACCAGTTTGATGATAGGATGCATTATCCGTGGGCCCTATCAGGCGAACCACATCTTGCGTGACATGTTGCCATTCATCATCTCTTGGGTTGGGTCGCTTTCCCAACCTTCGAGCTGATTGGTGACGCCTTCGACAAAATCGTTGAACATCGGGCAGATCAGACCGCCCTGGTCGCGGACCATCATGCCCATTTTGCTGTAGATGTCCTTGCGTTTGTCGTTGTCCAGTTCGGCCCGTGCTGCAAACAGCATTTCGTCGAACTCCGGCACCTTGAAGCGGGTGTCGTTCCAGTCGGCGGTCGACAGATACGCGGTGGCGTACATCTGATCCTGCACCGGACGGCCACCCCAATAGGATGCGCAGAACGGCTGAACGTTCCAGACCTCCGACCAGTAGCCATCGTTGGGCTCGCGCTTGATTTCCAGCGGGATACCGGCCTGAGCCGCGCTTTGCTGGAACAGGGCCGCTGCGTCAACGGCACCCGGGAAGGCGCCATCTGCGACACGCAGGATGATCGGCGAACCGTCATGGCCCGACTTCGCATAGTGCTCTGCCGCCTTTTCAAGGCTGAAGTCGCGTTGCGGGATAGAGCCGTCAAACAGCGGGTATGCCGCATTGATCGGCATGTCGTTGCCAATTGTGCCGTAGCCGCGCAGAACCTTGTCGACCAAGTCTTGGCGGTTGATTGCGTGTTTCAGCGCCAGCCGCAGTTCGTTGTTGTCGAACGGCGCGGTGTCGCAATGCATGATGAACACATAATGTCCACGGCCGGCGGTCGAGTGCACCGTCAAGTTTGGGGCGCGGCCCAGCAGATCGGCAACCTTTGGTTCGACGCGGTTGATCGCGTGAACCTGACCGGATTGCAGAGCAGCCGTACGGGCAGTCGCATCGTTGATGACAATTACTTCGACGCTGTCGAAATTGCCGAAATCGGGGTTCCAGTGGTTGGCAAATTTCTTGAACACGTGGCGTACGCCCGGCTCGTCGACTTCCAACTGGTATGGTCCGGTGCCAATGCCCGCACCTGGGTTTTCCATTCCGCCATCAGGCTGAATGATCAGGTGATAGTCGGCCATTAGATAGGGCAAGTCGGCATTTGGCTCGGTCAGTGTGACCTGGAAATTGTCGCCATCGGCCTTCATTGACTCGATGCCCTTCATGATGCCCAGGGCACCGGACTTGGAGTCTTCGTTCGAGTGGCGCTCCATGGTTTTCAGCACGTCTTCGCTGGTCATGGTCTTGCCGTTGTGAAACTCGACACCCTGACGCAGTTTGAATGTCCAAACTTTGGCGTCCGCGCTGCCTTCGACGGCTTCAGCCAGGCGCGGCTCGATCGACCCGTCGGGCGCAACTTCCACAAGCTGGTCGCCGAATTGTTTGCCGTTCTGGAACGGCACCGAGCTGGCATAGGTCGCCGGATCCAGCGAATTGGTGGATTCGCCGCCCTGCAGGCCAAATTTCAGGTCGCCACCCTTCTTCGGTCCTGCCGCGCGCGCAGCGTCAGCGAACAAGGTGCTGGCCATCGCCGCCGACACACCCAGAGCCGCCGCTTTCCCCATGAATTCGCGACGGGTCAGTTTGCCCGCAGTGACCTGACCGGCCATGTGAGTGAGTTGTTCGTTCATTTAGTGATCTCCCAGTTGATTGGATTTCAGCCCTTCCCGGGCATTTTTATTGACGCATGAGTCAAGTTAGGCGCATTTCGGTCTACCGAGCAAGGACAAATGTCTGACCTTTGGCCACCAAAATATCACATCTGGTTTCGTGGAACGGCGTCCTCCGTTTGTTTAAAGAATACCAAAGTTTCGTTTTCAAAAGCACTTATCTGCGCCTTGAGGAAAAAGTTCTCGCGATCCGACCACATTTCACAGGAGGTTTCAGTGCGCAGATCAATCCCGTCGCGACTGATCTCTTGTGTCCAATGGCACTGCCCGCGAGCGGAGAGCGGGTCGTCAGGGTTGATGGTCCAGCGTTCAGATGCTGTCCCACCATAGGTCAGCCCGTGGTGATTGTCCGTTACGTAACCAAAATCGTCTTCTATGATCAATCGGGTTTCACCTGAATTCAAGTCAGTCTCCACCCGGCGAGAGTTGCTGCTTTCCCGCAGGGTCGTCACATCAATCGGGGTTTCAGAATCGGGCGGCTGAAACACATGCTCATCATCACCCGAGGTCGGCCGGTTCGGGATCGTGATCGTACCACCTTTCAGGTGCAGTTCGACGGGTTCGGGCGCTGGCCAGATCAGCGGCCAATACGCGCTAGACACAGCCACCCGCACGCGATGCCCTTTGGGAACGCGATAGGCGATATGATCCAGGTCCAATGAGATTTCGTAGGGTTTTCCAGGTGTCAACGGAGTTGGTTGCGCGTGGCTGTCTCGGTGCGACAGGTTTAGAACGCCATAGGTGATCCGGGTTGAGGCCCCATCCGGATGGACATGATTTAACCGCACGGCAATCTGTGCCTGCGGACGGTCGGCACTAACATTCAGGCAAATGCGCGGAGCGCCGACAATATCAAGATCTTCCGACAAAGGCGGGCCATCGAAACAGGCGGACAAAGCATCATCGGTGCGCTGATCGCCGGGCATGTCGGGTCCCAGCCAAATTGCGCAATACTCGCCGCCATCCATGCCGCAGGTTTGGGGTGACTGGATCCGCGTGTCCAGCGGCTCATCTTGCCCGAGCCCATCGTTCGACAGGTTCAGTGTCAGGTTGGACAAATGCGAGGTCGCGCCGGCTTGCTCGCTGATCCAGCGCCCGGGTCTATTGTTGTACCACCGCCTTGGGCGGACGCCGTCCATCAGATACGCTCGATAGTCTGGGTCGGTTTCAACGCCGCTATCCAGACCCTTCAGCCAGCGATCCCACCAACGCAGCGCCTCTTGCAGAAAACCGATCCTCGGTTCGGGCACTGCGAAATGCGGGTATTTGTGCACCCATGGCCCCACGATTCCCTTGACCGGAGCGCTAAGCTGTTCGACCAGCAGCGGCACGGTGTTCTTGTACGCGTCACCCCAGCCGCCTATGGCCAAAGTCGCCGCGCGGATCGCGCTGAAGTCTTCGCAGACAGAGCCATGCTGCCAATAGGCGTCGCGCGTCTGGTGGCGCAGCCAGACCGAGGGTAGGAACGGTTGGTTTTCCAAACGCTCAAGCCATAACTCCCGCCAGTTGGGGCGCAGCGTAGGGTCCGGTGCGCGGGATGAGTACGACCACATGGTCGCGCCCCAACCCAGGTTTTCATTCAGCAAGCATCCGCCCTTAAAGTGGATGTCGTCTGCGTAACGATCTGCGGTTGAACACAGAGTGATAATTGCTTTCAGCGGTGCGGGTTGAAGGGCGGCAACCTGAAGCGCGTTGAACCCGCCCCAGCTGATTCCCATCATCCCAACGGTGCCCGAACACCACGGCTGATCCGCCAGCCATTGAATTGTGGAAACGGCATCATCCAGCTCTTGCTGTGTGTACTCGTCTTCCATCAACCCTTCGCTGTCTCCATTGCCGCGCATGTCCACACGAATGCAAGCATAGCCGCGTTTGGCAAACCATGGATGGGTCAGGGCATCCCGCGTCGCCGTGCCGTCGCGCTTGCGATAGGGCAGGAACTCCAAAATGGCCGGAACGGGGTTGCTGTCCGCATCCACCGGGCGCCAGACACGCGCTGAAAGACGACATCCATCCGGCATCACTATGCCGACATCCGGTAGATCTTCGATATCGCATAGCGAATTGGGCGAGCGAGTCATTTCGGAAGTCTTTCGGTCTTTGTCTTTTTGCAACGTACTAAAATCGTCAAATCACTGTTTGATTGCGACAACAAGGTCCATCACGTTCGTTCCGGTTGGGCCTGTCACCAGCAAAGCCCCGGACTTGTCCAGAAAACTACCACTGTCTGCCTGCTGCAAGGCGGTATCGGCCCCTTTGCCCCAAGTTTTGCCGTCGACTACAGCTCCGGCCGCATTGGTTGGGCCATCGGTGCCATCGGTACCACCGACAACAACAGTCAAGTTTGGTGTTCCAGCTATTTCCCGGGCGAGTGCCAGCGCCAGAGCCTGATTACGCCCGCCACGGCCCGGCTTGTCCGGCAAAACCACCGTTGGTTCGCCGCCGAAAACCATGACGCCGGGGGGCATATCCCTCAGGCGTTGCCCGATAAGGGATGCGACGCTTAAGAAGTCGTCATGCAGGCATTCTTCGTCAGCCAGCAATTGCAATCCGTCTCGGCGCGCCATTTCTGCGGCTGCCGAGCGTGCATGGGCGTTCGAAGCAACGATCTTGGTCGAGGCGTCAAATTTGTAAGTGTCAGGCAATGCGCCAATTCCCGATCCGATGACGTTCAGGTCGTTCCCGGGCACATCCGAGATTGCCAGAACGGTCGCTTTCGCCCCGTCGAAATGGGACAACAGCCCCCCGCCCTTGATCCGCGACTGCTTTCGACGCTCGGCATTCATTGCGGTGATATCCAAACCTTCGGCCAGCAGCCTTGTGTTCAATTGCGCCAGATCTGCCAAAGAGTTACCCGGCAGTAAGTCCTCTGCCAAAGATGATGCCCCGCCCGAAACCAGCAGCAGCACATGGAAACCAGGTGCCATCACCTCGATCGCTTCGCGCAGGGCGCGGCCACCGTCCAGACTGCGTGTGTCCGGAACCGGATGAGAGGCTTCGATCAACTGCACATGTTCCGGCAGGTCGCGCCCGTGATCGTCCTTGGTGACAACCAGCGTCGGACGCGGGCCGAAGTGGTCCAATGCCGCGCTGGCCATCGCTGCGGCTGCCTTGCCGACGGCCAGAATCCGGTCGGGCGTTTGGACCTTATCCAGAGCAGCTTTGGTGGCTCGTTTTCCGTCAACCGCATCAACGCCAGCCTGCCAAATGCGAATTGCCTGTTGCCTTTGGTCCATCAGCTTTCCATCCAAATTGTGACCGGTCCATCATTGACCAGTTCTACCGCCATGTCGGCCCCGAACTGCCCGGTTTCGACGGGCACGCCATGGGCCTGCAACCGCCGCGCAAACTCTTCATAGAGGCGCTGCCCCACATCCGGGGGGGCGGCCTCGGAAAACCCCGGCCGGTTCCCGCGCGAGGTATCGGCGGCCAGAGTGAACTGGCTGATCACCAACGCCGAGCCACCCACATCCACGACAGAGCGGTTCATCTTGCCGGTGTCATCTTTGAAAATACGCAGTTTTGAGACCTTGGCCGCCAGTTGTTCGACCTTTTGTTCGTCGTCACCCTTCATCGCACAGACCAGGATCATCAGCCCCGGACCGGACTGTCCAACCGTTTGTCCGTCAACCGAGACTTTTGCCCGGGATATTCTCTGTAGAAGTGCACGCAAATCTGTTCTCCGTTTGGTGGCGTGGTTATCCGACCCAACGAGCGATCTCGTCCAGATCGGCCCGGTCGGTTCGAAACCCGTTCGCAGGGTGGTCTGCATCCGAGTATCCGAATGAGATTGCACACAAGATCAACCGATCATCGGGAATGTCGAAATACCGGTGCAGAAACTTGCCATAGCTGGCCACGGCGGCCTGAGGGATTGTGGCCACTCCCAAGGCTTGCGCGGCGAGGGTGAAAGCCATGACAAAACCTCCGCAGTCCATTGCTCCGTAAGGGCCAAGGTCGGCAGGGCTTGAGATGATCGCACAATGCGGCGCACCGAAGAGGGCAAAGTTTTCCATCATTTGCTTGGCCGAACCGGCGCGGTCCCCGCGCTGCACGCCCACGGCTTCGTATAATGCCCAGCCACATTCGCGACGTCGTTCCTGATAGATACCGGTATACGCCGTCGGGAACGGCAGGTCGGGTTCCGGTGTGGCGGTCACGACTTCGTTTTGAAGTGCTTTTCGAAAAGCGTCAGTCTCGGCTCCACTGGTGATCACGATGTTCCAGGGTTGCGCATTGCACCAGCTGGGGGCACGTGACGCACAGGTCAGAATCTGTTCGATCTGGTCCTTGGGAACGGGTTCAGGTCGGAACGCCCGGCAAGAATGTCGCTCAGCCAGCAATCGATCCAAATCGGATAGCGTCACTCTGCTCTCCCCTTCGTGCAGACGAGGCGCAGGATGGCGGCAGGTTCGGCGATATTCAAGCGGTTAAATGGGGAAAGGTGCTACTGCTGACCAGTTGCCATGAGGTATCCGACACCCGCTGCAACCAGCAGACCCAACACAACAGCGATCGTGATCTTGATAGCGGACCAAGGGCGTTCGCCCTGAACACGCCCCGTTCTGCCATTCACAACGAAACGATAGGTCTGGCCCCGGTATTTGTATGCGGCCAGCCAGACAGGCAGTAAAATATGTTTGAAGGTTACATTTTGCACATCCGTGTCGATTGCGTGAATGCGCTGCCGGTCACCGCCGATATCGAACCGAACATCCCGTTCGATCACCCGGGCCATATGCCCGCGCGCTTCGGTATACCCGTCCTGCAATTCGACTGTATAGGCCTCAGCTCGGAATCCCGCCAGATACTCGGGCTGGTAAGGTTCAAGCGCGGGCAGGTCCCAGGGTTCCAATGCGTCAGTATAGCGTTTAGGCAGTGACTGGGACGCGAGCACAAGAACATCGTCAAAGAACCGGGCAACCCGACCCGATTTTGGGGACCACCGCACCTTTGCCACCTGCTGTTGCACGCGCTTGCCGTCACGCATGACGGTCCGGGTCTCGTAATACACCGTGCCCCGCTCGCCGCGATAAGCTGACTTGGTATCCGCGTCGAAGGTCCAGTAGGGGACGTAAATCCCCTGCATCTTGCGACCTTTGCGGGCGTAATCTTTCAACCCGTTGGGCGCGAACCACAACTTGCCAAGCCAGCTCGACATCGCCTTATGAGCCGACCGTTCATCCAGAGCAAAGGGCAACACGCCTTTTGGCTTGATATGCCGGTTAACTCCTGTCTCCGTGACTACCGGAGTGGCACAGAACGGGCATTCGGCCGCATGGGTGTTCGGGTCAAACTCGACCTCAGCTGCGCAGTTCGGGCAGGACAGAACCCGTGTTTCCTCGATTTCCGCGTCTGGCAGCTTGTTCGCCAGCGCCGCGTTAAAATCCAGTTCTTTCAGGCTGGCACCGCCCCACGGTCCGGCACCTATGGATTCCGAATGCCCGCAATGATCGCAGGTCAGGGTCCCGTCGCCCGGATTGAACCGGTAATCCGCGCCGCATTGATCGCAGGGAAATCGGTGTTCTTCAGTCATTGCTTGACCTCGGCTGGCCGAACAGGCTTTCCCGGGCCGATGATTGCGCGGGTCACGACAGCCACAAAGATGCAAACGGTAATAAACAAGAGAGAGTTACGCGCCAGAACCTGCCATCCATAAGGCGTCAGTATGCCATCAACAGATCGCACGAAATCGCCGCCCCCGATTTGAGAATCGAAATTATCGTTGTGCGATTGATGCCATCCTCTTAGCCGACCGATTGCAATACTCAGCAGGACAAGACCTGTGCTGATCGCTCCCCCCCAATAAGCTGCCCGGAAAAAAGTAACCGGCTTGCGCATTATCTTGCGCAGGGCGGGTGCGACGAAAATCCATGCAATCAGAAAAGCCGAGGGTACACCAAATAAGGTCAATAACTGAAATAGAGACCACAGAGTGGCGTCCCATCCGCTTTGGAAAAGATCAAAAAGCATCGGCGCGCCAATCACGCAAAACCACCCGAGAATTGCACTCAAATTGACGGCGCGCCTGATCTCTCTTTGCGAATAGGCAGATATGTCGGCGTTTGCCGTCACCGATTACACCCCCGGCGGAGGCGGCGGCAGGATGGTAAACAGCTGAGCAAGCTCCTGCACGTCGCCCGCTTTTTTCCAGCCGTCCTGACCGGCGGTCCAGACATGGGTGTCGCGGGTGATATCACCGTCGGTCGCCATGCGGCCCATCTTGGCCTTGGAAAACGGCCCGCTGGTCTGCCCATCCACCGCAATGTGCCAGACATGCTCGACCGGCGGAGGAGGGGGCGGTGCCGCGTGTGTCGCCGACTGCGGGGCAGTGGGGGTGGAACCGCCCCACGGGCCGCTTGGTTGACCCGATGCCATGTTCGACATCTGCTGTGCCATTGCCATGCCCATTCCCATGCCAAGACCGGCACCCATTCCGCCGCCCTGACCGGGGTTGGTCGCTGCTGCGGTCATCGCTTCGGCGGCCGAATACTGGGTGAACTTGCCCAGATCGCCCGCCAATCCCATCGACGTCCGCTTGTCCAACGCAGCCTCGACCGCAGGCGGTAGTGAGATGTTTTCGATGTAGAACTCTGGCATTTCCAGGCCATAACCTTCCAGCACGGGCGAGACCTCGGCCGCGATCAGCTTGCCCAGATCGGCGGTGTTGGCGGCCATGTCCAGAACAGGAATGCCGGACCCGGCGATCACACGGCTGAATTCCTGCACAATGATGTTGCGGATCTGAAAGCTGATCTCGTCCATGGTGAATTCACCATCGGTGCCGACGATTTCTATCAGGAACTTCGCGGGGTCTTTGACCCGGACCGTGTATGTGCCAAAGGCGCGGATACGGGTCGGTCCGAATTCCGGATCGCGCAGCATGATCGGGTTCTTTGTGCCCCATTTCAGATCATTGAAACGCGTTGTGTTGACGAAATAGATTTCGGACTTGAAGGGCGACTGAAACCCGTGATCCCAATGCTGTAGCGTCGTCAGGATCGGCATGTTGTTGGTCTCAAGCATATAAAGACCGGGTGTGAACACGTCTGCCAGTTGTCCCTCGTGCACGAATACCGCTGCCTGTCCTTCACGCACCGTCAGTTTGGCGCCGTACTTGATCGCATGCCCTTCACGCTCGAACCGCCAAACCATGGTGTCACGGGTGTCGTCGACCCAGTGAATGACGTCGATAAATTCTCCGGTCAGAAAATCGAAAATACCCATTGGGGTCTCCTTTCCTTGGGCTCAGAGCTGCTGGCCCATCAATTCGCGAGCAATAATCCGGACCACCGGGCGGGCGTCCTCGGCTGTCACACCGGGCTCAAGTCGGGGATCATAAAGCATTGTCAGAAGTTTTTCGTCATGGCTGGTCAACAGCGCAAACTCGTCATTGTCGTTGAAAATCGAAGGCCGTGCCGCCGGGCTGTCATTGGACAATCCAAGCCCCTGCGCAATTTCCTCGTGGATGCAGCTGCGTCGGGTGAGGTCTGGCAGTTCAGCCCGGATGAGCGTGACAGCCCGCACAAATTTATACGGTGAGGTATTGGTCGGAGACGCAAAAACAAGGCAGTCAATATTGGCACGCGGGTTTGCTACCAATTCTAGCGAAGGCGTGCTGATACCGGGAATCAGCTGTTTCAGGCGTTTCACCACATAGGCGCTGTCATCTTTGCCTGCAAAGAAGACATGGAAATTGGCCTTGCGATTGACGACCGAGATTGGATGATCCGTCAATTTGCTCAGCCGTTCCGCAAATGCCTCGACGTCGGCGGAGTCTTTTGCGCGTATCTCGGGTGCCACGGACGGGGCGAATTCGGTCTGAATCCGCACAGGTCCTGCCCACCGGCTAAGTTGCCCGTCCGTTCGCCGAATGCGCGTGGTTACAGCGTGATCGGGGTATTCGCTGTAAAAGGCAATAGCCTCGAAATTGCGGGCCAGATCATCGGCATCATACGGTGTGTCGGGACCGCCTCCATCCACGCGCAACATGTCGCGGGTGAGCAGGTCACGTTCGACCCGCTGATAGAACCGGGCCAGATCCTGGCTTGCCGCAGACGGGGGAACATAAGCATTAGGTGCCGGTGCAGGTGCAACCGGGCGCGGTTGCGGCACGACGGACGACGTCAGCGCCTCATCACAATTGGCCAGCGCCAACAGCGCCACCATACCCAACAGAGGTTTCAGATATCCCGGCACTCGCACGTCCAGCCTGCCTTTAGCTCGAAACCGCAGTTCCAGCGTTGTCGCCGACGCCGTCTTTGCGCGCCTTGGCAGAGGCAAGGGTGTCGCGTAGCTCGGTCTCCATCTTCTGCAGCTCCTGTTCGGCTGCGGCGCGTTTGGCCTTGCCTTCGTCAGCAATTGCAAGGCTTTCGTTGATCGTACCGATCAGGTCAGCATTGGCTTGCTTGACCGCCTCGATATCAAACACACCGCGTTCCATTTCCTCGCGGATCATCTTGTTCGACTCACGCAGGTTCGCCGCGTTCGAGGTCAGCAGCTCATTCGTCAGGTCATTCGCATCACGCACGGCCGCGGCCGCCTCGGCGCTACGCTGGATGGTGACGGCCTGCGCCAGTTGCGTTTCCCACAACGGCACGGTGTTGACGAGGGTTGAGTTGATCTTGGTCACCAGCGACTTGTCATTTTCCTGCACCAACCGGATCGAGGGCAGCGATTGCATCGTCACCTGTCGTGTCAGCTTCAGGTCGTGAACACGCCGTTCCAGATCATCCCGCGCTGCACGCAGGTCACGCAGCTCTTGCGCTTTCATAACTTGTTGGTCTTCGGGCGCGGCCTGAACTTCGGCTTCTTTTTCGGGAATATTCTGGCTGTCCAGCTCGGTCAGTTTTTCTTCGCCTGCTGCGATATACAGCGCAAGCTCGTCATAAAAGCCCAGCGTCTTTTCATACAACAGGTCCAGCGACTTGATGTCTTTCAGCAGCGTATGCTCGTGGCCCAGCAAGTCGTCGGTGATCCTGTCGATCTGCCCCTGAACATCTTCAAACTTGGCGGTAAACTGGGCGAAAGGCGCAGCCTTGCCCAACAGCTTTTCCCACCAGCTGCGTTCGCGCCGGACATCCAGCTCACTGACTGAAAACCCGCGGATCGTCGTGACGATATTGCGCAGACTGTCCCCGGCAGGTCCGACATCTTTGTTGCGGACATCCGCCAGCATGGCCTGGCTGATTTCCTGCAATTCCGCCTGGGCAGACGACCCGAACGCGACGATGGAATTGGTGTTATCCATGTCGATCTCGTCCATGCGCTTGCGGATTTCGGCGCTGACAGGTTCATCGGCCTCCTCAAGCAAAACGATTTCGGCGGTCGGGTCGGGCAAGGTGACAGCGGTCACTTCCTGCACAAGCGTTTCAGCCTCGACCGCCTTATTCTTGATGTCATCGGACATGGGGTAATCCTCTCTCAAATTGTGGCCGGTCAGTCCAACCGGACGCCTTCGCGTTGCAGCCTTTCGCGCAACACATCAATTTCAACCGTCAGATCACTGCGGTCGTCCAAAAGCAACTTGCGGGTACGCGCCGCGAAATTCTGTTCAAGATCATCCAGGAGGGACGAATAATCCTCCAGCGCCTGCGCATCTCGGGTGCGGGCATAAACGTCAGCAAACTTGACCGTCGCGTCACGCGCGCCCTTTAAGTAAACGGTCAGGTATTTACGCGCACCGGCCAGATCGCGGGGGTCTTCCTCGACCGTGCGGAACAGGTCGCGGGCGGTATCCTGAAACCGTTCAACCCGGGCTTCGATCCTGCGGTCGCCCGCACGTTTGACGGCGTCGGTCATCTCGGACAGGTGCGTTTCGGCGTCTTCAACTACGCGGGCAACGCGGTCTTGCTGAAAGGTGTCGATGCCCTCCATACCCTTGTCTTTCATCGGATCAATTCCGAATGAGGCTGAGTGGAGGGCACCAGCTACCAAGCCGAAAAGGATCGGTGCAATAAGGCTAGCCTCGGACGCTGTGGCTGCATCCAGAAATTCTGTGCGGTATGCGGCCAACCCGATCCCAAGCCCGGTCAGGAGACTGGAGAATATTTTTCTGGGAAACGCCGGGCGACGGGCGGTGCGCCGGGCATTATAGGCAGACTCGGCCCGCAATCCTTCACGCAAGAGGAATGCCGCGCCGGTCAAAACGCCGGCTGCAATCAGCCCGATTGTCATGCCAACTGCGCCGTCGTTCAGTGACAGGAACACCAAAGGGATCGCGGGCAAGAACAAAAGGTTGGCGCGGGCGCCAGCAGGTTCGACGCGTGCGCCGTCAAACTGGCCACGCGGGTTTTGGTCTGGCTGTGCCGGGTCGCCTTGAGGGCTGTATTTTCCGCCATACCGTTTGGTCATGCGCTCACAAGCCCCCTAGCAGGCCAGTGCACACGCCAAGCATTAGTGCCAACAGCACAACATAGGCTAATTTTTGCACTCCGGTCCCGGACATGGCGCCCCCCAAGTATGCCCCTTGGGGAAATCTAGGCCATGAGAGGCCGTGGCGCTAGGGGGAAGGTTGCCTAACCTGCGTCACTTGCGAGGTTTCTTGCCGATTTGGGGGCGTTTTCGCTGTGGTCGCGCGGGTCGTTTGGTCGATGCTTCGGGCTCGGCTTCCAGACCCAGCTGATCCCGCATGACCCGACGGCGGATTTCCTCGACCTCACCAGGTTTCAGGCTTCCCAGTTGGAACGGGCCGTAAGATACGCGCAGCAGCCGGTTCACCGCAAAACCGATATCTTCTATCGCGCGACGAATTTCGCGGTTTTTGCCTTCGCGCAGACCAATGGTCAGCCACGCATTCGCGCCTTGCTGGCGGTCAAGCGTGACAGTCATGGGTTGAAAACGCTCACCTTCGATCACCAAGCCCTTGCGCAAGGGTTCGAAATCCTCATCCTTGGGGCGGCCATTTACACGCACGCGGTATTTGCGCAGCCATCCTGTTGCGGGCAGTTCCAGCTTGCGCTTGATGCCGCCATCATTTGTTAACAGCAGCAACCCTTCCGAGTTCAGGTCCAACCGCCCGACACTCATGACCCGGGGCATATCCTCGGGCAGTTTGTCAAAAATGGTCGCGCGCCCCTTTTCGTCACGTGTCGTTGTAACCAGACCAGAAGGCTTGTGATACAGCCACAGGCGCGAAGGTTCCGGCTCCGACACCGGTTTGCCGTCGACAAAAATCTTGTCCTTGGCGGTGACGTTCAGCGCGGGGCTGTCGATGGTCTTGCCGTTTACACTCACACGACCTGCTTCGATCATGCGTTCAGCTTCGCGGCGCGAGGCAACGCCTGCGCGGGCAAGGACTTTGGCGATCCGGTCGCCGGGAGGAGGGGTTTTGGTCATCCGCAGCCCATAGCGCATCCCGGCCGCTTGCGAAAGACAGGTTTCTGATGCAGTCAGAGGCATGGTATTCAGATCGCACATGGATAAGGCGCTGGTTGAAGCGCGCGCTGCGGCAGATCGCGGCGAAGTACCTGTAGGTGCCGTTATTGCCGGCCCCGATGGAGTGATCGTGGCCTCTGCGGGCAACCGAACACGAGAGCTGAACGATCCCACCGCCCATGCCGAGATCCTGGCCCTGCGTGCTGCATGCGCCGCAGCCGGATCCGAACGTCTGCCCGATCACGATCTCTATGTGACGTTAGAGCCTTGCGCGATGTGCGCGGCGGCATTGGCGGCGGCGCGTATCCGGCGCATCTATTACGGGGCTGCCGATCCGAAATCTGGCGGCGTTGACCATGGCGCGCGGGTTTTCACCCATACACAAGCGCACCACGTGCCAGAGGTTTACGACGGCATCCGAGGGCAGGAGGCCGCCGAGCTTCTGAAAGAGTTCTTCGCCGCACGGCGTTGACCCTAAATGGTAATGGCCTTCATCACCTCGGGTTCGATGACATCGACCCCCGGCAACCCATCGACCAGCGCCTGAGCTGATTGTTCGAGGATCGGGAAGGTCTTGTAATGGCAAGGAATCACGGTCTTGAAATTGAAATACCGCTTGGCCGCATACGCCGCGCCCTTCATGTCCATCGTGAAATGACCGCCTGCCGACAGGATGCCGATATCGGGTTTGTAGTAATCCCCCATCCAATCCATATCGGCCATGATATCTGTATCGCCAGAGACATACAGCATGCGCCCTTCCGAGGCGATCATGAACCCGACCTCGCTGCCGCCGGTGCGCAACCCGTCGGGCGTGGAAAAGGTTGAACTGTGCGAGGCCGGAACCATTGACACTTTGACGCCGTTCAGGTTCACGGTGCCACCTTTGTTGTAGCCGATAGTTTCCAGCCCTTCGGACTCGCTCCAAAACCCCATCAGGTCGTATTGTCCGACCACGGGGACGTTCAGGTGCTTGGCCAGCGATACGACATCGGCGACGTGATCGAAATGTGTATGCGTAAGAAGGATATGAGTCGCCCCATTTAGCGCGTCATCATGCTGTTCCTCGGACAAGACTGGGTTACCCGTCAGCCAGGGGTCGACCAGCAGAACCTGTCCGCCGGTTTCGATGCGGAAACTGCCGTGTCCCAGCCAAATGATGTTCATGAATTCATCCTCCCAAAACAAACTGTTGGCATTAACTTAGCATCGGCTATGTAAAAGTTCATGGACTGGTTTCAGGAAATTGATGGCTATTGCGAGCGCTTGTCGCCCGCCTATTGGGCCGAACCGATAAACGCGTTGACAAACGCGGCGTTTCTGATTGCAGCATTTGTCATGTGGCTGCGCGTGCGCGGGCAGGGGATGCCGCTGGCGATGCTGTTGGTGGCCATTCTGACTGCCATCGGGCTTGGCAGCTACCTGTTCCATACCCACGCGCAGGTCTGGGCCGCCATGGCGGATGTTCTGCCGATTTTGCTGTACATCCTGGTCTACATTTTCGCGATCAACCGGGACGTCTGGCACATGCGGCCGCCTACGGCCGGGATCGTGACGGCGCTGTTCATTCCCTATGCCGCAGCTACGGTACCCTTGTTCCAGCTTGTGCCGGGTTTGGGTGGGTCAGCGGCCTATGCCCCGGTGCCGCTGCTGATCTTGATCTATGCGTTCCTTTTGCGCCGCCGGGTGCCGGACACCTCCCGTGGTCTGGCCATCGGGGCGATGATCCTGATCGCATCGATCACCTTTCGTGCGCTGGACGAACCCATATGTGGGCAGATCCCGTTTGGCACGCATTTCATGTGGCACATCCTGAATGCCCTCATGCTGGGCTGGATGATCGAGGTGTATCGTAGGCACCTGACCCGCGCGGCTCAGGCCTGAAACGCTGCGGCCAGCTCCGCGGGTAAGTCAAATTCGGTCAGCACACGTGCGCGGCCTTGCTCAGACATCTTGCGCGCGGTTTTCTTGACAATGCTTTGAATTTTTTCGGCTGAGTGCTTTTTGGCGAATGGAGCGAAGTACCATTTTAGGAAAACGAAACAGATCACATCCTCCAGCGCCTGCACCTCGTCGTCACGCTTGATGCCCTGTTTGCGCAGCATCCGGCCAGCAGATTCGATATCTTCGGCAGAGTAGCCGTTCTGTTTCATAAGCCCCATCACGATCTCGGCGTGGTGGACGCCCTGCGCCTTGCGCCAAACCAGATATCCGGCACGACCTTCGGGGTATTCACTGCGCGCGAGCTTCCATCGTTCCACATGCTGACCCCGCGCTGCAATCTGCAACGGGTCCGAGGCGTCGGGGAACAACCTGTCCAACTCAGCGCTCATGCGCTGACCATAAAGCAGTTCAGCGGGCTGGCCGTCTTCGAGGTTGGGGTCGTGTGAGTTGGCCGCATCAATTGCGTCCAGAACAGCTTGCTTGCGCGCGTTCATCTTCCGCTCCGTTGGCTTGCCGGATCTGCAGGGCAGGCCGGCGGGTTACTTGTGGACCACCGTAGCGATACGCCGCGCGGAGCGCAGCAGGCAATTGCCGGGCCGGGGCATTTGGACCCGACCCGGTTTTGCGGGCTAAATTATTTGCCCGGTTTGTTCTGATCCTGGGTGACAGGTTCCGACACCTGATCGGGGAAAATCAGGCTGCGGGTCAGGGTGTCCATGCTTGGGCCAAAAGCGCCCGCCTGAGCTTGCGCAGCAAGAACCGTAGTGGCCAGTACAAAGGCAGTCATGAACGTTTTCATCGTTTTTCTCCATATTAGGCTGTGCCGTACCATATGAAATGAACAGTTCAGTTCAGTATTTCAAGATGCGAAGTGAACTAATTGGTTCATTTTTTGCATGAGAGTAATTAGAAATGAATGATCGGACAGGATTTATGGACCTTTGCCATGCGCTCAAGGGTGGATCAGCGCCTTGGCGGTCTTGCGACCCGGCGACCAGACAGGTAAATGCCCCCTAACGCATATGAGGATATCCGATGTCGATTGATCAAAGCAACGCCGCCAAGGTGGCCAAACTGGCCCGGATCAAGGTCGAGGATGACGCGCTGCCTGCGCTGGCATCCGAATTCAACACCATCCTTGGCTTCATCGAACAACTCAACGAGGTTGATGTCGAAGGTGTCGAACCGATGGTTTCGGTCGAGCCGATGCGCCTAAAACGCCGCGAGGATGTGGTCACTGACGGCAACCAGCAAGACAAGGTACTGGCCAATGCCCCCGATGCGCGCGAAGGGTTTTTCGCTGTTCCCAAAGTTGTGGAGTAAGACATGAGCGATCTGAACAAACTGGGCCTGGCCGAAGCGCGCGACGCTCTGCGCGCTGGCGACGTAACCTCTGTCGAGCTGACCGAATCCTGCCTGAAGGCAATCGATGACGCCGACGCGCTGAACGCTTTTGTCCACAAGACACCCGAAATCGCGCTGGAGCGCGCCAAGTCGGCGGACGAGCGGATCAAGGGCGGCGATGCACCGTCTATGTGCGGCCTGCCGATCGGCATTAAGGACTTGTTCTGCACCAAAGGGGTGCCTTCACAGGCGGCTTCGAAAATCCTTGAAGGTTTCAAGCCTGAATACGAATCTACTGTGTCTCAGCAACTGGCAGACGCAGGCGCGGTTATGCTGGGTAAGCTGAACATGGACGAATTCGCCATGGGCTCGTCTAACGAAACTTCCGTGTACGGCAACGCGGTCAGCCCGTGGCGCCGCGGCAATGATGATGCGCAACTGACACCCGGTGGCTCGTCCGGTGGCTCGGCCTCGGCCGTTGCGGCAGATCTTTGTCTGGCCGCCACCGGTACCGATACCGGTGGTTCGATCCGCCAGCCTGCTGCATTTGTTGGCATTACCGGCATCAAGCCGACCTATGGTCGGTGCTCGCGCTGGGGCATCGTTGCGTTCGCTTCTTCATTGGATCAAGCCGGGCCGATGACCAAGAACGTGCGCGACGCTGCGATCATGCTCGAGACGATGTGTGGTCACGACCCCAAGGATTCGACCAGCACCGAACTGGCGGTGCCGAATTTTGAGGCGATGCTGACCGGCGAGATTAAAGGCAAGAAGATCGGTATCCCCAAGGAATACCGCATGGAAGGCATGCCTGCCGAGATCGAAAAGCTGTGGGCCGAAGGCGCCGAGATGCTGAAAGCAGCAGGCGCTGAGATCGTCGACATTTCGCTGCCGCACACCAAGTATGCGCTGCCCGCATACTACGTGATTGCACCGGCCGAAGCGTCCTCGAACCTCGCCCGTTATGACGGTGTCCGCTATGGCCGCCGCGCGCAACTGGCGCAAGGCGATGGCATTACCGAGATGTACGAAAAGACCCGTGCCGAAGGCTTTGGCCACGAAGTGCAGCGTCGAGTGATGATCGGGACCTATGTGCTGTCGGCAGGGTTCTACGACGCTTACTATAACCGTGCCCGCAAGGTGCGAACCCTGATCAAGAAAGACTTCGAGGATGTATTTGCTGCGGGGATCGATGCGATCCTTACACCGGCAACCCCGTCGGCGTCGTTTGGATTGGGCGAGATGACCGAGGCGGACCCGGTACAGATGTACCTCAACGACGTCTTTACCGTAACGGTGAACCTGGCGGGCTTGCCCGGTATCTCGGTTCCTGCAGGTCTGGACCAGCAGGGTCTGCCGTTGGGGCTGCAGCTGATCGGCCGCCCGTGGGACGAAGGCGATTTGCTGAACACAGCCTACGCGCTGGAAAGTGCGGCCGGGTTTGTGGCCAAGCCGAGCAAATGGTGGTAATCCTCGGATCAGGCAAGACCAGCTAAGACGGAGCAGCTGAATGCGCTTTACGCTTCTGATCCCCGCAATCGGGCTTGTGGCCGCCTGTAACACGGTGGCCCCGGTCCAGGGTACAGGATTCAACACGCCTCAATATCAGGCGCAGCGCGAGGCGGCGCTAGCCGGACAGGGCTATACCGGCAACCCATTGACTGGCCCTGCTGAGGTTTCAGAACAACAATTGGGCGCACCCGGCAGCACTCCGACTGGGGATAACGCTGATATCGCGTCGGCAACCGCAGCTGCATTGGCCAATACTTCGGGGCAAAGCACGTTGACGCAAGCCCCGCTGTCCGCCGCCAGTAACAATGCGATCTCCGACGAACAGGATTTCGCGGCTGTATCAGGCCGTCGCACGATCGAAAACGACGCGGCCCTGATTCAACAGAACCGCCAGACCTACGAAGTCGTCACCCCAACTGCTGTTCCGCAGCGCGGATCGGACGGCCAGCCTAATATCGTGCAATACGCTCTAAGCACTTCGAATCCAGTTGGTACACAGCTTTACAGCCGCGCTGGTTTCAATCTTGAGGCCAAGGCGCAGCGGAATTGCGCCAAGTTCCCGTCGCCTGACCAAGCTCAGATCGAGTTTCTGGCCAACGGCGGCCCTCAGCGTGATCGCAACGGTCTGGACCCGGATGGGGATGGGTATGCCTGTGCCTGGGATCCCAGTGCATTCCGCAGTGCCGTCAACAACTGATCCGCAAGCGCCAATCTGGCACGCTTCGCCTAACTTCGGACCACGCAGGGACGGGCTGAAGCCGTCCCTGATCGTTTTGCACTATACGGCGATGAACAGCGCGCAAGAGGCACTGGACAGGTTATGCGACCCTGTCCACGAAGTTTCGGCCCATTACTTGATTGGGGGCGACGGGACGCTCTGGCACATGGTGCGAGAAGAGGACCGCGCCTGGCACGCAGGGGCCGGAGAATGGAGCGGTCAGAAGGATATCAACTCCCGTTCGATCGGCATCGAGTTGGACAATACCGGCAGGCACCCGTTTTCAGACCTGCAAATGCGCAGGCTGGAACAGTTGTTGCCTCAGATCATGCATCGCTGGGGCATTCGCCCATACGGTGTGATCGGTCATTCCGACATGGCACCCGGACGCAAATTTGATCCCGGGCCGCGATTTGACTGGCTGCGGCTCGAGCGCAACAAACTGGCCGCGCCGCGCGGACAAAGCGATGGCCCGCTAGATGCGCCGATGGATCAGTTTCGGATTCTGGCTCAATCCGCCGGCTTCAGCGCTGACGTAGACGACGAAACTTTGCTGTCTGCCGTTCGCCTGCGATTCCGTCCTTGGGCTACAGGTCCGTTGCAGAAGGCCGATTTCGCACCTCTGACCGCCCAATCCTGATCCGCTCTGCGCTCTTGACGCAGCCTGTCACAAAGCATACCCACCGCTTGCGCGGAGGGCCGGATGGCCGCTGGGGCCGCAAGGCCCGAGAGGAAAGTCCGGACTCCACAAGACAACGGTGCCGGGTAACGCCCGGGCGGGGCAACCCGACGGAAAGCGCCACAGAAATCAGACCGCCCCGGACTTCGGTCCGAGGTAAGGGTGAAACGGTGGGGTAAGAGCCCACCGCGCCGCTGGCAACAGTGGCGGCACGGCAAGCCCCACCGGGAGCAATGCCAAATAGGGTCCCCGCGCGGGCCGGTCGGCGTAAGCCGATACCGCCGCTAGGCACGTCCTGGCCAAGAGGGACCGGGTTGGCAGCTTGAGCCGCGCAGCAATGCGCGGCCTAGAGGAATGGTCATCGAAGGGGGCAACCCCGGAACAAGATCCGGCTTACAGGCCCTCCGCGCATAACTCAGTTCACTTACCGGGCGGCGTGTAAGCCCCGGTCAGCTTGGCAGCCTTCTTGGTAATGGCGGCAAAGTCCTTCGCCTTCCAGGCGCGTACTGTTTCAACGTTTGATACTGCACCCGAGGCCGCAACGGCCATTCCAATGGCTACTGCGTCAGTGCCATCCGGAACTTCACTTACGACCACCACGTCATTTTCGCCGGTCGTCATGTAAAATGCCAAAAGCTTGCCACCGACTTTTTTCAGCAACGCCCGGACGGCCGCCGTGCGGTCTGCAGGCTTCTTCAGCATTCCTTTGACGCCATCCTGCGAGTAGGTCGCGTAAGTTATGAAAATAGGCATAAGTCTTCTCCTTGTTTCAATGGTTTGGAACGCTGAAATTGGCCTGTTCCGCGGCCTGAAAACGGGACTTAAAAAATGCTCATAAGGGCGTCCAGGACGATCCAGAAACCCACTGCGATCAGCCCAAGACCGGTCAGGGTGGGCAACCATCGTGCACCCGGCAGCAGCTTTTCCAATGCGACGTAGACCGCAATTCCGGCAATCCAGTACAGGTTCATGATCCCGCCGACGAACAGCAGCGCCATCAAGGCCCAGCAACAGCCAAGGCAGTACAGCCCATGCAGCGCACCGGTTCGGAACGCGCCAAACGCTCCGGGTCGGTGATGATCGGCAATGAACCGGGCAGGGCTTTGACAATGCCGCAGACAGGCGGTCTTGAGGTCCGACAACTGGTACGCGCCTGCCATGATAAGGACGCAACTGGCGAATGTTTTGGACCGAATTGTCATCATTGGACCGTCAGACAGCCCAACACTTTCGAGGCCCCATTGTAGACCCGTCGCGGCAACGCTGAAAAAAGCCCAGGCGATCAGATAACCCGTCAGAAAGTAAAAGCTGAACTGCG
This sequence comes from Ruegeria sp. YTSA072, assembly GCF_059610285.1. Taxonomy (NCBI): domain Bacteria; kingdom Pseudomonadati; phylum Pseudomonadota; class Alphaproteobacteria; order Rhodobacterales; family Roseobacteraceae; genus Ruegeria; species Ruegeria sp. YTSA072. Next base: position 148,748 of record NZ_JBXWNI010000002.1, on the reverse strand, counting down.
CTGCCTTGTCCCGTTCGGGCCCCGCGCGTTTTATCGCTGAATACAGCAGGACCGCCGGGGCGGCGCTGGGGGTCATCATCGCAATCATCATGACCCACCACATCAGAAAGATCAGGATTACGTATTGCAGGCCCCAACCGGGCGCTTCACCCATTTGCATGGGCTCTCCGATCGGACCCGCCATCGTGGTCATTTCGGTGGCCGTCATGTTCATGCCGATCCCGGCGATGGTGTACCAGGCTGCAACCAGAACGATCAGCGACACACCGGCCAGCACGATGACTCGCTCACGCCGCATAAGCTGCTCAACCGCCCCGGTGCGGGGCGGTGTGGGATGGGATGTCATGATGACCCCCGGATCAGGCGCCCAGGACACCGTGGCCCGAAATGTTCAGGTGGGCCAGATGAGCGTGCGTCGCGTCAAAGGTCAGGCTAATTTCGCCGCCATGAGTCTTGGCAGAGCCCGAGGCAGCTTCGGCGTGACGGTATTCAAACCCGTTTGGCAGCTGAATTGACGCCCGGTGCGCCGCACCCGATACGATATGCGGAATCGGGCTGACTTCGACATCGAAGACGCCGTTCACCTTTGCAAACCCGGTGCGCTCGTCGCGGTTCCAGTTCAGCTCGATCGGAACGAAGAGCGTTTCATGTTTGGTCGGAGCCATGGCGCTGTAGACATACCAGAAGGTTGCCATTTCATCGGTATCTTCACCGGTCATGATGGCCTGCAGGGCCGCGCGCTGATCGGCGCTGGCGCTTTCATCTATGATCAGTTGCATCTGACCGTTGCCCTCATGGATAGGACCCGGCCAATAGTACACCCCAGCCGCCCTTACGCCCGCCAGATCTGTGTCCCCATAGTGACCGCTTTCGATGTCGAATACGACGACGGCCTCGCAATTGCCATGTGTCGGAAGTACGCTGAACTGGCAAGGACAACCGAAGTTGCAGTTACAGTTGGCCAGCTCTTCGCCCTTAATAGTCCATTCAGTCATGATGCCCCCTAAACAAATTTAATCGTGCAAACCCTGCTTGCACGGTTGCTTGCCTGTTCATGGTGCCTCGAAGATCGAGCCGGAAATTGGCTTCTTTGGATTGTGATGGCGCGGTTACTATCACACATTCGAATTTCTGACAAATTAGACATGCACTTGTGCGGGAATACGCCTGTTACATGTTCACTTTCTGATACGAAGCCACCATTGGTCAGCTTTGCGCTAGCGTTAGGGCATCTGCTTAATCCGCGGATTTTTGAGTCGCAGATATCTGCTATATTGCAAAAACGCATTTTGAATATTGGGAGGATTGTTATGAGTTTCATGAAGGCACTGGCTTCGGTCGCAGTTGGATTTGCTGCAGCAAAAGGCATGGAAAAGTACAAGCAAATGGGCGGGATGGCCGGTCTGCAAGATATGATGCAGGGCGCCGGGGGCGGCTTTGGCATGGATCAACTGGGCAAGATGGCAGAACAGTTCGGGATGCCGGGGGGTGCCGGTGGGCTGCAAGAGATAATTGGAAAGCTTGGCATGGCCAATCCGGCCGGGGCCGCAGGTCTTGGTGGGCTGATGAATGCCATGCAGGGGGCAGCAAAATCAGGCAGCCAGCAGACCGCCGACATGATGGATACGGTATTCAAAGGCACACCCGGGGGCGCGGCGATGGAGGAGCAGGCCAAGCTGATGCTGCGCGCGATGATCCAGGCAGCCAAGGCGGACGGAGAGCTAGATGAGCAAGAGAAGGAAACCATTCTGGGCGAATTGGGTGATGACATCAGCGATGAAGAACGCGCCTTTGTTCAGGATCAGTTGAATGGCCCGATTGATGTTATCGGCCTGGCTGCTGATTCCGGTGCGCCATTGAAAGCGCAGGTCTATGCCACGTCTCTGGCGGCGATTCGTCTGGATAACCAGCGCGAGGCCTCTTACCTTGTTCAACTGGCCACTGCGCTGGGTTTATCTGATGCCGAACGCGACCAGATTCACTCGTATATGGGCGCGCCGACACTTTCGACATAGGCCTGATCCCTGATCAGCCGATCATGTGCCCAATTGCCCTTGACACGAGCCGTGCAAGGCGTAAAAGCGCACGCTCATAGGAATTCAACCGAAAGGCCCCTGCCTTTTCGGACGCAGGAGATAACCATGGCGAAGCCGACGACAATCAAGATCCGTCTGAACTCGACCGCGGGCACGGGCCACTTCTACGTGACCAAGAAAAATGCTCGCACCATGACCGAGAAAATGATCGTTCGTAAATACGATCCGGTTGCTCGGAAACATGTCGAGTACAAGGAAGGCAAGATTAAGTAATCTGCCGTCCAACTTGGACAGAATGAAAAAGGGTTTCGCTGATGCGGAACCCTTTTTCTTTGTGCATGCGGCTGGGTGAAATGCCCGGGATCAGAAACTGGCCGTTGCAGTGGCGCATCAGCGTAACGGCTATTCGGTTGGGCGGCGGGTTGCTTTTTGGAACCCCTTGGCCATACGCTTCAGCAAATCGTTCCAAAATGTTGGTCGCCATGAAAAAAATCTTGTTATCCACAATTGCCGTATTCGCCCTTGCGGCTTGTGAAGACCCCTTTAATCGATCGGGCGTTGGCTTCACGGGCATCGATGGTGAGCCCCGGACCCTCTCGGATGTTCCCGGTGCGGTCTCGTTCCTTCCCGACGCCACTAATATTCCGGCGGAACTGGCTTTGTTGCCATCCATCCCGGTCGTAACGGATCAGACCGAAGCGGAAAAAGTAGCCCGCGTCGCGATCGACAATGGTGGACGCAGCGACACAAACTCAGTCGTTCTGACCGGTTCGGACATGAACTTGTTCTTAAGCACTGTCAGCGTGAACGGCACTTTGTTCGGTGTGCTTAGGACCGAAAACAACAGCACCCGTGTGGACAACAACATCGGCGCAGCTTTTGGCCAAAATGCCGAACAGTTTACCGGGTGCCTGCCTGCGGGTGACGTGTTCCGCAAGGGGTCGTCGTCGCGCAGCTCGGGTTTTGCGGTTGCTCTGAACTGCAGCTGATCGAACCAAAAAGATACAACTAAAGAAAGCCTCCACCGTGTTGGTGGAGGCTTTTTTTGTTCTTAACGTCACAAGTCTGCGCTGCCTGTTTGCCGTCTCGGACGGGATGCCATGCAGCGAGGCAAACAAAAAAAGCGGGCCAAATCTGGCCCGCCTTTGAATTCGAATTCCGGCTGTCTTATTCGCGGTTGCCGAACAACTGCAGCAGGAACATGAACATGTTGATAAAGTCCAGATACAGGCTCAGCGCGCCCATGATCGCGGCTTTACCCAACCATTCCTGGTCGCCCGAATGGGCCATCTGCAGGTAGGTGGTTTTGATCTTCTGGGTGTCATAGGCGGTCAGACCAGCAAAGATCAGAACGCCGATCACCGAGATCGCGTACATCATCGCGGGTGACTGCAGGAAGATGTTTACAACCATCGCCACGATCAGGCCAATCAGACCCATGATCAGGAAGGTACCCATTCCAGACAGGTCTTTCTTGGTGACGTAGCCGTACAAGGACAGCCCAGCGAAGGCGATCGAAGTAATCAGGAACACCTGAATGATCGACATGCCTGTAAAGGCAATGAAAATCCAGCTGATCGACAGGCCCATCACCGCTGCGAATGCATAGAACACCAGCTGCGCAGCTGAGGCGGACAGGCGGTTGATCCCGGCGCTAAAGCCAAAGATGAACGCCAGCGGTGCAAACATGATCACCCAGCGCAGCGGCGAGGTATAGATCGCGGCACCCAGCGACGTCAGATAGGTGCCCGAGTTGATTTGCCCGACCGCAGCCGACGGGTCGGTTGTGGTTGCAAGGCCGGAAATGGCCCAGGCCGCCATGAATGTAATCAGCATGCCCACAGACATCGTGCCGTAGACTTTGTTCATATGGGCGCGCAGGCCCTCGTCAATCTGGGCAGCGCGCGCACCGGTCGCCGTCCGGATCGTGTCAAATTGTGCCATTAAGGGTCTCCCTTTGCATATTTCTTGTCGGGCCACGATGTTGACCCCATTCCCCGCAAATATCGGCAAGTGCGGGCTGTGTTTCAAGGGTTTAACGGCCGAAACTGGCTAAAACACGCAACAAAAACGGCAGCCCGACGGTTCGCGCTGCCATTTACTGAGAAAAGGTGCGGTGTCGAATCACTTTTGCCAGAACTCCGGCGCATCCCAAATGGATCGTGACGCCTCGGCTTCGGCCTGTTGGCGGGTGATACCGATGTCTTCCAGGGCGCGATCATCAAGTCTGGCAAGCGTTTTGCGCTGACGCAGAAGGGAGAGGGCATCCCGAAGCGAGGACAACAAAGAGCGACGCTGCGGTGTGCAGCGCTGTTTGATTGCAATTTGGGTCATATTTATTGTCCTTTCTCTGTTTCATGATGGTTGATCGTGTTTCCATCAACTTCCTTGATTTATATGGCGCAACATGTCACATTTTGAAAATGAATATTTATGAAGAGATGCATAAGGATTTGTGAACATGCGAAATTTGGATATCACCACGCTCCGTTCCTTCGTTGCCGTTGCTGACCAAGGCGGCGTCACACGGGCAGCCGGATTTCTGCATCTGACGCAATCCGCTGTGTCGATGCAGTTGAAGCGGTTGGAAGAGCTGCTGGGCCTTGAATTGTTGGACCGTAGTGGGCGCACAATTGCGTTGACTGCATCCGGTGAACAGCTACTGGCCTATGCCCGGCGCATGATCGCACTGAATGACGAAGTAATCTCAAAGCTCACGGATCAGGCCTATGAAGGCGAGGTCGTTCTGGGCGTTCCGCATGACATCGTCTACCCGGCCATTCCGCGGGTATTGCAGCGTTTCAACGCTGACTTCCCGCGGGTTCGGGTGCAGCTGATTTCGTCATATTCCCTTCAGCTGAAAGAAATGTTCAAACGCGGCGAGTGCGATTTGATCCTGACAACCGAAGCCTCAGCCAGTGACGGATCTGAGACCGTCGCGGAACTGCCCTTACGGTGGATTGGGGCGCCAGGCGGGTCAGCATGGCGTAAGAACCCGATTCCGCTGGCTGTTGGGCGGCGATGCGCGTTTCGGCCCCAGATGATCTCGGCCCTTGATGCGGAAGGTATCCCGTGGGAACTGTCAGTCGAAACAGAAAACGACCGCACGATCGAGGCGACCGTCAGCGCGGATCTGGCTGTTCACGCGATGCTGGACGGGACCGAACCCGCACATCTTGAACAGATTGATACCGGAGGGGCATTGCCGGAACTGCCCGCCCACATGATCAATCTGTACGGAGGCGAGACCGGGCGCGGCGCCGTCGTCGAAGCGCTGGCTGCGCTGGTGCGTCAGAATTTTCGTATGCTGGGCAGTGCACCGCTCAAGGCTGTCGTGGGTTAAAGCGCCCGTCAGGGAGAAATAACCACTTTGCCGGTGGCCACGCGATCGCGCAGCAACTGCATGCCTTTGTCGGCCTCGGCCAACGGAAGTACGTGGCTGATATGCGGCTTGATCCGACCCTCGGCAAGCCAGCCGAACAGCGTGTCAAAGCTGTCCTGAACGATCTGCGGCCGGAACTTCAAATAGCCGCCGATGTAAAACCCAATCACTGTCAGGTTTTTCACCAACAGATGGTTGGCCGGAATTTGGGGGACGTCGCCGCCCGCAAACCCGATGGGTAACAGACGCCCTTCGGGGTTGGTTGCCCGGAACGCGGCTTTGAAGACATCCCCTCCGACAGCGTCATAGACGACATCCGCGCCGCCCAGTTCCTTGACGCGTGCGCGCAAGTCTTCCGAGGCGTCGATCAGGTGATCCGCACCAGCCGCGCGGGCCACATCCAGTTTTTCCTGCCCGCGCGCATGGGCAATTACCGTCGCGCCCATAAGCTTGCCGATTTCGACGGCGGTAAGTCCAACCCCACCTGCGGCCCCGGTCACCAAAAGGGTTTCGCCAGGTCGCAGATGTGCCCGGTGATCCAGAGCGATGTGGCTGGTGCCGTAAGCGATCTGAATCGCCGCTGCATTTTCAAAGCTAATTGCGTCGGGCAGGGGTATCGCGCGGCTCGCATCAAAAACGCCATATTCCGCCAGCCCACCCTGACCGGAATATACGGCCACGCGGTCGCCGACATTCAGGCGCGTAACACCGTTACCCAGCTTGTCGACAACGCCCGCAACTTCCATACCCAGCGTGAACGGAGCCTCGGGCGTGTCCTGATACGTACCCTTCTGCATTAGCAGGTCGGCAAAATTCAATCCGCAGGCTTTGATCGCGATGCGCACTTGCCCCGTGCCGGGTTCGGGAAGGTCAATATCAGCCAATTGGGCCGCGCTTCCCTGGGATTGAATCGTGAATGCCTGCATGATCGCGCTCCGTAATTTTGGGGCATAGATTCTTTTCAGCCAGGGTTTGTCAATCATTTCTCCGGGCGCATTGGTTGCTTTCGGGTGCCCGACAGCGGGTGCAATACGCATCGAAGCGTCAAAAACACACAACCTTAAATCTTTGTGACCGGAAACGAATTCAACCTTCTTGAAAAATTACCCAAATGCGGCAATATTGCGCTATGGTGCTGTTTTGGGGGTATGTTCCAAATTAGGGAGTGGTTAAGTGCGACTCGCTAGTGTTGCGATAAAAAGCAACGCGCGCCCCTAGTAGTTGTGTGTAAAAGAGGAGAATACCAATGACCCATCACGTCGATGTCCATGTGGGCAAGCGCGTCCGGCATCGCCGCTGGCTGATTGGCATGACCCAGCAGCAGTTGGCGCAGCAAGTTGGTATTAAGTTTCAACAAATTCAAAAGTATGAAACTGGGGCCAACCGGATCAGCGCGTCTCGCCTGTGGGACATTGCCGAGGCATTGGACGTTCCCGTCAGCTTTTTCTTTGAAGGTCTGGAAGAGGCCGAAAAAGAAACATCAGGCAAAAAGTCGGTTCCTGCCGATCTGATGGGGGACAAGGAAGCGCTGGACCTCGTGCGGTCCTATTACGCGATTCCCGAAAACCAACGTCGCCGCCTTTTTGAGCTGGCGCGGGTTCTTAGCGACGTCGCATAAATTAGCGGGTTGACTTCAAACCGTGCGCGCCTCACGGGTTACGCATGCAAGAGACCTCTCTAAGCGATCTGGAAATTGCAGAAGAAATGGCCGACGCGGCGCGTGCGGCCATTCTTCCGTATTTCCGGCAAACTAATCTGGACACCACGAACAAATTGGATGATGGGTTTGACCCCGTCACTATAGCCGACCGAAACGCCGAAAAGGCGATGCGTGCGGTTCTGGCGCGCTATCGGCCCGAAGATGGCATATTCGGCGAAGAGTTTGGTCGCGAAGAAGGCTCCAGCGGCCGGACTTGGGTTCTGGACCCCATCGACGGTACCCGCGGTTTTATCAGCGGTACTCCGACTTGGGGGGTTCTGATTGCTCTCAGCACAACTGACGGCCCGATTATGGGGGTGATCGACCAACCCTATATCGGCGAACGGTTTGTGGGTTCGGCGGATATCGCGCAGGTCACCGGCCCATCCGGAACGGCACCGTTGAAGACACGCTCGACATCCGCCTTGGATCAGGCGGTTGTTTTTACGACTTTCCCAGAGGTTGGCACACCTGAGGACCGCGCAGGGTTCGAAGCGGTGGCCCGGCAAGCAAAGTTGACCCGTTATGGCATGGATTGTTATGCCTATGCGCTGGTGGCGGCGGGGCAGGTTGATCTGGTGATCGAATCCAGCCTGAACGCCTATGACATTCAGGCCCCCATTGCAGTGATCGAGGCTGCTGGTGGGGTTGTGACTGACTGGCGGGGCGGTCCGGCCCATAATGGCGGGCGGGCTCTGGCGGCGGCGAATCCCGAGCTGCACGCGGTCGCACTGGAAATCCTGCGCAACTATTGAAACTGGTTGCCGCAATTTGGCCGGTCGGGTAGGTTCTACGCGGCTGGTTCTTATGCCCGTTTTCCGCCAGCCTTTGCACTTCTTGCATGAGACGGGCTGTTGCAGGAGGGCGAATTGACCGAAATCCTTATCAAAAATGCAGATACCATTCTGACGATGGATGACGCGTGGCAAGAGTTGTCAGGCGCAGACATTCTGATCGTGGGGGGGCAGATCGCGCAGATCGGCCACAACTTGCAAACCGACGGTGAGATCCACGATGCTGCGGGTTGTGTTGTGACGCCCGGGCTGGTGAATACCCATCACCATCTGTACCAAACCCTGACGCGGGCTGTGCCGGGCGGGCAGGATGCATTGCTGTTCGGATGGTTGCAGACACTCTATCCGATCTGGTCTCGTTTCGGCCCTGAAGAGATGTTTGTGTCGGCTCAGATTGGCCTGGCTGAATTGGCTCTGTCGGGCTGTACGCTCAGCTCTGACCACCTTTACCTGTACCCCAACGGCGCGCGCCTGGACGATACGATCGCTGCCGCCGCCGAAATTGGTCTGCGATTCCATCCGACCCGCGGCGCAATGAGTATCGGGGAAAGCGACGGCGGGTTGCCGCCAGATGCATTGGTCGAGGTGGAGTCCGATATCCTCGACGACATGACCCGCGTGGTTGACGCGTTTCATGATCCATCCGATGGGGCGATGTGCCGGGTAGGGTTGGCACCTTGCTCTCCGTTTTCCGTCAGCAGGGACCTGATGCGCGACACAGCAATCCTTGCGCGCGACAAGGGTGTGATGCTGCACACTCATCTGGCGGAAAATGATGAAGATATAGCGTATTCGCAGGCGCAGTTCGGGTGCCGCCCTGGTCAATATGCCGAAGATCTGGGTTGGACCGGATCAGACGTCTGGCACGCGCATTGCGTGAAACTGGACGGGGCCGAGATTGATCTTTTCGCCAGAACCCAAACGGGCGTGGCGCATTGCCCGTGCTCAAACTGCCGCTTGGGGTCCGGTATCGCACCGGTTCGAACCATGCGTGATCACGGGGTTCCGGTGGGTCTGGGCGCCGACGGTTCGGCCAGCAACGATAACGGCAGTCTGATCCTCGAGGCTCGACAGGCCATGTTGCTGCAGCGCGTTGCCAGAGGTGCGGATGCCATGTCCTCGCGTGAAGCGCTGGAAATCGCGACGCGCGGCGGGGCAGACGTGCTGAACCGCCCTGATTGTGGTCGGCTAGAGCCCGGCAAGCGCGCCGACATTGCCATATGGGACACGCGCGGGATCGAAAGCGCGGGCAGTTGGGACCCGGCCGCACTGCTGCTGGCCGGACCAATGAAGGTGAAACACCTGTTTGTCGAAGGCCGCCAGATCGTGCGCGACGGGCATGTCACGACGTTGGACCTGCCGCGCGTGATCGAACGGCAGACCCAATTGGCGCGCGCTTTGCAGGCTTAGGAAGACACGCGGCGACCGGCGATCCAAACCTCGGCAATCGCCCGGTCGTCGCCCATCATGATCGTGGGAAAGATCGCCTCCCACAGATCATCGGCGCAGGCTTCACGCTGGGCAATTGCAGGGGTTGAGGCTAGGTCGAGAACGACCAGATCAGCCTCCATCCCCGGTGCGACATTGCCGATGCAATCATCCATCCGCAGCGTACGCGCCGAGCCAACCGTTCCCAGCCACAGCAGTTGCGCCGCGTGCAGGGGCGAGCCGCGCAGTTGCCCGATTTCATAGGCCGAAGCCATCGTGTGCAGCATTGAAAAGCTCGACCCACCGCCGGTATCTGTTGCCAGACCAACCCGGTGCCCTTCGCGCATCAGCCCGTCCATGTCGAACAAGCCGGATCCGATAAAGGTGTTCGAGGTTGGGCAATGGATCAGTGAGGCGTCAACCTCGCGCAGCCGATCGCGTTCACGCGATTCCAGGTGGATGACATGGCCGTAAACGCCATGCGACCCCAGCAGCCCGAACTTTTCGTAGGTATCCAGATAGTCCCTCGCATCAGGGAAAAGCTCACGAACCCATGAGATTTCGTCTGTCTGCTCGCTCAGGTGCGTTTGCATCAGGCAATGCGGGTGTTCGGCCCACAGAGCGCCCATCGCCTCAAGCTGCTCGGGCGTGGATGTGGGGGAGAACCGCGGTGTGATGGCGTAGGATATCCGGTCGACACCGTGCCACTTCTCAAGCAGCGCCTGCGATTGGTCATAGGCCGTCTGCGGAGTATCCCGCAGCCCTTCGGGCGCATTGCGGTCCATGCAGGTTTTCCCCGCCACAACACGTTGCCCGCGTTGTTGGGCAGCCGTGAAGAACGCATCGACACTTTCGGGGTGAATGGTGCAGAAACTGCACATCGTTGTGGTGCCGTGCGAGGCCGTCAGGTCGAGATAACGATCGGCGATCTCGGCTGCATAGTCGGGATTCCCGAACTTCATTTCCTCGGGGAAGGTATATGTGTTCAGCCAGTCGATCAGGCGCTTGCCCCAGCTGGCGATCATCGCGGTCTGCGGGTAATGGACATGCGCATCTATAAAGCCAGCCATAATCACGTGCTGACCGTGGTTTACGACTTCGGCATCCGGGTTCGCGGATATCAAGCTGTCGGCCTCGCCGACTGCAGATATGCGGCCGTCTTCGATCAGGACCGCTTCGCTGATTGTCACAGCCTCTGTCGGCTCACCTTCGAATGGTGATCCGTTGAAGCTCAGGGCACGCCCTTTCAGCAGCGTTTTTTGCGCCATTTCCGTTCATCTCCGCCTGTATGGGACTGCGAAACAGCATAGTGGGGCGAAACTTGTCGGTAAATCGGCGCATTGTCATTGTTTTCCGGTAGCTGCTTCTTCTAATTAGGGGTCAATGCGCGAACCAACCGGGGGCAGACATGACGACAGGCTATGATGAACCCGTAATCGATTCCGCCAGCGAGGAAGACGTCTATGCGCTGGATCGCCGGACAGTTGCCGCGATCCTGTATGCGGTTGATGTGGAAGATCGCGACAAGCTGATCGAGCTGATGGAGCCGCTGCACCCTGCGGACATTGCTGACCTCCTTGAACAGATTAATCCCTATGACCGTGGGCGTTTGATCCGTCTTTACGACAAGGAATTTGACGGCGATATCTTATCCGAACTGGATGAGTCCGTCCGCGAAGAGGTTATCAGCGTCCTGCGCCCCGACGTCCTGGCCGACGCCGTGCGGGACATGGAAAGCGATGACGTCGTTGACCTGCTGGAAGACCTTGAAGAGCCGCAGCAAGAAGCCATCCTGGACGCGCTGGAAGATTCCGAGCGGCTCGCCGCGGAACAGGCGCTGTCTTATCCGGAAAACTCAGCCGGTCGCCTCATGCAGCGCGAGGTGGTTATGTCGCCCGAGCATTGGACCGTGGGGCAGACTATCGATTTCATGCGCGCCAATGATGACCTGCCGGAACAATTCTACCACGTTGTTCTAGTTGATCCGCGACTGAAACCAGTCGCGCAGGTAACCTTGGGCAAGCTGATGGCAACCCGGCGCGAGGTGCCGTTGCACGACATCGCCGAAGAGGAATTTCACACCATTCCCGTCGATCAGGACGAAGAGGATGTGGCCTACGCCTTTAACCAGTACCACCTGATTTCCGCCCCGGTGGTTGATGCTGATGGGCGTTTGGTCGGCGTGATTACCATTGATGACGCCATGGTTGTTCTGGATGAAGAATACGAAGAGGACATGTTACGCCTTGCCGGTGTCAGCGACGAAAGCTCGTTGTCCGACAGTGTCGCCGCAACCAGCAGGCGGCGCCTGCCTTGGCTGGCCGTCAACCTGTGTACCGCAATATGCGCGTCACTGGTCATCTCGCAGTTCGAAGCGGCGATCAATCAGTTGGTGGCACTGGCAATCCTGATGCCAATCGTTGCCTCGATGGGGGGGAATGCCGGGACGCAGTCGCTGACGGTTGCAGTGCGGGCGCTTGCAACGCGCGACCTGACCGGATCGAACGTGGCGCGTGTTATCCGGCGAGAATTGCTTGTGGGCGTGCTTAATGGTCTGTGCTTCGCGACCGTTTTGGGGACTGTCGGCATGATGTGGTTCGATTCACCCTTGCTGGGTGTCGTGATCGGCTCGGCCTTGGTCGTGAATATGGCGATCGCAGGCTTCGCAGGTACGGTAGTACCGGTTGTGCTGGATCGTTTGGGCATTGACCCGGCGCTGGCGTCAGGGACCTTCGTGACCACCACAACGGATGTCATGGGGTTCTTCATCTTCCTTGGGCTTGCCAGCGTGGTGCTTCTGTGACCGATCTGACTGAAATCAAGGCCGTCGCCCGTAAGGCGGCATTTGCGCGCCGGAAGGTTGCATTCGATGCGCGTTTGCCGGGTGCAGCCGGACGTTTGTCCGAAGTGCTTGCGGGGCATCGCGGCGTCCCGATGTCGGGGTACATGCCGATCCGCACCGAAATTGATCCTTTGCCTGCTATGGCCGAGGCCGCGGCTTATGGTCCGGTCGGTGTGCCAGTCATTCAGGCCGCCGGACAAGCGTTGCGGTTTTCGCGCTGGACGCCCGAGGGCGTGTTGAAAGACGGCCCGTTCGGCGCCAAGGTTCCCGAGATTGACGATTATTTTGACCCCGAGATTCTGGTTGTGCCGCTGGTTGCTTTTGACGCGCAAGGCGGAAGACTGGGATATGGCGGTGGCTTTTATGACCGCACGCTAGAGGGATTGCGCGCCAAGCGCCCCACACTGGCCATCGGCTTTGCCTTTGACGCACAAGAGGCCGAGGGGCTGCCGTTGGAACCCACGGATCAGACGTTGGATATGGTCATCACTGAAAGCCGAGTACTGACGTTCTCGGCCTGACCGCCTCAGGTCGGGCTGTTTTCGCGAAAGTACTCCCACGCGTCCACTTCGGTGCCGTCGGGCAGGATGCAGATGCCAATCTGGCCGCCTTCGCCATCTCGGATTTCGTAACGATTGCCGCTTTCAACGCAAAAGGTTGCTGCCGGGTTCGCCAGCTGGGTGGACGAGTCGTTTGAAGCAGGCTGGTCGCAAGCTGAAAGCGCGGTCAAACTGGCGGCGGTCAGAAGGGCAAGGCGCATGGGAAATCTCCTGCATTATGTTCTTTGGCGGTTTATTCTGCCAGCTTAACCACTTGTGCTTGTCGGATACCACACTTAGGACGTTAAGGATGAGAATACTTTTTCTGGGTGACGTCATGGGCCGCGCCGGGCGCGCGGCCATTCAGCAACATTTACCGCGCTTGCGCGACGAATGGCGCCTGGATTTTGTCGTGGTGAATGGCGAAAACGCCTCGAACGGGATGGGTCTGACCGGGGATCACGCAAAGCTGTTGCTGGATGCCGGGGCCGATTGCCTGACGCTTGGCGACCACGCGTTCGACCAGAAAGACATGCTGCAATTCATCGAAAGTGAACCCCGTATTGTGCGCCCGGTGAACTTTGCCAAGGGCGCGCCGGGCAGGGGTCATCGGTTGTACACCGCGCCGGGCGGACGCAAGGTTCTGGTTGTTCAGGTTTTGGGCCAAGTCTTCATGAAACGCCCCTTTGATGATCCGTTCTCGGCTATTGAACCAATCCTGAAATCGCACCCGCGTGGTGGGCAGGCGCAGGCGATCATCGTTGATATGCACTGTGAAGCGACGTCCGAAAAAATGGCCATGGGGCACTATTGCGACAAACGCGCCAGCCTTGTGGTGGGCACGCATACCCATGTGCCGACTGCGGATGCGCAAATCCTGCCGGGTGGCACGGCCTATCTGACGGATGCGGGCATGTGCGGCGATTATGACTCGGTCATCGGCATGGACAAGCTGGAACCGATGCGCCGGTTTATCACTGGCATGCCCAAGGCCCGGTTCACGCCGGCTAATGGCGAGGCAACGCTGAGCGGTGTGGTCGTTGAAACCGATGACCGTGACGGTCAGGCGAAATCTGTTCAAATGGTGCGCGTTGGTGGGCGTCTACAGCAAGCTGGCCCACAGTAAGGGCAAGTCAGGCTTGCTCTGTCGCGCGCAATGCGTGAAACTGCCTGACGGGCGCGTAAGCCAGGCCAGGGTTCGGACAGAATACCAAGAATGCAATTCCTTCAACTGACAGAAATGGGAAGCGCGATACTGGCGCTGTTGGTCGTTGCAGGCATGTTCATCATGTTCCTGCGCGAATCCTACCCGACCGAAGTGGTCGCAATCGGTGGCGTGGCCGTGATGCTGGTGACGGGCATTCTGCCTTACCAAAGCGCACTTGCCGTTCTGTCAAATCCGGCCCCTTGGACGATTGCCGCGATGTTTATCATCATGGGAGCATTGGTGCGCACCGGAGCACTGGACGCATTCACATCGACCGCACAGAAGCAGGCACAGGTAAGTCCCAAGATCGCAATCGCGACGCTGATGGCCTTTGTTGTCTTTGCCTCGGCGGTGGTTTCAAACACGCCCGTAGTGGTCGTCATGATCCCCGTATTCGTTCAGATCGCGCGGACGCTGAACGTGTCGGCCTCGAAACTGCTGATCCCGCTTAGTTATGCGGCCATTCTGGGTGGTACGCTGACCCTGATCGGGACCTCGACCAACCTGTTGGTTGATGGTGTCGCGCGGGCCCAGGGGATGACCCCGTTTACGATATTCGAGGTCACACCCTTGGGCATCGCGCTGGTCATTTACGGCATGTTCTACCTGCGGTTTGTCGCGCCGCGCCTGCTGCCGGAACGGGACAGCATGGCGACAATGCTTAGCGATCGGTCGAAGATGAAGTTCTTTACCGAGGCTGTCATTCCCCCCGACAGCAACCTGATCGGACGTGAGGTGACGGGCGTGCAGTTGTTCAAACGTCCTGGCGTGCGCCTGATCGACGTCGTGCGCGGCGACGAGTCGTTGCGGCGCAACCTCAAGGGCGTCGCTTTGAAAGTTGGCGACCGTGTCGTTCTTCGGACTGAGATGACGGAACTGCTGAGCCTGCAAACCAACAAGGAGCTTAAGCGCGTCGATCAGGTCTCGGCGGTTGAGACAAAAACGGTCGAGGTGCTGATCACTCCGGGTTGCCGCATGGTGGGGCGGACGTTGGGCGCGATGCGTTTACGCCGCCGTTATGGCGTTTACGTTCTGGCGGTGCATCGGAGAAACCAGAATATCGGGCGGCAATTGGATGATCTGGTCGTGCGGGTCGGTGACACGCTGCTACTGGAGGGATCACCAGCAGATATTCGGAAGCTGGCTGCTGATATGGATATGGTCGATGTGACCCAACCTTCGGCCCGCGCATTTCGCCGCAGCCACGCGCCGATTGCCATCGGGGCGCTGACCGGGATCGTTGTGCTGGCCGCGCTGGGCGTTGCGCCCATCCTGCTGTTGTCGGTCCTGGCTGTTGCGGTTGTTTTGATTACACGCTGCATCGACGCGGATGAGGCGTTTTCCTTTGTCGAAGGAAGATTGCTGGCCCTGATCTTCTCTATGCTGGCCATAGGTGCGGCCCTGGACAAATCAGGCGCAGTTTCCTTGATTGTCGAAGCCGTGGCGCCAGGTCTTGGTGCCCTGCCACCATTCCTGATTATCTGGGCGGTCTATTTGCTGACCTCTGTGCTGACAGAGCTGGTGTCGAATAACGCAGTGGCGGTTGTGGTGACGCCGATTGCCATCGGTTTGGCGCAGGCAGTGGGCGTTGATCCGCGCCCGCTGGTCGTGGCGGTCATGGTGGCAGCCTCGGCTTCATTTGCGACGCCGATCGGATATCAGACCAACATGATGGTTTACGGCCCCGGTGGGTACAGGTTCACAGATTTTCTGAAGGTTGGCGTGCCGCTAAATCTGACCGTGGGTTTGCTGGCTTCGCTGTTGATCCCTCTGATTTGGCCGCTTTGAGTTCGGCACGGAACCGCTGGTTTTCCGGCGAAGTCCTTGTAAAATCAAAACCTCATACAATGTTTTGAATAAGTGATTTTGCGAAAAGGAGCACGCCAATGCTCAAGACCGGATATACCGCGCTTACAGTTGCGGCCACATCAGTCCTGCTGAGCGGCGCGGCCATCGGCGGAACGATCGAAGGCACTGCAGCATATCGCGAGCGTATCGCCGTACCTCCGGATGCGACGCTTTACGTGCAATTGCAAGACGTCTCGCGCGCGGACGCACCGTCGGTGACCCTGTCGGCAAAGCGCTATGCGCTGACCGGAGTGCCAGCACAATTCGAGCTGAGCTATGACGACGCCCTTATTCAAGAGGGGATGCGCTACGTGGTGCGTGGTTCGATCTTTCAGGGCGACAAGCTGTTGTTCACAACCGATACTGCCTACCCTGTTCTGACGAATGGGGCCGGGAACACGACCGATCTGATGCTGGTCAAAGTACAACCGCCCGGGGCAGCCGTGCTGGAGAACACCAACTGGACTGCAACCGGCCTGAATGGCGCAGCACTTGAGATCGAAAGGCGCCCCGCACTTTCATTCGCCAATGATGGCGCGTTCTCAGGCAGCGGTGGATGTAACCGGTTTTCCGGCCAAGCCGAGATTGCGGGCAACAATATTGAATTCCCCGACAACATGGCTGCCACCCTGATGGCCTGTCCGCCCCCACTGGATGAAGTTGAGCGGCAATTTTTCAAAGCCCTACAAGGGGTGACAGCATATGCGTTCAAAGGCGATACGCTGGTGTTGCTGGACAGTGCTGGGCAATCCGTCGTTCAGTTTGCCCGTGAACAGTAGGGTTTAAGGGGCCGTCACGCGACGGCCCTTGAGCGCCCTGCATTGCGGCCGGAGAAAATGCAGCCGCCCAGGAATGAACCTTCGAGCGCGTTATAGCCGTGATAGCCACCGCCACCGAAACCCGCGACCTCTCCGGCTGCGAACAGGCCAGGAACGACCTGACCGTCTGCGCCCACCATCTGACTGTCCAGATTGGTCTGAAGCCCACCCAGCGTCTTGCGCGTCAGCACGTGCAGTTTCACCGCGATCAGCGGGCCATTGGCCGGATCAAGGAACTTGTGCGGCTTGGCGGTTCGGATCAGTTTGTCGCCACGGTAGTTGCGCGCGGCCAGAATGGCGGCCATCTGCGCATCCTTGGTGAACGGGTTGTCGATCTGGGAATCGCGCGCCTCGATCTGGGCGCGCAGGTGCGCCTCGTCGATCAGGCCTCCGCCCAGATGGTTCATCCCGTTAACAAGCTCGGTCAAGGTATTGGCGACGATGAAGTCTTCGCCGTGCTCCTTGAACGCCTCGACCGGAGCAGTGGCCTTGGAGCCTGTCAGGATACGTTGGAACAGAACCTCTTTCCAACCGCCGTCGGTCATGTCGGGGTTCTGTTCGGACCCGGATAGGGCGAATTCCTTTTTGATCACTTTCTGGGTCAGAACGAACCAGCTGTATTCATGGCCGGTCTTCAGGATTTCCTTTAACGTTCCTAACGTATCAAAACCCGGCAGGCATGGCGGCTTCAACCGGTTGCCTTCGGCGTCGAACCACATCGAGCTTGGGCCGGGCAGAATGCGAATGCCGTGCGATGGCCAGATCGGATTCCAGTTACGAACGCCCTCGGTATAATGCCACATCCGGTCGCCGTTGATGACATGACCGCCAGCCTTTTCGCTGATACCGATCATGCGTCCATCGACGTGGAATGGCACGCCAGCGACCATGTCCTTCGGCGGCTCGCCCAGACGGTCGCGTGGCCAGCTTTTGCGCACCATTTCAAAGTTGCCTCCGATGCCGCCGGACGTGACGATAACGGCCGGGGCGTAAAATTCGAACTCGCCAACTTCATCGCGGTTGGTCTTGGCGCCGTGGGGTGCGGTGTCGTCGGCCAGAACCTCGCCCGACACTCCCTTGGCCGCGCCGTTCTGCATGATGATGTGGCTGACTTGATGGCGGAATTTAAGCTCGATCAACCCATTGCTGACATGGTCACGCACTCGGCGTTTGAAATGTTCCAGAACACCTGGGCCGGTGCCCCAGGTGATATGAAAGCGGGGCACAGAATTGCCATGACCATCTGCGTATGATCCACCGCGTTCAGCCCAACCGACAATTGGAAACCAGCGCAGGCCCATGTCATGCAGCCAAGGGCGCATCTCGCCAGCGGCAAATTCCACATAGGCCTCGGCCCATTTGCGGGGCCATGCGTCCTCGTCACGATCGAACTGCGCGCTGCCCATCCAGTCTCGCAAGGCAAGGTCGTAGCTGTCCTTGATGCCCATGCGCCGCTGTTCCGGCGTGTCGACCATAAAGAGCCCGCCAAGGCTCCAGAATGCCTGACCGCCCAGGAAATGCGCGGGTTCCTGATCGACCACGATCACCTTTTTGCCCCGGTCGCCCAGTTCGGCCGCGGCGGCCAACCCGGCCAGCCCAGCGCCCACGACGATTGCATCGGCAGAGTTATTCGTCATGTGTTATCCTTTCAGCGGCTGCGGAACCAAAGGATGAAGGGCAAGGCCACAACATACATCGTTATTCCGTACACAGCCGACGGCAGAGCCAACGGGCTGAACCCGCTTTCCGTCGCCGTGATCAATGCAGCCAGTGTAATCCCAAGAGTCGAGTTTTGTATTCCGGTTTCGATGGAGACCGTCTTGCTTTCGTTCCACGTTAGCTTTGCGGCACGTGCCAGCCCCAACCCGATCAGCAAAAGCGCGATGTTCAACGAGATCAACCCAGCGCCCATGACGCCGAGGTTGTCGACAAACAGCTGCCAATTTCCAGCCAGAGCAGCCACAACGATCAGCACGAACAATACGGTCGCAAGCTTGGACAGCGCGGGCTCGATCCGCTTTGCAAAATCTGTTGCAAAGCTGCGAAGTGTGACGCCAAGCGCCACGGGTAGCGTGGTTATCAGGAACATGGCGATCGCAAGCCCTGAGATGGACACCTCGGGTGCCGCATCGCCCATGAAATAGTTCACTGACCACGCGGCAAGAAAGGGCACGGTGACCATCGAAAGCAGGCTGATGACGGCCGTCAAACTGACCGAAAGGGCGACATCACCTTTGGCCAGTTTCGACAGGATGTTGCTGGTCACACCGCCGGGGCAAAAACTGAGGATCATGAAGCCGACAGCGATCTCGGGTGGCAACGCAAACAGTGTGACCGTGACAAATGCCGCGACCGGCAGCAACACAACCTGGCACAACGCGCCGATGGCGAAAGGATAGCGCCGGCTAAGGACACGGCGGAAATCGGCGACTTCGAGCCCAACGCCTAGAGACAGCATGATAATGGCCAGCGACAGCGGCAGGCCGACATTAATTAGAAGATCCAAGAACAACTCCTCCCAAAGCCGTTCGGGCTACCCTAAGCGAGCGGTCGTGGATCAGGCAATAACGCCGTTGGGTCACCCATAGCGTTCAGCAAATCTGCGGAGAATTTCGGCCGGTTGCGTGACGTCCGCTGCGTGACAAATGTCGATCAGGCGCTGGGCGTCTTCGGGCGGAAAATAGCCGTGGTTCTTGTAGATATTGATGCGCTGCTCAAAATCGCGCGCGTCCGCCTCGGGGTGGAATTGCGTAGCATAAACATTCTGCCCCCAGCGGATCATTTGAAACGGGCAGGGGTCCGAGGCCAGCAGGTGGACGCACCCTTCCGGCAGTGCCTGCACGGCCTCTTTGTGACCCACGAAGGCGTCGAATGTTCCGGTCAGCCCTGACGTCAGCGGGTCTTGCGCCCCGTCTTCGGTCAGGTGGCAGGTCGAAGGCCCGACAGGTTCGCCGTACTTGTCTTTGCTGACGTCACCGCCAAGATGAGCGGCCAGAATGCCCAGCCCATAGCAACAGCCCATAAAGGGATGATCCTGAGCGATGATCTGCGGCATCAATCCCATGATGGCCGCCTCGGTACGTGCATCAGTTTCCGATTTGGTTGCAGGATCGTCACTGACGCATCCCGGTCCACCGCCGACGATCACCCCGGCATAGTCCGTGACATCCAGATCGTCGGGCAAAGCTTCGCAATCCAATCGGATACGATGGGTCTGGTTGGGGGTCAGACCCGTTTTGTCCAGGATCGAGGCATATTCGGCATCCGAGGCATCGGTTTCCGGGCGCAGTTGCAGGATCAGAAAACGTTTCATGAAAGGCCTTTACCCGTCACAATGGCCAGAACACAAGGATGGCGGGAATGGAAACGGCGATGATCAGGATTTCCAGCGGCAACCCCATGCGCCAATAATCGCCAAACTGATACCCTCCGGGCCCCAGCACCAACGTATTGTTCTTGTGCCCGATCGGCGTCAGGAACGCGGCTGACGCAGCAACGGCAACCGTCATCAGGAACGGGTCGGGTGAAACCTCAAGCGTGCGGGCCATCTGGATGCCGACCGGAGCCGCAACAATGGCCGTGGCCGTGTTGTTCAGCACGTCTGACAGGGTCATGGTGACCACCATCAAAACGGTCAGAATGGCCCAGGCAGGCAGCCCGTCGGTTAATTGAATCAACGCGTTCGCAATCAGTTCCGTGCCGCCTGACGTCTCCAACGCGCTGCCTAGCGGGATCATCGAGCCCAGCAGAACTACAACGGGCCACTCGATATGATTGTAGATATCGGCAATCGGCATGATCTTGGTCAGAACATAGGCGACAACGACCAGCCCCAAAGCGATGGGCAGGTAGATCAGCCCGACACTGGCCGCCAGAACAGCTGCACCAAACAAGCCAATGGCAAGCCACGCTTTTTCGTTGGCGGTGACGTTCAGACCGCGTTCAGCAAGTGGCAAACACCCCAGCCATTCGGTCACATCGGCACTGCGGTCACGTGGGCATAGCAGCAACAGAATGTCGCCTGCCTCAATCTGAGTTTTACGGACCTGTTCGGTAATGCGACGCCCTTGACGTGAAATCCCCATCAAAACGGTGCTTTGACGCCAGGCCAATCCCAGGCCTTGCGCGGTGCGACCGGTGACGCGTGCGTTTAGCGGCACAACTACCTCAATCACTTCAAGACCGTCCCCTTCGGCGGTCAGCAATTCCTGACGGCGGGTATCTGAGAAATCGAGGTTCAGCGCGGTGCGAAATTCGTCTAGCGCCTCGGGGCGGGCCTCCAGCACCAAAGCGTCGCCCGGTTTTATTGTAGCATGGGCCGACCGGCCATAGCGCCGTTTTCCATCTCGAATAAGGCCGATGATCGCCACGTCGGATTTCTCGGCGGCCTCATAAAGCTCGCTGACACGTTTTCCGATTTGCGGCGACTCTGGCGGGACCGTCAGTTCCGCGATGTATTCGGCAAGGGTTTCCGAGGCCTCTTCCTGTGTTCCGCGATTGGGAATCAACCGCCATCCGACCAGCGCGACAAATGCTAGCCCGGCAATCGCGGCCAATCCACCAACGGGGGCGAAATCGAACATTCGGAACGGTTCACCCAAGGTCTCAGCCCGGATCGATGCGATGATGATGTTAGGGGGCGTTCCAATCAACGTGGCCATGCCGCCCAGAATAGTGGCAAAACTCAGCGGCATCAGGGTCAGACCGACCGGTCGCCCCGCCTTGCGCGCGGTTTGGATATCGACCGGCATCAGCAGCGCCAGCGCGGCCACGTTGTTCATAAAAGCTGACAGAACAGCGCCAATCCCGCCCATCAGCGCGATGTGCGCGCCAAGCCCGCGCGAGGCATCGACCAGTGTGCGGGTGATCAGGAAAACAGCGCCGGAGCGCACCAACCCGGCCGAGACAACCAATACCAAAGCGACGATGATCGTAGCGGGGTGTCCGAACCCGGCAAAGGCGTCATCGACCGGCACAACACCCAGCGTAACTCCGATCAATAGCGCGGTGAAGGCCACAAGATCGTATCGAAACTTCCCCCAAAGCAGCATTCCAAACACAGTGGCGAAAAGGGAAAAAAGAATAATCTGGTCTGTCGTCATGCGGCCACCATACCCTTCGCGGCGACTGTCGCAAGCCGCTCTCTTGATCCTTGGCCCCTCAAACGTCTATATGAGCGCCGAATACGCAATCACGATGACGAGGACGCAACATGGCAGGCCATTCCAAATGGGCCAACATCCAGCACCGCAAGGGGCGTCAGGACGCCGCGCGGTCCAAACTGTTTTCCAAACTGTCGAAAGAGATCACCGTCGCTGCCAAGATGGGCGACCCCGATCCTGAAAAAAACCCACGGCTGCGTTTGGCCGTGAAAGAAGCCAAGTCACAGTCGGTTCCAAAAGATGTCATCGACCGCGCGATCAAGAAATCGACGGCGGGCGAAGGCGATGAATACGAAGAAATCCGGTATGAGGGCTATGGCCCGAACGGTGTGGCGGTGATCGTCGAGACGATGACCGACAACCGCAATCGCACAGCTTCGACCGTGCGTTCGACTTTTTCCAAGAACGGCGGCAACCTGGGTGAAACCGGTTCAGTTGGCTTCATGTTCGAACGCAAGGGCGAAGTGGTTTATCCGGGTTCCGTCGGCGACGCGGACACCGTGTTCGAAGCCGCAATCGAAGCCGGCGCTGAAGATGTCGAAAGCTCGGAAGAAGGGCATATCATCTGGTGTGCAGATACTGACCTGAACGAAGTGTCGAGCGCCCTTGAAGCTGCGCTGGGGGAAACCGATTCCACCAAGCTGATCTGGAAGCCTACGACGACAACCGAGTTGGGTCTGGAAGACATGCAAAAGCTGATGAAGCTGGTCGATGCGCTGGAGGACGACGATGACGTTCAGCGCGTGACGACGAATTTCGAAGCCACGGACGAAGTCATGGCTCAGCTCTGATCCGCATTGCAAGAAAAGCACGAAAAACCCGGTCTTTGGCCGGGTTTTCATTTTTGACACAGGGGGTTCTTGGCCGGTTGCGTGGAACTGAGTACCATGGATTGATCAAACCCAAGTGGCGCGCCCTTTTGCGAGCCGAGGAACCCAAGCGCGCATATGACTGACAAGTCACTGGACACATCGAAAAGAAACGTTCCGGTCCTGGCTGGGCAAAGCATTCTGTCTCAGGTGGCGTGGACCCTAGGCAGCCCATCCGTGGTCTTGCCGTTTCTGGCCGTATCGCTTGAGCTTCCGATGTACATAGCCGGCGCGCTGGTGTCGGTGCGGATGGTTGGCAGCATGATCTCGGATGTTTTCCTCGCGTATCCCATCGCAGCGCGTGACCGTAAGAAACGTGCAATCGCGATGACTGAGGTCGCAATCGGTGCCTGCCTGATTTTGGCTTTGTTGGTGGCCTCAACAGGTGTCGTTCCGGTCATAGGTGTGGCTTTTGTCGCGGCATTTTTCATGATCGGTTTGATCGAAGAAATTCAGTCGCTGATGTATACCGATCTGCTGGGCGATCAGGTGCGCTCCAAATCGCGGATGATCATGCATTATCTGCAGCTAGGGGTGGGTGGATTGGGTGCAATCGGATTGGCGTTGCTGGTTCACGAGATCACCAAAGAAAACCCACCGTTTTCGCGCCATTCCGCAGTCATCGCCGTTTCGGTAACATTCTTTGTCCTGTCCGGCCTGTCGATTCTAATGATGTCCGAAACCGTCGGTCCCACCCAGGAACAGGGCGCGCAACGGGTCAAGAAGCGAAAGTTCCTGGATAACTTCACCGATATCGCCGCAATGTTCGATCAGCACTGGTTCCGCCGGTACATGATCATGCGCATGCCGCTTGTCGTCGTATCCCTGTCCGTACCGTTCTTTGCGCTGATCGCAGCCGAAGCGCACCACGATTCGGCCAGAGGGCTGACGGCGATGATCGTGTCGTCGGCGTCGGGGTATCTTGTTTCTGCCCCACTGTGGCAATTGGTGAACATGAAATCGCATCGCGCCGTGATGGTCACCGGGAACCTGATGGTGGCACTGACGGGCGGTGCGCTTTTGTCCGTGCACTTTCTGGGCATGGACCATGACGTTCACTTACACGCCATTGCCTTGTTCGTTGTCACTGTTGCGGTGACAGGGATCAGCAGTGCCCGCAAGCTGTACTTCCTGGACGTTGCCCCAAAAGATCAAAGGGTCAAAGGTGCCGCAGCGATCAAGAGCATTTGCCGGATCTCTGGCGTATTGCTCTCGGCCGCGTTGGCAGGCGTTGCGCATTTGCACGAGGTCGCATGGGCAATCGCCTTCATCGTCGCCACAAGCGTTTTCGCGGCGGTCGCCTGTTACCGTGTGGTTGTACCCAGCGAGAAAAAAGCGGTTCAGTCCTAGTCTGCCGTGTCAACTGGAAGCAGGGCACCATTGGCGGCGCGCTTGACTGCGTCAGTTAGCGGGGCCAACGCCGTGGAGAGCACACGACCCACCTGCCAGGTCAGCCCTACGTCAAGCCGCGCGCCCGGTACCAAAGGGCATAACCGGCCATCTTCCAGCGCTGGGCGCGCAAGGCTTTCCGGATTCATTCCCCACCCAATCCCCGCAATGGCCGCTTCTACAAATCCCTGAGAGGAGGGCAGGAAATGCGAGGGGGGGGATAGCCGTTGACCTGTCTGCCGGGTAATCCAGGCTTTTTGCAGCCCATCCTTGCGGTTGAATGTCAAACAGGTGGCGCGGGACAACGTCTCGACATTTACACCGTCCGCGAACCATTTGCGCATGAAATCGGGGCTGGCCGTGGGGATGTACCGCAGGGCGCCAAGGGCGACGGCGTCGCTGCCTGGGACTGTATCACCTCCGACCGTTATGGCGGCGCTGACCTCTCCGCGCCTCAGCCATTCCGCCGAATGATCCTGATCGTCAACGACCAGATCGAACAGCAGGCCGTCGACCTGAGACATGACATTGATGAACCACGTCGCCAGAACGTCGGCTGGCACGGCGACGCGCACGCGCGCGGGGCCGTTGGTTTGATCAAGTGTCAGTTCGCGGGCCAGATGCGTCTCAAGTAACCCGATATCCTCAGCGTGTTGAGCGATACGCAAACCCATCGGAGTGCCCGTGCAGGGCGTTCCGCGATTGATCAGGGTCGCGCCGACAAGGTCTTCCAGCGCCTTGATCCGTTGTGAAACCGCAGAAGGCGTAACTGCAAGTTCCGAAGCGGCCGCGTCAAAGCTGCCATGACGCAGGATGGCAGACAGCGCAGTCAGGTGGTTTGGATCCAGTAGCATTAGACAGACTTAACTCAGGTCAGTTTCTTTAATTTGATAGATGCTTGGTAAGCAAGTAGTCAACGCCTCAGACTATCGGAGGTTTCATGTCCACATCCTTGATCGCAGGCTTTGTGCTTGGCTTCAGCCTGATCCTCGCCATTGGCGCGCAAAACGCCTTTGTTCTGCGTCAGGGATTGCGGCGCGAGCACGTATTCCCACTGTGCCTGACTTGCGCGGTGTCTGATGCCATTCTCATAGCTGCAGGCGTTGCGGGTTTCGGAACATTGGCGCACGCGTTGCCCTGGTTCGAGACCGTCATGCGATATGGCGGGGCGATCTTTCTGATATGGTACGGTTTGCGCAGCCTGAGTTCGGCCTGGCGCGGCGGAGCGGTGATGGAGATCGGCGAGGGTAAGCGGGTCAGCCTGAAATCTGTTCTGCTGACCGTTCTTGCGTTCACATGGCTGAACCCGCATGTCTATCTGGATACAGTTGTGCTGATTGGGTCAATCTCGGCGCAGTATGAGGATCGGCTGGCCTTTGCGCTTGGGGCAATGACGTCCAGCTTTGTGTTCTTCTTTTCGCTGGGCTACGGGGCAGGGATGCTGTCCCCGATTTTCACAAGACCACGGGCGTGGCAGGTGCTGGACTTAATAATCGGCGTGGTCATGCTGGCAATTGCTGCAAAGCTCGTATTGATGTGACGGGTTGCCTCTGCCAAGTATTCGGTGTTCAACCGTTAACATGTCAACTTTAACCGCCCAACACCGCCCCGTGGCTGGCATGCTCTGGATGTTTTCGGCAGGCTTGTCGTTTGTGGTCATGACCGCGTTGGTAAAGTCGCTGGGCTCCTCGATGGACCCTACGCAGGCCGCGTTCCTGCGCTTTGCCTTCGGCTTGATCTTTCTGTTGCCAGCGTTGCGCTTGGTGTTGAAAACCCACCTTACACGCAGCCACATCGTGTTGCTGGGGACACGCGGTGTCGTCCACGCATTTGCAGTGATGCTGTGGTTCTTCTCGATGACCCAGATCCCGCTGGCCGAGGTTACGGCGATGAACTACATGACGCCGGTCTATGTCACGCTGGGGGCCGCGTTGTTTCTGGGCGAGAAGCTGGCCATCCGTCGGATCGCCGCGATTGGCGTGGCACTGGTTGGCGTTCTGATCATCCTAAGGCCGGGTTTTCGTGAGATTTCACTGGGTCATATCACCATGCTGGGCACGGCCCTGACCCTGGGCGGATCTTATCTGATCGCCAAAGTGCTTGTGCGTGATCTGCCGCCGTCGGTCGTTGTGGCGCATATGTCGATCTGGGTGACCATAGCCTTGATCCCCTTTGCTATTGCAGTTTGGACCACGCCCAGCTTGCGCGACCTCGGCGTGCTGTTTCTGGTGGCCAGTTTTGCCACGGCGGGCCACTATTTCATGACGATCGCACTCAAGGCGGCCCCGGTCGCGGTCACACAGCCGGTTACGTTCCTGCAGCTGATCTGGGCCACCATGTTGGGCGCGCTGGTCTTCAACGAAAGCATCGACATTTGGGTTGTCGCCGGCGGTACGGTGATTCTTCTGGCGGTCAGCTTCATTGCCTGGCGCGAGGCGGTTTTGAACCGCAGCAGCTTGACGACCCCAAGCATCGCACCAAAACTCTAGCCGTTCACGGCCGCTTAAAACGTTATTGATTGACGGGTCAATAAAAACCCCTTAGCGTTTCCCGGTACACGTAATGAGGGGATAGCGATGCCGAAACTCGGAATGGAGCCAATCCGCCGTGACGCGATCGTCAAGGCAACAATCGCCGAGCTCGGGTCGAAGAAATCCCTTGATGTGACTGTCAGCCAGATCGCTAAACGTGCGGGTATGTCCAGTGCGCTGGCGCATCACTATTTCGGCGGCAAGGATCAGATTTTTCTGGCTGCCATGCGCCGTATTCTTTCGGACTTTGCTGACGAGGCCCGAGGGGAGCTGAAAAATGCCGTTCCGGAAGAGCGCGCGCAGGCGATTATCCGGGCCTGTTTTGCGCCGTCATGTTTCACTCCGGATGTCATCGCAGCCTGGATGACATTCTACGTGCTGGCCCAAACCAATGATGACGCCTTGCGCCTGTGGCAAATCTATCAGGCACGTATCCGGTCGAACCTGACCCACGCCCTGCGCCCATTGCTGGGCGATCCGGCCGAGGCGGCCGAAAACATGATCGCCCTGATCGATGGGCTGTATATCCGCGCCGCACTAAGCGCGCCGGAAGAACCGCAGCTGGCGGTCAATCACGCAATGCGTGTCCTCAACACTCTGCTCGAGGCTGAAAAATGACAAAACCGAACATTCTGATCCTGATGGTGGATCAGCTGAACGGGACCCTCTTTCCAGACGGTCCCGTTGACTGGCTTCACGCTCCGAACCTGAAGAAGCTGGCTGAACGGTCGACCCGGTTTGCCAACGCCTATACCGCGTCGCCTCTGTGCGCGCCGGGGCGGGCCAGCTTTATGTCCGGTCAGCTGCCTTCGCGCACGGGTGTTTATGACAACGCCGCAGAATTCCGCAGCGACATCCCGACCTATGCGCACCATCTGCGTCGTGCGGGCTACTACACCTGCCTGTCCGGCAAGATGCACTTTGTTGGCCCCGATCAGATGCACGGGTTTGAGGACCGCCTGACAACCGATATCTATCCGGCTGATTTCGGTTGGACGCCGGACTATCGCAAACCGGGCGAGCGTATTGACTGGTGGTACCACAATATGGGTTCGGTGACGGGCGCAGGCGTGGCCGAGATTTCCAACCAGATGGAGTATGACGACGAGGTCGCCTACAACGCCAAGGCCAAGCTCTATGATCTGGCGCGTGGCAAGGATGACCGCCCGTGGTGTGTGACCGTCAGCTTTACCCACCCGCATGATCCTTACGTGGCGCGCCGCAAGTATTGGGATCTGTACGAAGACTGTGAGCACCTGCAGCCCGAGATTGCGGACATTGGTTATGACAATCAGGATCCGCACTCAAAGCGTATCTTTGATGCCAATGATTGGCGCAGCTTCGACATCACAGAAGAAGACATCTGCAAGTCGCGCCGCGCGTACTTTTCCAATATCTCATATCTGGACGACAAGATCGGTGAAATCCTAGAGGTGCTGGAAACAACCCGGCAAGAGGCGATCATCATGTTTGTCTCGGATCACGGCGACATGCTGGGTGAACGGGGCCTGTGGTTCAAAATGAACTTCTACGAAGGGTCGGCACGCGTGCCGTTGATGATTGCCGCGCCGGATATGCCGGCAGGCCGTATCGACACACCGGTTTCGACAATCGACGTCACGCCAACCCTTGGTGCACTGGCGGGTGTAGATATGGCCGAGATCGCGCCGTGGACCGATGGCGAAGACCTTGTACCACTGGCCAATGGCACCGAACGGACTGCTCCGGTGAAGATGGAATACGCGGCCGAAGGCTCGTATGCGCCGCTGGTTTCGCTGCGCTACGGTAAGTGGAAATACAATCGCTGCGCATTGGACCCAGATCAGCTGTACGATCTTGAGGCTGACCCGCAAGAGTTGGAAAACCTCGCGGAAAACCCCGAACAAGCAGGCACGCTTGAAACTCTGCGCGCGAAATCTCAGGCGCGTTGGGACTTGGATCAATTCGACGCGGATGTCCGCGCCAGCCAGGCGCGCCGATGGGTTGTTTACGAGGCGCTGCGGCAGGGCGGGTATTACCCATGGGATTACCAGCCACTGCAGAAGGCATCCGAGCGCTACATGCGCAATCACATGGATCTGAATGTCGTCGAGGAAAACGCCCGCTACCCACGCGGCGAGTAACCTCTTCACCTTTTTGAAAATACTCCTGCCGAACGGTTCAAAACGCAGTTCGGCAGGATATGGAGACCTGAAAATGGAAGCAGATTTCGTCATCGTCGGCGCAGGATCCGCAGGTTGCGCGATGGCCTATCGCCTGAGCGAGGCCGGGGCCTCGGTTCTGGTGATCGAGCATGGCGGGACCGATGCGGGCCCGTTCATCCAGATGCCAGCGGCGCTTAGCTATCCGATGAACATGCCGATGTATGACTGGGGTTACAAGTCCGAGCCCGAGCCGCACCTGAATAACCGCGAACTGGCCTGCCCGCGCGGCAAGGTGATTGGCGGCTCGTCTTCGATCAATGGTATGGTCTACGTTCGTGGCCACGCGCGCGATTTCGATACATGGGCCGAGATGGGCGCCGATGGCTGGTCCTTTGCGGATGTTCTTCCGTACTACAAACGCATGGAGACCTGGCATGATGGTGGCCACGGTGGTGATCCGACATGGCGTGGAACCGATGGGCCCCTGCATGTCTCGCGCGGCCCTCGCGAGAATCCCCTGTTTCAGGCTTTTGTCGATGCGGGTCAGCAGGCGGGGTACGAGGTTACCGGCGACTACAACGGTGAAAAGCAGGAAGGCTTTGGCCCGATGGAACAAACCGTCTGGAAAGGACGGCGTTGGTCGGCGGCGAATGCCTATCTGAAACCTGCGCTCAAGCGCGACAACTGCGATATCGTGCGCGGACTGGCCTCAAGGGTGGTTATGGAAAATGGCCGCGCAATTGGAGTGGAATTGATCCGAGGTGGCAAGACTGAGGTCATCCGCGCTCGGCGCGAAGTGGTTCTGGCAGCATCATCCATCAACTCTCCCAAACTGCTGATGCTTTCCGGTATCGGACCAGCAGCGCATCTGGCCGAGCATGGGATCGAAATTGTGGCGGACCGTCCGGGTGTGGGTGGCAATCTGCAAGACCACCTGGAGCTTTATATCCAGCAGGCATCCCTACAGCCCATCACACTCTACAAACACTGGAACCTGATCAGTAAAGGCCTGATCGGAGCACAATGGTTGTTCACAAAGACCGGGTTGGGTGCATCAAACCAGTTCGAAAGTGCGGCATTCATCCGGTCAAAGCCGGGCGTGGAGTATCCTGATATTCAGTACCATTTCCTGCCGATCGCCGTTCGCTACGACGGTCAGGCAGCAGCAGAAGGTCATGGTTTTCAGGCGCATGTCGGGCCGATGCGCTCGCCCTCGCGCGGGGCGGTCACACTGCGGTCGACCAATGCCGAGGACGCGCCTGTGATCCGTTTCAACTACATGAGCCACGAGCAGGATTGGGCAGATTTTCGCACTTGTATTCGCCTGACGCGTGAGATTTTCGGGCAGGATGCGTTCAAACCTTATTCCGGTAAAGAAATCCAACCGGGTGCAGATGTGCAGTCTGACGAAGCGCTTAATGCCTTTATCGCCGAACATGCTGAAAGTGCTTATCACCCCTGTGGAACCTGCCGTATGGGCCGGGCGGATGATAGAAATGCTGTGGTCGATCCGCAGGGACGCGTGATTGGTGTGGATGGCTTGCGTGTTGCCGACAGCTCGATCTTTCCGCAGATCACCAATGGCAATCTGAACGCGCCGTCGATCATGGTGGGTGAGAAAATGTCCGACCATCTGTTGGGCAAGGAAGCCTTGCCTTCTGCCAATGACCGCCCTTGGATTCACCCGCAATGGGCTGTTGCTCAACGGTGAAAGGCGGCATGATTTGATCCGCGTCAAAGCTTGACGGGGCCGGGACGAATAGACTTGAATCGTAACGACATATTTTCAGGAGCGAACAGGAATGTCCCACACCCCGCACGAACTGGCCGAAGAGTTTCCGGACAAGGTTGAGTTGATGAGCCAGCTTAAGCAAACGGACGCTCATTTTTCACGGCTGGCGGACGAGTATCATGAGATCAACCGCGAGGTTCATCGTGCCGAAACGAATGTCGAACCGATGGATGATATCGCTGAGACAGATCTGCGTAAAAGACGTGCGGTTCTGAAAGACGAGATCTGGGCGATCTTGTCCAAGTCCTGAGAAATGGCGGGGGCTCTGCCCCCGTCGCGACAAGCCGCCACGCCCCCGGGATATTTTTAGGCCAGGTGAAGATCAGGTGACTTCATAGGGCAAGGTACCGCGGGTATGGGCGTCGATCGTCAGGCGTCTTTCCAATGGCGGGACCGATCGCTGATGACAATTCGGCCGCTCGCAGATGCGGCAGGATATGCCAATTGGCTCGTAAGCGCTGGCGTTGTTGAAATCCAGATTGTCGGCATAAACCAGCGCCTCGGCGTGGCGCACCTCGCAACCTAGTGCAATCGCATAACGGCGCACAGGTGCGCCGAATGAGCCGCCTGATTTCGACACGTCCCGAGCCAAAGATATGTACTGAACACCATCGGGTGTTTCTGCCAGCTGCCGCAGGAAGTGGCCGGGCGTTTCGAAAGCGCGGTGGACGTTCCATAAGGGGCAGGCGCCGCCGAACCGGGCAAATTGCAGGCGCGTGGCCGAGTGTCTTTTGGTGATCGTTCCGGCCTGATCAACGCGAACGAAAAAAAACGGAATGCCTTTTGCGCCAGGGCGTTGCAGGGTCGACAACCTGTGCGCCACCTGTTCGATCGATGCGCCAAACCGGTTGCTAAGCAATTCAAGGTCGTGACGATATTCCTGTGCTGTGGCCAGAAATTTGGCGTAAGGCATCAGTGATGCGCCGGCGAAGTAATTTGCCAGCCCGATCTTGGCAATGGCACGAGCCTCATCGCTGTGAAATTTGGCAAAATCCAGCGTTGCTTCAAGAAGTTTGTCCTGGCTGATCAGTGCAACCTGCAACAACAACTGAAACACCTGAGTTTGTGGTGCGGTTCTGGACGAAAGCTGCAGTGATTTGTTTTCTGGGTCGTACTTTCGGGTTTCATCGATATCCGGGAATTGGACCCGGATGCCGCGCTCCGCGAGGCCGTCCAGGGCTGCAGCGCGTATGCCGCCGGCATCCTCGGCGCGCCCGGCAAATCGTTCAGCCGCGCGGTCCACCGCGTCGATATAGTTGTCGCAATAGTGGAAGAAGTCCCGCACTTCCTCCCATGGGCTGGCCTGGATTTGCGCGTCTTCGCGCCCCAATGCTTCGTCAAGGGAGGCCAAGCGTTCATGCGTCTGACGATAGGTGCGGTGCAGTGCAATGAAGGCCCGTGCCAGAGCGGGTGCGTTTGAAGCCGTCAGACGGAGATCGGCGAGCGGTGGAACGGCATCGTCAAAGACCGGATCGGCCAATGCCTCGCGCATGTCCGAGACCAGGCGTTCACTGTCGCCGGTGCTCAACTCGGTGACATCCATTCCAAATTCTTGCGCCAGCGCCAGAACGACCGTGGTCGAAATCGGACGGTTGTTGTTCTCCATCTGGTTTAGATAGGGCAGGGAAACACCCAGTTTGGCGGCAAATTCCTTTTGGGTCAGGGACAAGCGCGTACGCATTTCGCGTAGCTTTGCACCTGCATAGAGTTTCTGAGTCGCCATGTTGGGCCTTTGCAACTTTCCTAATTCGGCAAGCTAACTTTGCAAACCGTCATAGGCAAGCCATTCAAAGGCCCAGTTGCCGTTCGCGTCGAATGACGGACAATATTGCGCATACTGCCAGGACCGAGGTTGCCAGCATCAACCACAGCAGGGGCATTGCTCCAGTTTCATGGGTTAGCAAGGCTCCTGCAAGCGCGCTGAGGCCCGCGCCGCCGCCCAGCATGATCGCTCCACTCAGTCCGGATGCTGTGGCGGCCAGATGCGGTCGCACCGAAAGTGCGCCCGACGTTGCGTTGGGAATCGTCATGCCGTTTCCAATGCCTACAAAGGTCATGAATCCGAAAAAGCTGAGCGCCGTTCCGAAGCCGGCCAGAAACAAGATCGCGGACATTGCAACGCCTGCTGCGTTCAGCCAGCAGCCCCAAAGTACCATTCGATTGACGCCGAAGTGAACGGAATAGCGACCGCTGAAGAAATTGCCAAAAAAGTACCCTACGGCTGGGGCGCCAAAGTAGATGCCGACCTCGGCGGCGCTGAGGCCGAATAGTTCGGTGCCGATAAAGGGAGCGCCGCCCAGATAGGCAAAGAAGGCGCCAGACGACAGCGCGGATGACAGCGAATAGCCCCAAAATCGCGGGGAACCCAGCAGTTCGGGGTATTCCCGGAATTGTTGAACCAGTGTTTTGCCGCTTTTGGCTGAGGTTTCGCCAAAATCTAAGTAAGTTAGCACCAGCGTCATTACGCCAAGAACGAAGGGCAGCCAGAAGTTGGCTTTCCAGCCAAAGCTCTCCTCCAACAGGCCCCCGATCGCGGGTCCGATCATGGGGACAATGGCCATGCCCATCGTTACGTAACCGATCATCGACGCCGCCTGGTCCTGATCATATAGGTCCCGAACCGCCGCACGGCTAAGAACCATGCCGACCACGATGATTGCCTGACACATTCTGAAAACAAGAAAGACCTGGACGTTGGGTGCATAGATGCAGCCCAACGTCGCCACCAAAAAAAGGACCAACCCCCAAAGTAGAACGGGACGGCGCCCCGCCTTGTCTGCAATTGGTCCGATCAGGATCTGAAGCACCGCATTGACCAGCAGGTACAGGGCAATCGACAGCTGCATGACCTTGTAGTCGGCCTGAAAGTGCAGTGCCATATTGGGCAGGCTCGGCAAAAACAGATTGAGGCTGAGCGCGGACAATCCGGACAGCAATACCAGAGTGGTAATTTTAGGAGGCGAGCGATGTGCCGACGAAGAACTAAACTGCATAGTTCACGTGTATAGTCACCACGGATAAGAATGCCATCCATCACGCGTTTTGTGAGTGAAAATTAGCAAGTTTACAATATTCACCAAGGTGATTGGAAAAGATTTGCAAATTTGCCGAAAGATACTTTGGTCTTGCGGCATCTACGTATAGTGTCCGGCCAGATTTTACAGGGGATCATCGTTATGAAAGACATCCTTTCCGAACTTGAAGACCGTCGCGACAACGCGCGGCTGGGTGGTGGACAAAAGCGCATCGACGCACAGCACTCGCGCGGCAAACTGACTGCGCGGGAACGGGTCGAACTGTTGCTGGATGAAGGCAGCTTTGAAGAATTTGACATGTTTGTCAGCCATCGGTGCACCGATTTCGGGATGGAGAAGCAAAGGCCAGCGGGTGACGGTGTCGTTACTGGCTGGGGTACGATCAATGGCCGCATGGTTTATGTGTTCAGCCAGGACTTTACAGTCTTTGGCGGCTCACTTTCGGAAACCCATGCTCAGAAGATCTGCAAGATCATGGATATGGCCGTTCAGAACGGTGCACCGGTGATTGGCATTAACGATTCGGGCGGGGCGCGAATTCAGGAAGGCGTGGCGTCGCTGGCTGGTTATGCCGAGGTGTTCCAACGCAACATCATGGCGTCAGGCGTGGTTCCGCAGATCAGCGTGATCATGGGCCCCTGTGCTGGTGGCGCAGTCTACAGCCCGGCGATGACAGACTTTATCTTCATGGTCAAAGACACCTCGTACATGTTTGTGACCGGCCCCGACGTGGTCAAGACGGTCACAAACGAAGTGGTTACCGCCGAGGAACTGGGTGGAGCGTCGACCCATACCAAGAAATCCTCGGTTGCTGACGGAGCGTTTGAGAACGACGTTGAAGCACTGGCCGAGGTGCGCCGTTTGGTTGATTTCCTGCCGCTCAACAACCGCGAAAAGCCGCCAGTGCGCCCGTTCTTTGACGAACCCGACCGTCTGGAAACCTCGCTGGATACATTGATCCCCGACAACCCTAATACGCCGTACGACATGAAGGAACTCATCACCAAAGTGGCGGATGAGGGTGATTTCTACGAAATTCAGGAGGATTTTGCCAAAAACATCATCACCGGGTTCATCCGGCTTGAAGGGCAGACAGTGGGCGTTGTAGCCAATCAGCCGATGATCTTGGCCGGTTGTCTGGACATCGACAGCTCGCGCAAGGCCGCGCGGTTTGTGCGGTTCTGCGATTGCTTCGAAATTCCGATCCTGACGCTGGTGGATGTGCCTGGCTTCCTGCCGGGGACGTCGCAGGAATATGGCGGAGTGATCAAGCACGGTGCAAAGCTGTTGTTTGCCTACGGTGAAGCCACGGTGCCAAAAGTTACCGTCATCACCCGTAAGGCTTATGGTGGTGCCTATGATGTTATGGCGTCCAAGCACCTGCGCGGTGACTTCAACTATGCCTGGCCTACAGCCGAAATCGCGGTGATGGGCGCAAAGGGCGCGACCGAGATCATTCACCGTGCCGATCTGGGCGATGCCGAGAAAATTGTGCAGCACACGCAGGATTATGAGGACAGGTTTGCGAACCCGTTTGTCGCGGCCGAGCGTGGCTTTATCGATGAGGTGATCATGCCTCAATCGACCCGCCGTCGCGTTTCGCGGGCCTTTGCCAGCTTGCGGAACAAACACGTGAAAAACCCGTGGAAAAAGCACGACAACATCCCTCTTTGAGGGGATGTGCAAGGAAATCTGCCCGGCCAAAACGGTTTGGACAGCGTCTCGGACAAACGGTCAGGGCAGATTACTTGGGTGCAAAATTGACTTTGAGGCCACAACTGCTAATGAGTTGCCCAATCAGACATAGAACAGCGCGGGCCAAAAGCCAGGCGCGCGCGATCCCGGAGAGAGGAGCTCGCCTGTGGCGGGTCCGGGATCGCGCCTTAGCTGTTGTACTGTCGGTTTTTGCGATCCCCGTTCTGGCTGACTCCGAAAACCTGTTGCCGGTCCCGTCCGGACAGCCAGTGCACCTGAGCGACGTTTTGCTGGACAATAACCCCGGTGAACTTTGGGTGCGGTTTCGCTTTATTGCGCCCAAGATCGGTTCGGACATTGGCCGGATCGGGTACGATATTGCCTCGGTCGACATGGAACATCTGTGCCAGACGCTTGCGGTTACTTACGTGGCTAAATACGAACTGGACGCTGCCCGGGTGGTCATTTCCCTGTCTGACCGGCCCATCGAATTCGGCCGTACATCCCCTGATGCCACGCAGTTCTTTGAAGCCTACCGGCTGGAACAGTCCCGGTGTATCTGGGAGGGGCTTTGACTATGAATCGCGCTATTCATCCCGTCAGGGCATTTCTGAACAGCTACGCGGCTTTGGAGGTGCGCACCATGACATCATCCTGTGACGGATGTGAATATCTGATCCCCATGACCCCTTGTGCAATTGAGGTGGAACCATGCTGAAACATCGCGGATTTCCCGGGCGCCTGCCGGGTACTGACTTTCAGTTCATTATTCGTCGGGCCAATCCCAAAGGCGTGACGCCCCTGACCCGCCGCGAGCGGTTTCGAGATCGTAAACCCGCGGACAAGC
The DNA here is from genome assembly GCF_059610285.1 of Ruegeria sp. YTSA072. Taxonomy (NCBI): domain Bacteria; kingdom Pseudomonadati; phylum Pseudomonadota; class Alphaproteobacteria; order Rhodobacterales; family Roseobacteraceae; genus Ruegeria; species Ruegeria sp. YTSA072. Next base: position 112,691 of record NZ_JBXWNI010000002.1, on the reverse strand, counting down.
GCGCGGATGCGGCTTTTATGGAAGCTCTGTGGGCGCATTTTGGTGATCAGCCCTTTGAGCGGGGCAATCTGGACGCCGGCCGGCTATGCTGGCTTTTCGAACGCGAAGTCGTTCCAGCAGAGGATCCGTTTGATCCCGCCAGTTACGATGCGCTTTTGGTGATTGATCCGAATGTGGGTCGGATTTCCTTCCCCGAAATTTTCGACGGGGTGCGCTGATCGTGCAGACCGTGGTGGCACATAACACCGTGAGGCCATCCTGGACCGGAACCCTGCCCACGTCGGGGCAGGGCCGTTATGTGTTGTCAGAAGTTCAGCTGTGCGGCCAATTGAATCCGGTTGCTGTCAAAGGTGCGTCCGGTCGGTGCATCGTTCCGCTCACCATAGAAGTATTCGGCGCTAAGCGTCAGATTGTCGGTCGCTTTGTAAAAGGCGTTCACGTGGATCGTTTCAACCTCGGTAAAGGACAGGGTCCCGGTCGAGGTCGGCAGGTCGTAATTCTCTTGCCCATAAGCGATGCCGACGTTCCATTTGGGGCTCAGTTCCTGGCGGAATTCCACGGTAAATCCATCCACGTCGTTGGCCTGTCCGTTGACGATGGCGTCACCGGCAGCGATCAGGTAGGGGCCCAAAGCCTCGCCGTCGACATAGTTGACCTGAAACAGACCGCCTTGCCAGGGCCGGATGCCAGCCGAGAGGGTATAGCCGGTCTGATCCACTTCGACCGCGCTGGATTGGGCCTTACCATACAAAGCCGAAGCTCGGGCCAAGTAGGTACCGTTGTTGTATTCGATGGAGCCGGTCAGGACGGGGTCATTCGAATCCGAGCCGCCAACGTTTTCCTCGATCGCCACCGCAAAGGTTGTGTCAGAGCCCAGCGTGTTCGTATAGCGCACCTGAGGGACGCGAGCGAAAGGAATGCCAACGGGGCCGTTGAATTCAACGGTCGTGGGATAGGTGTCCAACGGCTGGAAGTTGGTCCAGAATTGACCGATCAACCAGTTATCACCAATACGGATATTGGCGTGGCGCAGGCGCAGTTCAGCAGGCCCATCCGTCCCGCCGGAAAACAGGTCCAGTTCCAGCTGGCCTGCAATATCGCCGATGGCAGACGGCGTATTGGTCCGAAGCCCGATGCGCGATTGGCGCACGGTGGCCCCAAAGGTGCCGCTGGTGGCGTTTGCTGGCTCGCCAATTCGAGTCGCATCGGCAAGATCGCCCAGTTCAAAGTCCGTGTCGTAGAAGAAATCAGCCTTAACGTACCCATAAACATCAAGAGTGGTGTTTCCGATTCGAAGATCGCCAGTGCCAGCGCCGGGATTTACGGCCTCGAGGGCTTCGACGCGGGCACGCAGGGCATCAAGTTCCGTTTGCGTCTGGGCGTCTTGGGCGAAAGCAGCCGCGCCGGACATGCCAAGCGCGGACACGGCAAGCAGCAACGCCGTTTTTCTCTTTGCAATCATGTGGATATTTCCTTGTGTGCGAGTGTGCACGGGTACCGTTCCACGCAAGAGAACTTGAGGGAAATCACGAGAACGGGATGGGAAGCGCCTGGTTTCTCAAGGAAACGTGCAAAACTTTCGGACCGTTTTCACCCTAAGGTGAACAGATCAGTTAACCCTTTGCGTTTGAAAAGACAAATTCAGGCGCCCTTTTTCGCAACCTGTGATGTTGCAGGCGCAGAAACAGACCAATTGCTGAGGAAAAGTAACAGCAACGTGACGGCATTGGTCTCGCGTTTCACCCCCAAAACTGCATCTGATCTCGGCGCGAATCTGCGCGCGCATTCGCCCAATGGGCGATTTCCAGCCGGAATCCTGACCGGAAACAATACTTTGTTTACGCATTTGATTGTGCCAAGCAACCTGACCAAGCCGTGCGGCTCTACTTTGCCTGCGTCGCACAAGCACCTACTATTCCGTACCCCTTCCTTCCGCGGGCAGGCTTGTGATGTTCACAAAGTCCTGCCCGCGTTTTTCTTTGCGCAATATCCAAGCGTAAAGCGGCACAAATCTGCGCAAAACTCCGTTCAGGACGGCCTGTTATTGAATAACAAGGTCGAAATCGGACATCTGCCCGGGAACGCATCAAGAATTCCAAAGGGGCAGATATCATGCGAATCTCGAAACTCGTTCTTGCAATGGCGACCTGCGCAGGCCTTGCTGCCTGTGGTGACACGACGGGCGAGCAGGCGCTGCTTGGTGGCGGCGCAGGCGCCGTCGGGGCGGCTGTTGTCAGCGCCGACCCGCTGTTCGGCGCGGTTGTCGGCGCGGCGGGCAACGTCCTGTACTGCAAGACACAAAACAACTGTAGGTAATACCGGGTTTTTCGGGGCGCGCGTCGCCCCGACCGTAATCGCGCATCACGCCGCCGTGGGGAACGTTCCCTGCGGCGGCGTTTTGCGTTCTCAGAACATCAAGACAGAGGACGTTCCATGTTTAACAAGATCCTGATCGCCAACCGGGGCGAGATCGCCTGCCGGGTCATCAAGACAGCCCGCAAGATGGGTATCGGCACCGTTGCCATCTATTCGGATGCAGACAAGAACGCTTTGCATGTGTCGATGGCGGATGAATCGGTGCATATCGGCCCGCCGCCTGCGAACCAGTCCTATATCGTGATCGACAAGGTCATGGATGCCATTCGCCAGAGTGGGGCCCAGGCGGTGCATCCTGGTTATGGCTTCCTGTCGGAAAATTCGAAATTCGCCGAGGCGCTTGAGGCAGAAGGCGTGGCTTTTGTTGGCCCGCCGGTTCGGGCAATCGAAAGCATGGGCGACAAGATCACCTCGAAGAAGATCGCACAAGAAGCCGGTGTTTCCACCGTTCCCGGTTACATGGGGCTGATCGAAGACGCAGAAGAAGCTGTCAAGATTTCCAACGAAGTCGGCTACCCGGTCATGATCAAGGCCAGTGCCGGCGGCGGCGGAAAGGGCATGCGGATCGCGTGGAATGATGAAGAGGCGCGCGAGGGCTTCCAGTCGTCCAAAAACGAGGCCGCGAATTCGTTCGGTGACGACCGGATCTTTATCGAAAAATTCGTGACCCAGCCGCGTCACATCGAGATTCAGGTTCTATGCGACAGCCACGGTAACGGCATCTATCTGGGCGAGCGTGAATGCTCGATCCAGCGTCGGAACCAGAAAGTGGTCGAAGAGGCACCGTCACCTTTCCTGGACGAAGCGACCCGTAAGGCGATGGGCGAACAGGCCGTGGCACTGGCTAAGGCCGTGGACTATGCCAGCGCCGGTACGGTTGAATTCATCGTCGATGGCGAAAAAAACTTCTACTTCCTGGAAATGAACACGCGTCTGCAGGTGGAACACCCGGTCACCGAACTGATCACCGGTGTCGATCTGGTTGAGCAGATGATCCGAGTGGCGGCGGGTGAAAAGCTGTCGATCACACAGGACGACGTGACCCTGACCGGCTGGGCCATCGAAAACCGCCTGTATGCCGAAGATCCGTATCGCGGCTTCCTGCCGTCGATTGGTCGTCTGACCCGCTATCGTCCGCCGCAAGAGATTGCTTCTGGTCCGCTGTTGGTGAACGATAAATGGCAAGGCGAAGCACCCGAAGGTGAAGCAGCCGTGCGCAACGATACCGGCGTCTATGAGGGCGGCGAGATCAGCATGTACTATGACCCGATGATCGCCAAGCTGTGCACATGGGCTCCGACGCGGGAACAGGCGATCGAGGCGATGCGCGTCGCGCTGGACAGTTTCGAGGTCGAAGGCATTGGCCACAACTTGCCATTCCTGTCGGCTGTGATGGACCATCCGAAATTCGTCAGCGGTGACATGACCACGGCCTTTATCGCCGAGGAATATCCCGACGGGTTCGAAGGCGTTGAACTGCCCGAGGCCGACTTGCGCCGGATCGCGGCGTCCTGTGCTGCAATGCACCGCGTGGCCGAGATTCGCCGCACCCGCGTTTCTGGCCGAATGGACAATCACGAACGCAAAGTCGGCTCTGATTGGGTCGTCACACTGCAAGGGCAGGAATATGTAGTTGAGATTGATGCGGATCGCGATGGGTCAACCGTGACGTTCTCGGACGGTACCACCATGCGGGTCACTTCGGACTGGACGCCGGGCGATCACTTGGCGGTGCTGGACGTCGATGGCAGCCCGCTGGTTTTGAAGGTCGGAAAAATCTCGGGCGGGTTCCGTATTCGCAACCGGGGTGCGGACCTCAAAGTCCATGTCCGTACGACGCGTCAGGCCGAACTGGCCCGTATGATGCCCGAAAAGCTGCCGCCGGATACTTCGAAAATGCTGCTGTGCCCGATGCCCGGCCTGATCGTGAAGATCGATGTCGAAGTGGGGCAGGAAGTGCAGGAAGGTCAGGCACTGTGCACTGTTGAGGCGATGAAGATGGAAAACATCCTGCGCGCCGAGAAGAAAGGTGTCGTGTCCAAAGTCAACGCAGGCCCCGGCGACAACCTCGCCGTGGACGACGTGATCATCGAGTTCGAGTGATCATGATCGCGTTTTCGCCATATCTCCATGGTTTCTCGGCGGTTCGCGCCGGGAGCTTTGGGCGTGGCGAAAGCGCTCAGCCGCCCCCGCGCCGTTCACGGATTTCGCGTTCGCGTAGGGGCGTTTTGTCGATGGAACGGCCGATTTCACGTGTGCTCCACGGCGAGGGTTTGCGCAGTTTAACCACGCCGTCCTTGTCGACGAACACCATCTGGAAGCCGCGGGGGCGCAATTGTGACCGGATCGGAGAACGGGCGGACGGATCGGTATCGGTCAGTACGACCACATCCCGGTCGCGCATGGCTTCTTCGCCTTCCAGAAGCATGTCGATTTGCTGCCGGAAACGCGGATCGGCTGGCGTATCGGCAAAGACGACGATGGGCCGGTTGACCCATAAGTATTCGCTCAGCTCGCTATCACCAGCGGGGCGGACAAAATCTTCATCGGCGGGCGCAGACCCATCTGCCGCCATCGCGACCAGCGGGAATAGTGCCGAGAAAACAAGGGCAAGCGTTCGTATCATAGGGCCTCCTGTTCGTTTGAATATAGCCTCTGCGCCGGTGAATGCGACCGGCGAAATGCACGCAGGCTTCAAAATATCGCGTTTACACCTGCCGCGACGCGCGGCACCGAACGTTAAAACGCGCAGGCAATGCCTGTTCGCGACCCGAATTGAGAAAAGGAATACGCAATGACCGATACGAAAGACTGGCAAGCGCTGGCCGAAAAAGAGCTGCGCGGACGCCCGTTGGACGACCTGACCAAAGAGACTTTGGAAGGCATCGACGTCAAACCTCTTTACACGCAGGAAGACACCGCTGAACTGCCGCATATGGGGTCGCTGCCTGGGTTCGGGCCGTTCACGCGCGGTGTGAAGGCGACCATGTATGCGGGCCGCCCTTGGACGATCCGCCAATATGCGGGTTTCTCGACCGCTGAAGAATCAAACGCGTTCTATCGCCGCAATCTGGCGGCCGGTCAGCAGGGTGTGTCGGTCGCCTTCGATCTGGCGACGCACCGCGGTTATGACAGTGACCATCCGCGCGTTGTCGGTGACGTGGGTAAGGCCGGTGTGGCAATCGACAGCGTCGAGGATATGAAGATCCTGTTCGACGGCATTCCGTTGGACAAGGTCTCGGTATCGATGACCATGAACGGGGCGGTGGTTCCAATTCTGGCCAGTTTCATCGTTGCAGGCGAAGAGCAGGGGCATGACAAATCCGTCCTGTCCGGCACTATTCAGAATGACATTCTGAAAGAGTTCATGGTGCGCAACACCTACATCTACCCGCCTGAGCCTTCGATGAAGATCATCTCGGACATCATCGAATTCACCTCGAATGAGATGCCGAAATTCAACTCGATCTCGATCTCGGGCTATCACATGCAAGAGGCCGGGGCGAACCTGGTGCAAGAGCTGGCCTATACGCTAGCCGACGGTCGGGAATACGTCCGTGCCGCGACGCAGGCTGGCATGGACGTCGACAAGTTCGCCGGGCGTTTGTCCTTCTTCTTTGCCATCGGCATGAACTTCTTCATGGAGATCGCCAAACTGCGCGCCGCGCGTACGCTGTGGCACCGGGTGATGACGGATTTTGGTGCGAAATCAGAGCGTTCCAAGATGCTGCGGACCCATTGCCAGACATCCGGCGTGTCGCTGCAGGAGCAGGACCCCTATAACAACGTGATCCGCACCGCCTATGAAGCGATGAGCGCGGTTCTAGGCGGCACGCAGTCGCTGCACACCAATGCGTTGGACGAGGCGATTGCGCTGCCCACTGATTTCTCGGCCCGTATCGCGCGGAACACGCAGCTGGTGCTGCAAGAGGAAACCGGGGTCACTGATGTCGTGGATCCGCTGGCTGGTTCGTACTACATCGAAAGCCTGACCAACGAGTTGATCGAAAAAGCCTGGGCCTTGATGGAAGAGGTTGAGGAAATGGGCGGCATGACCAAGGCCGTTGCCAGCGGTATGCCCAAGCTGCGGATCGAGGAAAGCGCCGCCCGCCGTCAGGCCATGATCGATCGGGGTGACGAGGTCATCGTCGGCGTCAACAAGTACCGCAAGGAACAAGAAGACCCGATCGACATTCTGGATGTCGACAACGTCGCCGTGCGCGAAGCTCAGGTGGCGCGGTTGGATCGTATCCGCGCCACCCGCGACGAGGCCGCTTGCCAAGCGGCGCTGGACGCGCTGACCAAGACCGCCAGTAAAGGTGGAAATCTGCTGGCCGCCGCCGTTGAGGCCGCCCGCGCCCGTGCATCCGTAGGAGAGATCAGCATGGCAATGGAGAAAGAATTCGGTCGCCACCGCGCCGAAGTGAAAACGCTGGCCGGTGTCTATGGCGCGGCCTACGAAGGCGATGAAGGCTTTGCAGCGATCCAGAAATCCATCGAAGAGTTTGCCGAGGCCGAAGGCCGCCGTCCACGCCTGCTTGTGGTCAAGATGGGGCAAGACGGGCATGACCGCGGTGCCAAGGTGATCGCAACCGCGTTTGCGGATATCGGGTTTGACGTGGATGTAGGCCCGCTGTTCCAAACCCCGGCTGAGGCCGCGCAGGACGCCGTGGACAACGACGTGCACGTCATCGGTATTTCGTCGCAGGCAGCGGGTCATAAAACATTGGCACCGCAACTGGTCGAAGAGCTGAAGAAAGCCGGTGCCGAGGATATTCTTGTTATCTGCGGCGGGGTGATCCCGCAGCAGGATTATCAATTCCTCTATGATCACGGCGTCAAAGCGATCTTTGGCCCGGGCACCAATATCCCAGAAGCCGCTCAGGACATCCTGCGCCTGATCGGTGAAGCGAAAGGCTGAGGCTTTCAAAGATTTTCGTCGAAAAATCTTGTGATCCACCGCCTTTAAGGAAAACATGCGACCAGATCCGAAAGGGTCTGGTCGTTTTTCATAGGAGGCACCGCGTGTTACTGGATCATCTGGCTGTTGCGGGTGAAACGCTCGAAGAAGCGTCTGCTCATGTCGAACAGGCATTGGGAGTACCGCTGCAGGACGGCGGCAAGCATGAAAGATTCGGCACATATAACCGCTTGTTGGGGTTGCGAGACGGCCTGTACCTTGAGGCCATCGCGATTGACCCACAGGCACCGAATCCGCAAAGAACCAGATGGTTCGATCTGGACCGGTTCAAGGGCGCGCCGCGCCTTAGCAACTGGATATGCCGGGTGCCGGACATTTCGGCCTCGTTGACCGTATTTCCGGATGGGGTGGGCCACCCGATCGACCTGGCCCGTGGCGCGTTGAGCTGGCAAATGGCGGTTCCGCCAAACGGGCGTCTGCCCTTCGACAATCTGTTCCCGGCGCTTATTCAGTGGCACGGAGATTTGCATCCGGCAAATATGCTGCAGGATAGCGGCTGCCGTTTGCGTCGGTTGGTGGTTTTTCATCCGGACGCGCTGGAGCTTGCCAAGCTGCTAGGCCAAATGGACGTTGTGGTATTCGACACAGGCCCGGCCGCATTGCGGGCAGAGTTCGAAACTCCGTATGGGCAGCGCGTGTTAGAATGAAAATCAGGCAGGCCAAAGCTGCGGATGCCAAAGAGATAGCTGCGGTCACCAATGCGATCATCCGCGACACGCTGGTAACCTTCACAACCGACGAACGCAGCGTGGACAACATTGCACGTGACATCGAAGCGCGCGGTCCGGCCTATCTTGTGGCTGAACAGGACGATCAGATCCTTGGGTTTGCCACCTATGGTCCGTTTCGATCCGGTCCGGGATACGCGCAGTGCCGAGAGCTAACGATCCAACTGGCCACTGATGCGCGTGAACAAGGTACGGGGCGCGTTTTGATGCGGGCGCTTGAGGCCGCCGCCCGGGCAGAGGGAACTCATGCACTGGTGGCGGGGATTTCTTCGGCAAATCCGGGGGCAGTATCTTTTCACGCGGCCGTGGGCTTTGTCGAGGTCGGGCGCATGCCCGAGGTTGGGTTCAAGTGGGGGAAACGTCTGGACCTTGTGCTGATGCAGAAAATTCTTGCCGCAGACGGTTTGGTTGCACCTGACAGTCCCGATTTGGGACGCTAGGGTGCGCTCATGTCGATCTGGATCCGTATATCCGATGCGCTAAGCGCGCTTGCCCAGGGTGAAAGCCTTACCGCAGTCTTTGAAAAGCTGCGCTCGCCGCCCGAACGGTCGGTGGCTTTCACCATCGCTGTGATCGCATTGGGTGCGAAAATGGCCAAGGCGGATGGGCAGGTTACGCGAGATGAGGTCACCGCTTTCCGCGACGTATTCCAGATCGCACGTGATGACGAGGAAGGCGCGGCACGTGTGTTCAACATGGCCCGTACAGATGTCGCGGGTTATCAGGACTACGCCCGCAAGATCGCGCGCATGTTTTCCGAAGACAGCACCACGTTGTGCGATTTGATGGAGGGGTTGTTCCACATCGCCATGGCGGACGGGTTCTATCACCCCAACGAAAACGAGTTTCTGGAAGAGGTCAGCCATATTTTCGGCCAGACCGATGCGCAGTTCATGGCCTTGCGTGCCCGTTTTGTGCCTGATGCGCCCAATGATCCTTACACGGTTCTTGGGGTGCCACGGGACATGCCGTTACCCGATATTCGTAAGGTTTGGCGGCAACTTGTGCGCGAAACACATCCTGATGCGATGTTGGCACGTGGTGTCCCAGAAGAGGCCGTACGTTTGGCTGAAAAGAAGATGATCGACATCAACCGCGCCTGGGACGAAATCAACGGCGCGCAGGCCTGAGGCATGCGCCTCGCGACTTATAACATCGAGTGGTTCGCCAATCTGTTTGATCGTCATGACGAACTGATCGCCGATGACAGTTGGTCAGGTCGCCATGATGTCACCAAAGCGCAGCAGATCGAGGCTATCGCCAAGGTTCTGACGGCGATCGATGCGGATGCTGTGCTGGTTGTCGAAGCACCAAACACAGGGAAATCTCAGAACACGGTCCGCGCGCTACAAAACTTTGCCGAGGCTTTCGATCTGCGCACCAGCGAAGCCGTGATGGGATTTGCCAACGATACACATCAAGAACTGGCCTTGTTGTATGACACGCGCGTTCTGACGGTGCGACATGATCCAAAAGACGGAGGGCAACGGGCTCCGCGTTTCGATCAGGTTTTTCACATCGACCTCGATATCGACGCAACCGAGGATCAGGTGAAGTTTTCCAAGCCGCCTATGGAATTGGCAGTTGAAACCAAGGCAGGCGAACGGTTCCGTCTTATTGGCGCGCATCTGAAGTCAAAGGCGCCTCATGGGGCGGAAACCCGCGATGCGGCGATCCGCATCTCGATCGCCAATCGTCGGAAACAGCTGGCTCAGGCGATCTGGCTGGGCAGGCGGATCAAGGCGCATCTGGCAGCTGATGAACAGGTGATCTTAATGGGCGATCTGAACGATGGTCCGGGGCTGGACGAGTTCGAAAACCTGTTTGGTCGCTCATCGGTTGAAATCCTGCTGCAATCGGGGGTGTTTGACCCCCACGCGGATAGGGCCTTCAGGTCAGAACCGGGTGAACGCCCGTCAACCGCGCGCTTTTATCGGCCCCAAGATCGCGGGTATCTTGAGGCGTTGCTGGACTATATTATGATCAGCGATGGGTTAAAGGATCGTCGCCCAGACTGGCGCATATGGCATCCGTTTCGCGATCCGGCTTGCCGTGATGCGCAGGATCTACATGCAGCGTTGCTAACCGCGTCTGACCATTTCCCTGTCACTCTGGATATCGAGCTGTGACCTTCCAACCGACTTTTAGTTGCCCTATGTTTTCGATATGAGACGTTTCATTCCAATCTGCGCGCTGACCGTCACTATTGCTCTTCCGGCCTCTGCCGAGGAAGAGGGGAACATATCCCTGATGGAGCAGGGGGCAGAGCTGTTCTTTGAGGGCCTGCGCCAGGAGATGGAGCCTGCATTGGATGAACTGCTGGGACTCGCTGAACAGTTTGGCCCTGCAATGCAGTCATTTATTGCGGAAATGGGGCCCGCCTTGGCCGAGCTGGCAGATGAGATTGAGGATTGGAGCGCCTATGAAACACCCGAGATCCTGCCTAACGGCGATATAATTATCCGAAAAAAGCCGCCGCAAGACCCAGAGATACAGCCAGAGATCCCTGAAGGCCCGCCCGAGGGCGAAACCGAGATTTGATATCTAGCCCCGGATGATGACGCGGGTTTCGGATTTCAAAGCGTTGCCGAGTGACTTTAGCCGTGCCTCGGCCACTTCGTTGAACAGGGGGCGTGCTGCAGTTGGCAAGAACAGGTCCAGTTGTTGCTTCTTGGGGTAAAATTTCAAAGTCGCCATCGGCGCATCGTTCTGCATCCACAGCATAGCACCAAACCGCATGGCCTTTCCCAAGATCTCGGCCTGTTTCTGGTCTTTCTCGTCTAGGAGTTCGTACAGTGCGGTGAACCGGTTGCCCTCGCGTTTGTTGCGATACCGGTGCTGCAGGGCCAGCCCGATATAGACTCGTTCTGAGTGCTTCAAGCCGCCCAGATTGGCACGTGTGACGTAGTCGAAACAGACCTCGGCGCGATAGTCAGGATGTGCGCGCCAGCTGACGTCGTGCAACAGACAGGCCGCCTTTATCAGGCGGATGCGCGCGGGTGGGGCTGATTTGAACAGCGGCATCACGAAATCGAGCAGATGTTTTCCGAAACCGGGCAGGCGGGCGTCCTTGGCTTCGGAAAAACGGCTCGCCTCAATCAACGGATCACGGTCCCGCAGGTTTTGTGGCATCTGCTCGTAAAGCAGACCCTCGCGGATACCATAGCTGGAAATGGCGATATCCTTGGGTTTGAACGTGCGGATCAAGCGTGCCAGCACATCCATCGCATAGGGGATCAGCGCCATCCGTGATCCCGACACACCGGCTTTGCTGCGCAGCTTTTCCGGGTCACCTTTCTCGATGAATTTAATAGTCTCGCGCACCTGCTTGGTGGTCATGCGATATTCATGCAGAACGTTCAGGGGGTAACCCCGACGCAGCATGTCCAGACGCGCAAAGGCCCGCCAGCTTCCGCCTACAAGGAACAGGCGATCGCGCTGCGGCCCCATCTGGTCGCGCAGATCCTCCATCGTAGCCTTGATGTGCGCCTTGCGTGCACGCCGGCCGCCTTTGATGTCCCGTAGTTTCAGTGGCCCCAGCGCCGAAGTCAGGCGCCGGCCGACACCGCCGTCTCCTATCTCGGCCAATTCCATTGAGGACCCGCCGATGTCACAGATCAGGCCATATGCGCCGGGCCATCCAAGCAGGACACCCTGCGCGGATAGGCGAGCTTCTTCATCGCCGTTGATGACCGACACGGTCAGGCCGGTTTCGGCTTTGACCTCGGCACAAAACTCGGGGCCATCCTCGGCCTCGCGTACGGCTGCAGTGGCGACGACATGCAGGCCGGGCAGGCCAAGGTCATCGGAGAGTTGGGCAAACCGGCCCAAAGCGGCCAGGGCGCGTTTGCGACCCGTTGGGTTAAGCCGCCCCGTGTCTGAAAGGCCCGCGCCGAGCTCGCACATCACTTTTTCATTGTAGAAATAAGCCGGTGAGCGCGCGGCACCGTCAAAGATCACCATCCGGACTGAGTTTGATCCGACGTCAACCACGCCCACGCGTGACAGAGCTCGGGCTTGGGGGTCATCAAAGAGGGGTTTTCCGAACGGACCCCAGTCAGGGATTTCGGTAACGACAGTTTGATCCATGTCTCTTCCAGATATTCCGCGTGCAGAATGCGAGATGACCCGGCGTGGGTCAATTCCCAGATTGGATATCATCCAAATCTGCGCTCAAAACACGCACCGCCAAGGCGCGGGTAATGTCGCGCTTTTCCGATAGCGCAAGCTGGTCCAGTTGCGCCACCACACTGGCGGCAGTTTCAAAGCGCCGGTCCATATGTTTGACCAGATAGGCGATGACTTCGGGGCTGGGGTTCAACTGCCGATCCACGAACAGCTTGGCCAGTACCGCGCCCAGCAATGCGTCATCCGGCGGGTCAAGCGCTACGTGATGCGCGCCCTCGATCCGGCTTTGGAGATCGGGCAGCGGAAGTTGCCAGAAATTAGGGGCCAGCCGTCCAGTCATGAGAAGGGCGTTGCCTTCGGCCAACACAAGATTGTGCAGGTGAAACAGCGTTTTTTGTTGTTCTAAGTCGTCCGCGATCATTGGGACGTCTTCGACCGCGACAGGCGCGCGTGCCAGATCCGGCACGTCTTCGTGACGCACATCCGCGGCCTGAATTATCCGACCACCGGTTTCCGCCGCCCAGACATGTGCCAGATGGGTTTTGCCTGCACCCGCAGGGCCGCTCAGGACCAGTTTGTTGCCGGGCCAGGACGTGGCCGAGATCATTGCAACCGCAAGTGCATTCGCGGGAGAGACGAAAAAATCCTCACGCCCCAGCGCGGTTTTGGCCGGAAGATCAAAGCTTAGCTGAAGGGCCATCTTAGAGGTCTTCCTGATCCGCGCTTTCGAGGCCGGTATATAGACGGCTGCCCAGATAGACCGATGTTGCGTACCGCGCCAGCACGCCCAGTGCGGCAGCAACAGGCACAGCGATCAGCATTCCGACAAAGCCGAACAAGGCGCCGAATACTGACAGCGCCAGCAGCAACCATACTGGGTGCAAACCCACTGAGCTACCTACCAGCTTTGGCGTCAGGAAATTGCCTTCGGTTACCTGACCCAGCGCAAAGATTCCGGCGACCAGACCGATCTGCGCCCAATCCCCCCAGAACTGGAACAGCGCCAGACCGATGGCCAGCGTTCCGCCGATCAGGGCGCCGAGGTAGGGAATGAATGTGACCAGACCCGCGATGAAACCGACGATCAGTCCGAACTGCAGGCCGACCGCCATCAGCGCCACGGCATAATAGGTGCCAAGGATCAGGCAGACCGTGCCCATGCCGCGAACGAATGAGGCCAGAACCGCGTCAATTTCACCGGCCAGGCGTTTGATCGTGGGGGCGTGATCGCGAGGCAGCAGATCCCCGATCCGGGCGATCATGCGGTCCCAGTCCAGCAGCATGTAGACAGCCACAACCGGAACAATAACCAACAGAACCACGACGTTGATCGCTGAACCCAATGAGGCAGCGACGGATTGCAAGACATCGCCTGTTTTTGATTTCAGCGTTTCGCCCAGTGAGACGAGGAATTGGTGCGAATTGGATTCGCGGTCCAGAAGGGACGGGAACTGTTGTTCGATGAAGCTGCGCAGCTGTTGGAACAGGCTTGGCATAACTTCGACCAACTCGATCAACTGGGTAATCAGCGCGGGAACAACCATCAGGATTGCCAGAGCAAAGCCCAGAATGCCAACAACTGTGATGATCGCAGTGGCTGCCATGCGCGACAGGCCCAGATTTTCAAGACGATCTGCAATCGGGTCAAGGAAATAGGCGATTGCACCGCCAATCACAAAGGGTAGCAAAACGTCTCCAAGTGCCCATAGGCAAAGCACAAAAATGGCAGCCGCGACGCCCCAATACCTGAGTTGATCCTTTACCGGCAAGGCCATGCTTGTCCCCTTGTTTTTGGCTCTTACCGGTGTTCTTGGCTTAACCGGTCCCGCGATGCAAGCGGTTCATGCCTTGGGGATTTCCAGGAATTATGAGTCCAGCGTTCCGAGCTCGGGCGTATCAGCCGTGGCGGTTTCATCGGGCCAGTTTGTGCGCCATATTTCTGCGGACCAATGCCCGCAGTGAACCGCAGGGCGATCAAAGCCGGGCAGCGGCGGTAACAGTGGCTCGACGATCACGTCGTGACGCGGAACCGCGAAATAAGGGAAGGAATAGCGTTCTTTGCCAGATTTGTTGACCACCCGATGCGGCGTTGATTTCAACCGTCCACCCGACCACAGCTCAAGCATGTCGCCGATATTCACGATAAACCCGCCGGGTGGGCAATCCGGGGTGATCCATCCGCCATCGCGGGTCTGCACTTCTAGCCCGCCAACGGGGTCGGGGGCGATAATCGTCAGGGCATCCGTGTCCTTGTGGGGATGAATGCCAAAGCCTTCCTCATCCGGTGCCTGCGGCGGATAGTGCAACAGCGTCATGTTTGTCATGGGGGTGGCAAAGGCCGCTATCAGGACGTTGGGCTTCAGAGCCAGACCGATTTCAAGCGCGCCCAGCAGCAGTTCGGCTACGTGGTCCAGTTGCGACCAATACTCCAATATCACTTCCCGCGCGCCCTGTACTTCAGCTGGCCAGAGGTTCGGGCCATAAAGCGCACAGTCATCACGAACCGGGTGGTCCTCGGAAACTTCGAAATGAAGCTTGTAACCTTCGTATTTGTCCGCCTTGCCCGAGCCATCATTGGGCGTGAAGAAACCCATGGGGATATATCCGCGATAATTGTTGCGGGTGATGGCCTGATCCCACTTGCTCTGTTCATCGATGCCAAAGATTGCGCGCGTCTTGGCACGGACCTGATTAACGGTGTCAGGCGAAACCCCAGTGCCTGTGATGGAGAGAAAGCCGATGTCGGTACAGGCGTCCAATATCCGCTGAACGGTTGCGTCATGGTCCGGATGGGCCGTGTCCTTCAGCGGAGAGATGTCGATCGTCGGGATTGATTGCATCAGTGAATCCTCACGCCTTGCCGATCCAGCTCGGTGTGAACGGGGGCGAGGTTCATCTCGTGCAGACCCTGATTGCTTTTTAGCGACAAGGCTGCAGCAACTCCCGCACCCTGACCCATGACCGCGCAACAAGCCATGTTGCGGGTTGCAGCGTGGGCAACTTTGTCCGCACCATGCGAGCGGCCCGCAACCAAGAGGCCTTTGACGCCTTTGGGCAGCATCGAGCGATAGGGAACCTGCATATATCGCCCGGTAGTCGGAAGGATGAGGATGCCATAGCCATCAATGAATTCAGGGTAGATGCCGATCGTGTCCTCAAACCGGCCCTGATGGCGGGCGTCATCTTCAGTCATGTTATAGACTGCGTCGATCTTCCGCGTGTCGCGAATGCCGATGGTCATCCCAAAATTGCGCAGCCGCGCGTTCTCACACCCCGGCATAAAGCGACGAAGCGCCTCGATTGCCAGCATGGATTGGCGGCGGCCTTCAATCTCGCCCTTTGTCAGACTGTCGGGGTCGGTCCCGTCGATTTCGCCCAGATGTATGAGGTTCATGTAAGTGAGCTCGCCCGTGTCGTGCATTGCACCCCATGTGCCCGCGATGGTGTTCAGATGCGGCGGGATCAGGCCCTGATCGATGGCCTGTTGGAATGGTTTGTGGACGAAGGGCGAAAACATGTCGTCTTCTTTGCCGCTCGTCTCGATATTCCACTCGCCACCGCCGCCCCAGTCTTTGTAGGTTTGGGGGTCGGCCTTGACGCCCTCCATGAAGGCGCGTTTGTCGACACCGGCCAGATGGAACATGACCGAGGCGGCCATCATGTCTTCGCGGGCGGTCTTGTACGTCGGCGCGCCTGCGCGGTGGGCAACATCGGCGTCGCCGGTGGCGTCGATCACAACCTTGGCCAGAATCGCTTCGCGCCCAGCTTTGGATTCAGTGATGATGCCGGTGATCCGGTCACCTTCCATGATCGGAGCGACGAATTGCCGGTGCAGCATCGGATGAACGCCTGCCTCTTCAACCAGCTTGTCGGCCACTAGCTTGAAACCCTCGCTGTCCAACTCATAGCTCAGCGACTGGCTCTCTGGTACGGCCGCCCCCATGTCCTTGGCGCGGGTCTCGAACTCCATGCCGATTCCACCAGCTTCGACCGTCTGTTCATGGCGATACCAGGCGAAGCCCTCAACGCCCACGGCGGTGATGTTGCCACCCATGCAGCCGAAGCGGTCGACCAGCGACACCTCGACCCCGGCCCGAGCGGCGGCCAGCGCGGCGGCCAGCCCTGCCGGTCCTGACCCGACCACAAGAACGTCTGTCTGATGAACAACCGGTATTTGACGCGCGGGTTCCTGAATGGTTTGCATGGGTGCCCCCTGGAATTGGTATTTCAGTCACAATTGAAAACCCTGACTGGCGGGTCAATCAAAAAACCGACTGGCCCGAGGTCGCAAATTAACCAATGCATGATTGCCCCCGGCGGGGCTTTGGAATAAGCAACTTTGAAGTCCAAATTCACCTTTAAAGGTTCACCAATGCGCCTCAGCCGTTACTTTCTGCCCGTTCTCAAGGAAAACCCCTCCGAGGCCCAGATCGTCAGCCACCGGCTGATGCTGCGCGCCGGGATGATCAAGCAAGCTGCTGCCGGAATATATTCATGGTTGCCGCTGGGTTTCAAAGTGCTGCGTAAGCTGGAAAACATCATCCATGAAGAGCAGGCACGCGCTGGCCACATCGCGATCCAGATGCCCATCATCCAGTCGGCGGACCTGTGGCGCGAATCCGGGCGTTATGATGACTACGGTCAGGAAATGCTGCGCATGAAAGACCGGCATGACCGGGATATGCTGTTCACACCGACTGCCGAAGAACTGGTCACCGACATCTTCCGCGGTCATGTGAGCAGCTACAAAGACTTGCCGCTGACGCTGTACCAAATCCAGTGGAAGTTCCGCGACGAAATCCGCCCCCGTTTCGGCGTAATGCGTGGCCGCGAATTCTATATGAAAGACGGTTACAATTTCGACCTGACCAAAGAAGACTCGCTGCACGCCTATAACCGCCATCTGGTCACCTATCTGCGCACGTACGAGCGCATGGGTCTGCAAGCCATCCCGATGCGTGCCGATTCCGGCCCTATCGGTGGCGACAACACGCACGAGTTCCTCGTTCTGGCCGACACCGGTGAATCTGAGGTGTTCTATGACAGTGCAGTCACCGACCTGACCTTTGGTGATCGTCAGATCGACTATGACAGCCACGAGCAGTGTCAGGCCATTCTCGAAGAGTTCACCTCGAAATACGCGCGCACGGATGAAACCCATGACGAGGCGCTGTTCAATCAGGTCCCCGAAGAGCGTCGCCGCGTGGCGCGCGGGATCGAGGTTGGTCAGATCTTCTACTTCGGCACCAAGTATTCCGAAGCCATGGGCGCAACTGTTCAAGGCCCCGATGGAAAGCCGGTTCCTGTTCACATGGGCAGCCACGGTATCGGCGTCAGCCGCCTGATCGGCGCGATCATCGAGGCCAGCCATGACGACAAGGGCATCATCTGGCCTGAAGGCGTGACTCCCTTCCATTGCGGTATCGTCAACCTGAAGCAGGGTGATGACGAGGCCGACGCCGCCTGTAACAAGATCTACGGCGCGCTGACTGCGCTGGGCCTCGACCCGTTGTATGATGACC
Organism: Ruegeria sp. YTSA072; assembly: GCF_059610285.1. Lineage (NCBI taxonomy): Bacteria > Pseudomonadati > Pseudomonadota > Alphaproteobacteria > Rhodobacterales > Roseobacteraceae > Ruegeria > Ruegeria sp. YTSA072. The sequence continues at coordinate 94,956 of NZ_JBXWNI010000002.1, read as the reverse complement.
GAAAGGAACGGGCAGGGGGCAAGTTTGCCACCATGGACCTGATTGGTCTGCCCTGGCGTATCACCGTTGGTCCGCGCGGTCTGAAAAACGGAGTGGTTGAACTGACCTGTCGCCGTACAGGCGAAAGCGAGGAGATGTCCCCCGAAGCCGCCGTAACCAAGATCGCCGAGATCTATGAGCGCATCGCCTGATACCTCAGACACGCCGCTGATCTCGGTCATCACCGCGACCTATGACCTGCTATCGCAAGGACGGCAGGACGGTTTTCGCGAGGTGATTGAGTGCATGGCTCGTCAGAATTGCGACCGGGCTGAGCATATAATTCAGGATGGGGCCTCGACCGATGGTACGGTCGAGGTTTTACAGGACCTGACTGCGGACGCAGCTCGCACCCGGCTGATAAGCGAACCGGATGCCGGTTTGTATGACGCGATGAACAAGGGCGCGAAGGCCGCGCGTGGGGAATATCTGTTGTTTCTGAACTCGGATGACTCGCTGGCATCCGACGACATTTTGAACATCGTCGCTGATCGGCTTGAAGCGACACAGCCGGCTTTCCTGTTCGGCTCGACCCTGCGCCGGTTCGAGGATGGGTCGGAAAGCCGAGAGAAACGGATGTCGTTGACTGCGATTCTGCAGCGGATGCCGTTCTGTCATAACTCTGTGTTGCTGAAGCGGGATGTGTTTTTGGTGCTGGGCGGACATGACACGCAGTTTAGCGTCGCGGCCGATTACGATCTGATGTTACGCCTTTTGACCGAAGGGTATCAGGGCGAGCGCATTGACGACCCGATATCCATGTTCTGGGGCAGGGGCGCTACGAGTGACGATGCCGCAACCGCGGAAGACTACGCCCGTGTCTGGATGAATTACTACGGCGGGTACAAGTCGGCCGATGGCCTGACACAATCCGATTTCGCTCGATATTACCAACGCGGTCACATGCCCGCGGCGCTGATCCTTGAGCGCTTGTTAAAGCCCGGCACGTCGGATGCCATCAAAGCCGCCGCGCGCCATAGTCTGTGGAAGACGACGCGCCGATCCGTTCAGTTCTGGCGCAGCTTTTAGGCGCGTCAGGCTGTCGGTCGGGCAGTCAGAACATCTCCGTCTGCCTCATGGCCCCGTGCGACAACGACTGGACGGCCCAGCCGTCGCACCAGATCCCTGAATTCAAGACCCAGGAAACGCAGACCGCAAACCCGGTCTCCGGTGGTTTGATCGGTTAGGCACATCCGTCCATCCCGGAAGACCAGGCGATACCCCTTGTCGTTCAGGATGTCGGTCAAACCAGCCCAGCTTGCAGCGCTGGCAAAGATCGGAAGGATCGTTGCACGCAGAAGAACTGCGGATTCACAATCCAATTCTGTCGATGTTTGTCGGACCAAAAATGTGTCCGATTGTTCAGTTTCAATTCGAATACTCATGAGCGACCCCCGCTCTAAAAAATTGTTTTCCCCCACAATCAGGGTGACAAAGTTTCCAAAAATAAGCAAAACGCGAAATAAAATTGCGATAAAAATGTTGCATTTTGAGGTCAGTTTACCTCGCATGCTCACATTGACTTCATACCTGAAACAATATCGGGCTGTCTGTGAAGAGCGTCACAACCAGCGGTATATTTTAGCGGCGAATGATCTCCTTGAGTTCGAGTGACCGTTCGACCGGTGGCTCTATTGACTCGCATTTTCGAGGCTTTGAGAGTGAATTTGACCGCGCCGAAATTGCTGATAAACCGAGCAAAACGATAAAAGGGCCCGCGCTGTGCTGAGTTTCGCGACCGTCGTGTATTCCAGGGACTTTCCCCTGCTTGAACTTCAGGCGCTGTCTTTTGCCCATTTTGTCGATCCGGACATGGTTTCGTCGATTCACGTGATCATGAATGACTGCGACGAAGATACGCTCAGGGCAAAAATCGAACCCCTTTTGGCTTCATACGGCCCACTGCGATCCAAGGTTCAGGTCCTGGGCGGCGATGACCTGTTGTTGCAGCGCGGTCAGTACGCGCGGCGATCCTTGTCGGATCGGATCCTGATCGAAAACCGGTTTCGTATTCCCGGCATTCGCAGGCAGGGGTGGCGCGGGTCCAACGGGTATCGCAGTCAGCAAGTTCTGAAGCTGGGCGCCGCGCGCGTTGCTTCGTCCGAGAACATGGTTATCCTAGACAACAAGAACGTCTTTCTGCGCAGCTTTGACCCGACTGAGTTCTTTGCTGACAATGGTGCGGCGCGTATCGCTTTCATCGACGTCCAAAGCGATTACCACCGCAATTGGCTGGTCGAGAGCCTTGATGCACTGGGCGCGTCAGGTACCGACCTCAACGGGTTAAGGACCACGACATTTGCGACCCCTTTCGCGATGCGCCGATCCTTGGCCTTGGCGCTGTTGGACGAGATCAATGATCGCTACGGTTCGGTGCAGGCGTTGTTTGGATCGCGCAGGCGACCGTCCGAGTTTATGTTGCTGAATGCGTTCTGCCTCAAATCGCCGAATGGCTATGCACCGTGGTTCGAGGACCACGCGCAATGCAATATCGGGCTCTGGCCGACCTATTCGCCCGAAGAGATGGCATCGCAGTTGGCGATGCTGGATGATCCCGCTGCATTGACGTTGGGTCTGCATAACCGCGCCTTGTCGCTGTTGCCCGGCGATCTGCGGGATCGTGTGTTTTCCGAGTTGGAAGACAGGGGTATTTGTACCCGACCGCGCGCCGAAGAGGTGCTAAACCGCGCGGCAACGCTGACCGGCTGACAACCGGCTTGACCATCCGGTGAAATGCCGAAAGGGTCGCGACAACAAAATAACCGGAGCAGGCATGGCCAGAACACCCCCGCCCTTTGCCCCATTTGAGTGGAAAATCGCGTGGCGTTACCTGCGCGCGCGCCGTGCCGAAGGTGGCGTGAGCGTTATGACTTGGATTTCCCTGATCGGGATCACGCTGGCCGTCTTTGCCCTGATTGCCACTCTGGCCGTCCGTTCTGGATTTCGGTCCGAATTCGTTGGCACGATTCTGGGCGCAAACGCCCATGTGACTGTGTACTCCGCCGGAGAGTTTGATGCGCAGGGGCGCGTTGACCGCACAATCGCGGAATATGAAGAGATGACCAGCCGGATCGCGCAGGTTCCGGGCGTGGAACGCGCGGCCCCGCTGGTCAAAGGGCAGGTCCTGATTACCAATCGCGATCGCAGCAGCGGGGTCGAGGTCTTTGGTATCCGCCCCGACGACTTGCGCGATCTGCCCGGCGTCGCGCAAAGCGAACAGGCTGTCGGTGATCTGACCCAGTTTCAAGACGGTGAGGATGTGATTGCCATTGGGTCCGGTGTGGCGCGCAGCATCGGAGCGACGGTTGGTGACACGGTCAAACTGACCTCACCCAATGGGGTGAAAACCGCCTTTGGGACGTCTCCGCGCGTGAACGCTTATCAGGTGGTCTATGTGTTCTCGGCCGGGCGGTATGACATCGACCGCACCCGCGTTTATATGCCGTTCACGCAAGCTCAGAGCTTTTTCAACCGCGACGGTGTGGCCGACGAGATCGAAGTGATGGTCGAACGGCCCGAGGAAATGACCCCGGTTCTGATTCCCATCCTCGAGGCAGCAGGCGGGCGCAGCCAGATCTGGACGTGGCAGGATGCTTCGGGCGGATTTCTGCGTGCGCTTGAGGTCGAGGACAACGTGATGTTTATCATCCTGTCGATCCTCGTCTTGATTGCGGCAATGAATATCGTGTCGGGCTTGATCATGCTGGTGAAAAACAAGGGGCGCGATATTGGCATCCTGCGCACCATTGGCCTGAGCGAAGGGTCGATCCTGCGGGTCTTTTTTATCTGTGGTGCGTTCACTGGCATCATCGGCACCGTTATGGGCGTGATCCTCGGTTGTCTGTTTGCCATCTATATCGACCCGATTTTCTCTTTCGTGAACTACGTCATGGGCGGCGGCGTCTGGGATCCGTCCATTCGCGGCATCTATTCCTTACCCGCCGAGTTGAACCTTTCAGATGTTCTCAAGGCGATTGGGCTGTCGTTGGGGCTGTCGTTCATCGTCACCTATTTCCCGGCCCGCCGCGCGGCGCGGCTGAACCCGGTTGAGGCGCTGCGCTATGAATGATCTGACGATGCGGTTGAACGGTCTAACCAAAACCTACCTCAAGGGCACTCCGGGCGAGGTTCAGGTGCTGCGCGGTGTCGATCTGGAATTGCGCGCAGGTGAGGCTGTGGCTTTGGTCGCGCCATCTGGCGCAGGCAAATCGACACTGTTGCACATTGCCGGACTACTGGACAAACCAGATGAAGGATCGGTCGAGATCGCTGGCCAGAATGTAGCGGGCAGGGGGGATCGAACCCGTACAGCGCTTAGACGACAGGACGTTGGGTTCGTGTACCAGTTCCATCATTTGTTGCCCGAGTTTACCGCGCTAGAAAACATCACCCTGCCGCAACTGGCTAACGGTGTATCCGAGAAGGCCGCACAGGACAGAGCGATGGCCTTGCTGGACCGCGTTGGAGTGGCGGCACGTGCAAAACACCGCCCCGCCGCCCTGTCAGGGGGCGAGCAGCAGCGTGTTGCGTTTTGCCGGGCCCTGGCGAACAAACCACGCGTTTTGCTGGCGGATGAACCGACCGGTAACCTGGATCCCGAAACCTCGGATCAGGTATTTGCTGCTTTGATGTCGCTGGTCCGGGATGAAGGGCTTTCAGCGCTGATTGCCACGCATAACATGGATCTGGCCGCGCGGATGGACCGAAAACTGCGGCTGGAGGCGGGTGTTCTTAAGCCAGTTGAGTGATGGCGACACCGGCCGCCATCACAGCTATGCCCCCGGCCCGTATCCATGTCAGCGGCGTGACCTGAGCACCAAACAGGCCAAAATGATCGATGGCCGCCGTGCTGATCAGCTGTCCCAGCAGAACAAAGAACACTGCGTTGCCGACCCCGAAATGGGGGGCGACATGCGTGATCGACAGAACATAAAACGCAATCAAAACACCGGCCAGCAACAAGTGTTTCGGGGCTTGGGCCACTTTGGATAGCGCTTCCATTCCTGGAAACAGCAGCATGACCAGGGCTGACGCCACGAACGCGATGGCAAACAGGACTACGCCGGCGGTTGTCGGGGACCCGATCAGCTTGCCCAGTGCGGCATTCAAAGCCGCCAGAATCGGAACGCCGATCCCGGCCGCCAGCATAATGGCTGCGTATTGTGTCATTGCCCGTATCCTCCCGCTTCGTTGATCTGGATCATTGCGCCAAGCCGCCCGGCGGGCAAGCCTGCAAATGTCAATCTTGACAGGAGGATGCGATGATCAGACCGATGTTCAGGGCCGTTTGTGCGAGTGTTGCTGTGTTGGCGTCTCAGGCTATGGCGCAGAACGTTGAAACCGGTGCCGAACTCTATCAGCATTATTGCGCGACTTGTCATGGGATCGATGCGACCGGGCAGGGGCCAATGGCTGGTGTTTTGGTGATCCAGCCGACTGATCTGACACAACTGGCATCCGGGGATGGAATGTTCCCAACAGCCCGCGTTGTGGCGCGTATCGACGGGCGTGATCCCTTGGTAAGTCATGGCAGCCCGATGCCGGTTTACGGTCCCTATTTCGACGGGCAGGATACCACGATGAAAACCCCAGACGGTCAGCCTATCCTGACCAGTCAGTCGATTGTGGATCTGGTGGCATATCTGGAGACGCTGCAATAAGGCTTAGCCTTCGCGGCAAATCCCTTCGACCTTCGCTCCGCTCCACGGAATGACAACGGCACGCTCGCGCTGCGCGCCAGGCAGCGGTGACAAGTCGAAATGCGCGCCCAACATGTCATGCAAGCGCTGGGTCCGCGGTGCAGTAGGGTCCAATGAGCGGCAGCAGACGTATTCCTCGACGATCGCCCCCTGTTGTTCGAATCCATAGGATAGAAAATCCGGCGATGTCTGCAGGTCGAACAAGTACGGGTCCTTGCTTCCGCCATGTTCGGCGGCCGCACGCAGGGGGTGGTAACCAGTGGACTGGCGGTTCTGCCATTGCCAGACGTGGGTCAGCTCGTGTGCAAGCAACATCCCGGCAATCAAGTCCATCTGTTCCGGGAAGTCGGACATATAGTCCTCAAGGTACCAGTCCTTGTTAAAATAGACCTTGTTGAACAACGCAACAGCGGCGGGTTTCGCCGTGACGACACCTTCTTCGGTTGGTGGCAGGATACGTTCCCGACAGGCCAAGCGCGGCCGGTCCTTGCGGTAAAACGTGATCGGCGTTACCGGCGCACCTTCGACAAGTCGCACGCGATCCAAATCCAGCGTGTCGCCTTGAACGGCACTTGCAAATGCGCGTTCCTGATCCGTCAAAGGGCGACCACAGGCAGCAAGCAAAATTAATAGCGTCATCAAAATACGAAAGGCCATAATCAAAGCCTAATGCGAAGTGCCCGCGCTGCAACCCGTTTTCACAGGCTCATTGCCAAAACCCTGCTGATTTCGGTCAGCGATCGGCCGGATTGTTTCATCCATGTATTAAAGGCCTCTTGCACCGCAGCCATCGCCTTTTTTGATGTTGGGGCCTTGTCGACCACGCCTTCGGCAATCAATCGCGCGGTGACGTCTTGCGAGAGGATAAAGCTGTCGCGCCCTGCAAATCGCATGGCGTATTGGGCCGAAGCCCCGCCCAGACGCGACCCTCGCTTGCCCAGCATCGCTAGCAGCCCGGCAAAGTCGTCCGATGGCCAACCCCCAAGAACCTGACCCGCACCGCCTTCGTCACGAAGCTCCAGCAAAAATGCGGCATTGTCACGAACGGTCGCGATCTTGGTTCCGTTGCGCACAATGCGGGTATCCTGCAGCAAGGCGTCGAATTTCTCATCGTCCATGAAGGCGCAGCGTCCGACATCGAAACCGTCAAAGGCGATTTCAAACCCGTCCCACTTGTTTTCGATGACCTTCCAGTTGAACCCCGCCTGAAAGATGGATTTGGTGATAATCGAAAGCCAGCGATCTTCCGGCATCTCAGCAAGCTCGGCCAGACTTTTGGGTTTGCTCAACTTTTCATTCAACGCATCCGGGCCACCATGGCGATTGGCAGCCATTACAAAAATTTCATCGAAGTGATGCATCAATCATGTCCTCCACCGATAAAGTTGCTTGTTGATCGCTTCGTCGCAAGGTCTCAAAGAGAGTGATTTTTTGGACATTAGGTGCGTCTGAGATCAAAAAATGCAAAAAAATTGAACATCGGGAAAAGAAATACTCGACAAAACAGGGGATTCGGGTTTGTGATTGACTCGTCAATCAAATACCTGCGCCAAATATTTGTGTTAAACAAAAACGCGCGCGATCAGTACAACGCAGCGGGTGGGGACTTGCAACTTAGTACAAGGCGAAAAATTCCGCCTTTGTTCAAAGTGTTCACTTCCCTTTTGCGGCTAATTTTGTGCATGTTGCGACATGGTATTGTCGTCTGTTCAACCTTCCGGCGCGCACCTGTGCGCTGAGGTGGACGAAAAACAAAAAAAGACAGGGAGAATGTCGATGAAAAAACTCAGTGTCAGCCTGTTGGCTATGATGGTAGCCGGTTCCGCTTACGCCGCCGATATAGGGGCCGTGGACGAGCCGATCAAACTGGCGATCAACGAATGGACCGGTCAGCACGTAACGACCCAAGTAGCGGGCGAGATGCTGAAAGCCGCAGGTTACAACGTCGAATATGTGACCGCTGGTATGATGAACCAGTTCCAGGCAATCGCGGATGGCGACATCACTGCGACGCTGGAAATCTGGTCGTCCAACGTCTCGGACGAATATGCCAAGAAAATTGACGAAGGTACCGTCGTCGAGATCGGCGATCTGGGCCTGGATGCCAAGGAAGGCATCGCTTATCCGGCGCACGTGGCCGATCTGTGCCCCGGTCTGCCGGCGTGGGAAGCGCTGAAGGATTGCGCGCAGGTTTTCGCAACCGCTGAAACTCTGCCCGGTGGTCGCCTGGTCGACTATCCTGCTGATTGGGGTACGCCCGGCGCCGACCGTATGACCGGTCTTGAGCTGCCGTTCAAAGCTGTGCCTGCCGGTTCCGAAGGTGCTCTGATCGCAGAATTGCGCGCCTCGACCGAGCGCAAGTCGCCGCTGCTGATCACTTTTTGGCAGCCGCATTGGGCGATGTCGGCCTATGACGTTCAGTTCGTTGAATTGCCTGCCGGTGAAGAAGCCTGCTTTAACGATCCGGCATGGGGACCGAACCCGAACGCCGTGAACGACTGCGATTTCTCGCCCTCGCGCATCTTCAAAGCCAGCTGGAACGGGATGGAAGAAAAATGGCCCGCGGCCTATGAAATCCTGTCCAACTATCAATTGGCGGTCGAGGACCAGCAGCCGATGATGGGCGCGATCGACGTTGACGGCGGTAAAGTCGAAGAAGTTGTCGCCGATTGGATGGCTGCGAACGAAGACAAATGGCGTCCGGTTGTTGACGCGGCAACGCAGTGAGTTCGCATAAGTGACTGACGCGAATACGCCAGCCATTACCTGCCAGAATCTCTGGCAGGTTTTTGGTCAAGGCGCAGACAAAGCCCTGACCGACGCGCTGTCTCGGTCAGGGAATGATGCAGACCAAGCCGCCGCCGATCTGCGCGAACACGGGTTCATCCCGGCCGTTCAGGACGCAAATTTTGAAGTCAAAGAGGGCGAGCTGTTCGTCATCATGGGCCTGTCTGGGTCGGGCAAGTCCACACTGATCCGCTGTATCTCGCAATTGTTGCCGGGCACGGGGGGCGAAATCCGTGTCGACGGCGAAAACGTCATCGGTGCGTCGAAGAAAGCGCTGACCGAATTGCGGCGCAAGAAGTTGGGCATGGTGTTCCAGCATTTTGGCCTGTTTCCACACATGACCGTGGCAGATAACGTGGCTTATCCGCTGCGCGTATCGGGCGTCGACAAAAAGGAACGAATGGCTCGCGCGCAAGAGGTCATCACTTTGGTCGGATTGGAGGGGCGCGAGGACAGCTACCCGCGTCAGCTTTCCGGTGGTCAGCGTCAGCGCGTGGGAATTGCACGGTCTTTGGCGGTGAACCCGGACATCTGGTTTCTGGACGAGCCGTTCTCGGCCCTCGACCCGCTGATCCGCCGACAGCTGCAGGACGAATTCTTGCGCATTCAGGCGACGCTGAAGAAATCCATCGTCTTTATTACTCACGATATTCAAGAGGCGCTGAAATTGGCTGACCGAATTGCCATCATGCGCGACGGCAAGATCGTTCAGATCGGCACGCCGACGGATATCGTATTGCGTCCGGTTGACGACTACGTGCGCGAATTCTCGAAAGACGTGGCAAAAGGTCAGCACGCCAAGGTTGCCTCGGTCATGCGGGACGAGTCTGAACGTGGCCCGGATGATCCTGGCCTGACAACCTCGATGACGCTAGACGCCGCGTTGGCGCATTGCATGGAGCTTTATGAGCCCGTTCCTGTGCGAGATGAAAACGGCAATATTGTTGGCACGGTTCATCCTTCTGATCTTGCCGCCGCCCTTCAGGTGGATGAGACATGACTGCCGTGTCAGACATCCCCAGCAACAGCGCGATCCAATTGACGGTTGGCGCGAAGGCGGCATTAATCACAGTCGTTGTCGGCGCGATTTGCCTTGCGTTGGAGGGTCTTGCGCCTTGGTTGGTCAAATGGCCTACCGCCTGGGAATTGCCCGCGACTGAGTGGGTTGGCGCGTTTTTGGACTGGTTTCTGAACGGCATCAAACCAGCGATGCGGTTGTTTTCCGATTTGATGGCATATCCCATGAACGGGGCCAATTTCGTATTAGGTAATACACCATGGCCCATCCTCATCGGTCTGGTAACGGCATTGGGCTGGTTCCTGGGCGGATTGCCCATGGCGGCGTTGGGTTTCTTTGGGCTGTGTTTCGTGCTGGCCTCGGGCTATTGGGCGGAGAGCATGAATACGCTGGCTCTGGTTGCTGTTTCGGTTCCTGTCGCGCTGATCGTGGGTGGTGCCATCGGCATTCTTGCCAACGAAGTGCCGCGCGTGAAGTCCTTTGTTCAGGCGGTGCTGGACGTAATGCAGACGGTTCCGACATTTGCCTATTTGACCCCGCTGTTGCTGTTGTTCGGCTTTGGTCCGGTCGTAGGGCTGATCGCGTCGGCCATTTATGCGGCCCCGCCAATGGCGCGCAACGTGATGCTGGGTCTGGAACGGGTCGAGCCCGAAATCAAAGAGGCCGCCATTATGTCCGGCGGCACGCGGTTTCAGCAGTTGTTTCAGGTCGAAATCCCCGCAGCGGCGACGCAGATCATGGTGGGCGTAAACCAATGCCTGATGGCTGCCCTTTCGATGGTCATCATCGCCGCCGTTATCGGCGGGTTCAACGACATCGGCTGGGAAGTCCTTCTGACCATGCGCAAGGCGCAGTTTGGTGAGTCGCTGATGGCCGGTCTCGTCATCGTGGTCTTTGCCGTGGTGATCGACCGGATGAGCGGCACGCTGGCGACAGAGCGTAAGCGCTATGATCAACGCGTTATCTGGGCGGTGTTGGGCTTTTCAGCCCTGTTCACAGCCGCCTTCTGGGCATGGCTGCCGAACCCGTCCGAACTGACCCTGCTGGACCCGATGGCCGAGGCTGTCGATAGCGGCCTGACCGCGTTCACGCAAGCGAACGGTCCTTGGCTGGATGCGCTCAAGAACAACTCATTGTTCTATGTCCTGTTGCCACTGCGGATCGGTCTGGATCAGGCGGTTTTGCCCTTCACATGGGGGTTCCAATGGACGGCTGGGATGAGCTTTGGCCTTTTCGCCGTCGGCGCGGTCATCGCCGCACTGATGGCATGGCGCGGTCACCTGACAGGCGGTTTGGTCGTGCTGATCTTGATCGGTATGTTGGAAACCGGCATCGCAAACCTTCCATGGCCCTTCGTCCTGACCGGGGCGGCTGCGCTCAGCTATGTCGCGGGGGGCTGGCGTCTGGCGGCGCTTTCGGTGGGGTTGCTGTGCACCATCCTTGTTTCCGGTCTTTGGGAGCGCGCGTTGCTGTCGCTTTACCTCAGCGGGGCTGCGGTGTTTTCCTGCGCCGTCGCAGGCGGCTTGATCGGACTGGCCAGCGCGGTATGGGCGCCGGTCTGGAAGGTCGTTCGTCCAATTTGCGACATGCTGCAGACGATCCCGCTGTTCGTTTTCCTGATCCCGGTGCTGATGGTGTTCCAGATTGGCGAGTTCTCGGCCTTTCTGGCGATCTGTGCCTACGCCATCGTCCCGATGATCCGCTACACGCGTCACGGGCTGGTCAACACTCCGGAAGAGATGATGGAGGCCGCAATCTCGAGCGGTGCGACCGAGTGGCAGATCATGCGGGATGTGCGCGCGCCATATGCTGCGCCGACGATCCTGCTGGGGCTGAACCAGACCATCCTTTATGCCTTTGCAATGCTGGTGATCGCGGCGCTGATCGGGACCACCGGTCTGGGGCAGTCGATCTATCTTGCACTGGGGCAAGCGGATGTGGGTCTGGGCATCTCGGCCGGTGCTGCTATGGCGATTCTGGCGCTTGTTGCCGACCGTATCGTACAGGGCTTTGCCGAAGAACGGCGCAAAGCGCTGGGGCTGTAAATTGGGGCAGGGGCGGCGCGTCCGCCCCTTTTGCCCTGCACTTGATCTTAGACAAAGACCGGACAGGGTTCGGGACGTAGACCGCGCGTAACACGTTCGGAGAATACTATGACCGGTTGGGCCTTCTTCCTCGCAGCACTGATTACCTTTCTTCTCAGCCACGCCATCCCGGTGAGGCCGGGTGTTCGCAGTCGGCTGATCGAAACATTAGGGCGCAAGAGATATTTTGCGGCATATTCTGCACTTTCCTTTCTGGTGCTGGCATGGCTGATCGTCGCCGCAGCGCAAGCGCCATATGTTGAGGTCATCCCGCCGCTTACCATCTTTCGCTGGGCGCCACTCTTGGTGATGCCAATCGTGTGCTGGCTGGCTGTCGCGGGCATATCGATCCAAAACCCGTTCTCATTTGGCGGGATGGGGCATCGTACATTCGATCCCGAAAAACCGGGCATCCTGCGGTCCACGCGCCACCCTGTTCTTGCGGCTTTGATGCTGTGGGCAGGGGCTCATCTGCTGGCCAATGGCAGCCTGTCTCACGTGATCCTGTTCGGGCTTTTTGCAGGCTTTTCGGCATTCGGCATGGTTCTGATCGACCGCCGGAAACAACGCGAATTGGGTATAGAATGGATCCGGCTGTCCCGCAACACGGCCCGCCTATCGCTGCGCGTACCACAACCGTGGCCGCGCCCTTGGGTCTGGCTGGTTGCAATTGCGATCTTCATGGCATTGCTTCATTTGCACGCGCCTGTGATCGGATTATCGCCACTGCCGTGATCCAAGAGAGTGGTCGCGCAGGACCTTGCGTGCTATCTGGAACGTTACAAATCTGTACTAAGGGGTCCTTGGATGCATCTGGCCTATGTTACTACCACCGACCGCGGCGCAACCGACCGCCTGTTAAGTGCGGTTGCCGAACACCTGCTCGCCAAAGGCGCGAGCCTTGCGGGTGTGGTTCAAACCAACACCGAATGCGCGGATAGCAGCAAATGTGACATGGATGTTCGGGTTCTGCCCGAGGGAGAGACCATTCGCATCTCGCAATCCCTTGGCGAGCAGTCGCGCGGTTGCCGTTTGGATCCTGCTGCGTTGGAACAGGCCGTAGGATATGTGACGTCTTCGCTGGCCGATGCGCCCCAATTGCTGATCATCAACAAATTCGGCAAGCACGAGGCTGACGGGCGCGGATTCCGCCCGGTGATCGCCGAAGCACTGGCGCAGGATGTTCCCGTCCTTGTCGGTGTGAATGGTCTGAACAAGGAAAAATTCGACGCGTTCACAGGTGGTGCTGCTGAACAGATCGAACCTGATTCTGAAAGCATCATTGCATGGTTCGACCGAGTCACTGCGCAACGTGAGGCCGCGGCCTGACAAAGCTCCCGTTGGGTAAGCTTTTGTTTTCCTGACTTGTTTCGTGACGCATGTGCTGCAATCCTTTCTCTCGGAGGAGACAATACATGTGGACCAACTGGGCCGGAAACCAGCGCACGGATACGCCAATAGCGCGCCCGACGTCGATTGCTGAACTGCAAAATGAGATCGCGCGACCCCAAAGCCTGCGGGTCTTGGGCGCGGGGCATTCCTTTACGCCAATCGTAGCCGGTGGTGACCGGATCGTGGACTTGTCTGATCTGGATCTGCCAACGCTTGGCGATGCTCGGCAGGACCGGGTGTGGGTCAACGCCAATGCGCGGTTGCGGGATCTGTCACCGGCGCTGGCGGACAAAGGACTGGCATTTCGAAACCTTGGGGACATCAACACCCAATCGCTGGCGGGTGCGGCGTCGACTGCGACGCATGGGACCGGGCGGGACTTGCCGTGCCTTGCGGCAGAAATCACTGCAGCCCGGATGATCGGAGCAAGTGGAGATATTCTGACCACGGATGATATCCCGCTTGAGATGGTACAGGTCAGTTTGGGGATGCTAGGCGTTCTGACCGAAGCGCAGATTTCGGTCGTGCCAAAGTACAACTTACGTCGTCAGGTTCAGCTTGCCTCGGTCGAGGAAAGTCTGGCCACGATGCACCAGAATTGGACGGAGAACCGGAATTTCGAATTCTTCTGCATCCCGTTTACCGGAAAAACTGTCGAGCTACGTCACGCCATCATCGATGCCCCCGAAAGCAAGGCACCGCGCGATTTGGATATGATCGCTGTAAAAGTACTGAAACTTGCACGCAGCGCGGGGCGGATCAGCGAGGGTTTGCGCAGTGCGATGCTCAAGCTACTGACGCTTGCGCAGTCGGACGAGGATTATGTCGGCGAAAGCTGGCGGGTTTTGTGTAGCGACCGGCATATTCGTTTCAAGGAAATGGAATACCATCTGCCGCCAGATGTGGCTGGGGATGTTCTGCAAGAGGTTCTGACGCGCCTGCATCGCGACCATAAGGATATCTACTTTCCGATCGAGGTGCGCCAGACCGCTGGTGACACGGCCTGTCTGTCTCCGTTTCAGGGCGGGCCACGCATATCAGTCGCCATTCACACAGACGCGGCCGAGGACCATAAACGGTATTTCGAAGCTATTGAGCCGCTATTTGTCGAAGCAGGGGGCCGCCCTCATTGGGGCAAGATGCACAATTTGACTTACAAAGACCTAGCCGTAATGTATCCGGATTTTGACCAGTTTTGTGCGTTCCGCGAACAGCTCGATCCACAGGGTAAATTTCTGACGGCCTCGCTTGCTCGGTTGTTTCGACCATGAACGCAGCAGCCCTGAAAGCTCTGTCAAATGCTCTGCGATCACACGGGGTCGACAAGCCCGTCGTCGTAGTGGACTTAGACCTGTTGGACGCCAATTGTGTTGTCGCGAACAGGGTTGCTGACGCTGGGCTGGCCCGCAGGCTGGTCGCCAAGTCTCTGCCCTGTCTTCCTTTGTTGGATTTCATTCGCGAGCGCATCTCGACCTCTGGCCTGATGACGTTTTCCGAACCGATGTTGCAGGCGCTTTTGACGGCCGAGCCCGATACGGACCATCTGATCGGGAAGCCCTTGCCTGTCAGTACGGCTGCAAGGCTTCTGACCACCAATCACGACGCGGCAAGGCGCGTTCAATGGTTGATCGACACACCAGCTCGGCTTGGGGAATATCTGGCGTTGGCTTCAGATCGTCAGACGTCACTGCGTTTGTCTTTGGAACTGGATATCGGCCTGCATCGTGGCGGGCTAAATTCTCAGAATGTCGCGGAACTTGCCCAGCAGATTGCGGCGCACCCATACGGGCAGCTTGCCGGGGTCATGGGGTACGAGGCGCATTTGGCGAAACTGCCCGGTATTCTGCGCAACCGCGCGGTTCGGGCCAGTGCAGATGCGTTCAACACAGCCGTCGCCGCTTTGCCGCGTGACGAGGATGAACTGTGCCTAAACACAGGCGGCAGCCTGACCTTTCAATCCTACCTTGCCGAGGGGTCCGCGAATGAGGTCGCATTCGGCTCGGTCCTGGTAAAGCCCGGCGATTTTGACCACGCCACGACGCAGGCGTTTGACCCAGCCGCGTTCATCGCGACACCGGTTCTGAAAGTAATGCAGGGAAACGCATTGCCGGGTCTGGAGTTCTTGCCGCGACAAAAAACGGATATTGCGATCTATGGCGGCCACTTCCTTGCCCAGCCGGTTTTCCCAGCAGCGTTTGGCTACTCAGCGGTCTTTGGCCGTTCAAGCAATCAGGAAGTGTGGACAGGCCCACGTTCGGCAGATGTATCGCCGGGCGACATCGCACTGCTGCGCCCTGATCAAAGCGAGGCTGTGCTGAATCAGTTCTGCACCATTCTGGCCGTCCGAGGCGGGCAGGTGGTTAGTGAATGGCCATGCCTGCCTAACTAGGCGTCGGTTAATCTGCAAACAGGGCTTCGGCGGCGCGGCGCGCCTCGGGGTCGCGCTTGATTTCTTGGTTGTAAGGAAGCTCGGCCAGTTCGGGCACCGACTGACGCAAGATCGCCGCGTTCAAATCTCCGTTCCTGCGCAGGGCAGGAGTAATGCTCATACTGCGTGAGATTAGATATCTGTCATTGAACGGATTGAGCGTAAAGTGACGCGGCATCCCGTTCAGCCCGGCACCCATTGTGTTTGGAAGGATGTTCTCAAGAAATGATAGGTCAAACGCGTAGCAGTGCGTTTCCGGTGGCAGTGTGTCAAGCCAAGTCATCACCTCACGTTGCCAATAGACAGCGGGTGGAATGCCATCAGGCGCTCTTAAGCGCAGGCGCCGCACCAGATGTGGAAATCGAAACGCATCCTGCCCTTTCCACTGATTTGCACGGTTCATGTCCATGACATTTCCACGCATCGAAATCTCGGCATCAGGCAGGAATTCGTGTGCCGCCAGTTCACGATACCCCATAGTCGACGTATGTCCGCCCGTACGTAGCCCGAACAGCTTTTCCTCGAGGCTCAGTTCATCCGACGGGCCATGTTCTTCAGCCAGCTTCATGCCATCAATCCGTTCGGGCTCAAAACCAAGCTTCTGTCCAATTTTCTGGGCAAGCAGACAATCCAGCGATGACAGATAGTTAATCCGGTGCGTATAAAACGCACTGACATGTTCAAGGTGCTCCTTGGCCGACGCGACCAGTGCCCGGCTGTCATACCCACCTGTAATCGGAATGGCGGCCCGAAAGGATCCCGCAAGCGCACCAACTGTCGCCCCGAGACGCGTCACTATTTCTGATGCAACAGTGTCAATATCTACATCTGCGGTAAACGGTGCGTCCGACCGGGGCCAATGGCGGTATTGCTGATACCGGTCAAGGGTAAGAGCGTGATTTGGCCGCGCCAGCCGCAAATCGCGATCACCAGTGATGCCCAGTGAAAAGTTGGTTGCCCCAGACATGACGTCCTCGACCCGGATATACCGACCTGGTTCAATGGATCGGTCCAGCGCCATGAAAGGTGATGAGCCAATAAGGCCGGTCTTTGGATCATAGAAACAGGACAATTCCAGGGTAGGATCGAAGTACAGCCTTTGCTCGCGTCCAAGCCTGCTGAATATGACAAAGCGCCCGGCCAGGTTTTCAAGCCAGTTTTCCAGATCGCGCCAAGTCGGACGGGCACCAAGATCGACCTGTATATCGTCTGCTATGACCTTTCCGGTGTCGACCGCGATCCCCAGAATCAACAGCTGTAGGCTGGCGTTGGCGCAATCGGGTTGTGCAACGTTTAGCTGAGGACTGTGATGAATTTTGAACGGGGCGAACTCAACTGTATTCCAACCTTCGGGCGCTGCTACACTGTCCGATCTGACCGCGTATTGATGGGGGAAAACATCATCGAACGGAATGCCAATATCCTGCGCTTCACGTATTGCCTGTAGCATTTATTCTCCACATCGGATTGATCCGCAAAGCCCTGACTTCGCTGGGTATCCGGCTGTTCGTTGTTTGCGATCAGATTAACCTGAGGTGATTTGCACTTCCAGTGACAAGACCGTTGATCCGTTGCGTAGCGTTCTGCCAATGTCAACAATTTGCAACAGAGCCTCGCAATCGAAGGCCAGTGCAAACGAAAATGCTTGGATCGAGGGATCTGTATGTGATTGGAAAGTGGTGGGCGACCCTGGAATCGAACCAGGCGTGCGTCTCCGCGAGGGAGTTACAGTCCCCTGCCACACCTTGCGGCCTGTCGCCCACTGTCAGGCGTTGCACCTGACGTGGAGGCGTGATTACTAGCGCCTTGAAGAAGCGTCAACAGGAAAATTTGGCTTTGACGCAGGAAACCGAATTCCCGGCCCGGAGGCCCAAGAAATGAAGAAACCCAAGTGGGTCGTTGAAAAGGAACAGGCGCGCAAAGCTGCGGCGTCTGAAACCGTTTGGCTGTTCGGTTTGCATGCCGTTCGGGATGCTTTGATGAACCCGAACCGGCAGAAACTGAAACTGATTGTGACGCGGAACGCACGGGATAAACTGGCAGAAGCGATTGAATTTGCAGGGATTGAGGCCGAAATGGTCGATCCGCGAAAATTCACCGCGCCCATTGATCCCGGTTCAGTCCATCAGGGGGCTGCACTTGAGGTCAAGCCGCTGGATTGGGGCGGGTTGGCCGAAAACTGCATCGGGCGTGAACATCCGAGAGTCATTTTGTTGGACCGCGTGACTGACCCGCACAATGTCGGGGCGATTCTTCGCTCGGCCGAAGTGCTTGGGGCCAGCGCCGTGATCGGTACGCGGCACCACTCGGCCCCGGAAACAGGAGCGCTGGCCAAAACCGCCAGCGGCGCGTTGGAGCGTCAGCCATATCTGCGCGTGCGCAACTTGGCCGATGCGATCGTCGAATTGAAAAATATGGGATTCTTGGTGCTGGGCCTAGATGGCGAGGCGGAGGACACGATCGAAATCGCGCTGGGCGGCAAACTGGATCAACCTGTCGCGTTGGTGCTGGGGGCCGAAGGGCCGGGTCTGAGGCAAAAGACCAAAGAAACTGTCAATCAACTGGTGAAAATCGACGCAGCCGGTGGGTTTGGTTCTCTCAACGTCTCAAATGCTGCCGCAATTGCCTTATATGCTTCAAGGCATCGATAGACAGGAGAGAGCCATTACCAGCCCGACCAAAATCGCTACTTGCTGCTACTGCGGAACGCGCGCTGCGTTGGTTCTGAAAGGGAAGCAACGCCACGAACTCAGCTGCTCTAGCTGTGGGGCCCCTTTGCATGACCTCAAGATGGTTCCCAAGCGCAAGCTGAGCAATGACAAGCCAAAGCGCGACAGCTACAAAACCGCTACCGCATACAAGTCCAAAAAGAAAAAGAAGAAAAAGGGGATTTTTGCGCGCGTCATTGATGAAGCATGGGATGTGGTCGAGGATATCTTTGACTGACGCGGGATAAAGCGACACGAGCGTTCACAACCGCGTTAATAGGGGTGTTTCGCGCGACAAAAGATTGCATTTTGATACCCTGAATTTGTAATCCTGAGCATGTGATGCCAATCAAACGTTTCATACTTGGCGCGATAGCCGCCGTTGCCCTTCTTCCTGCCGCTCATGCACAGGACATGCCTGTTTTCTATGAGGCGGACGGTGCCGTCATGGCCGGCTACGACCCGGTCTCCTATTTTCTTGAGGAAACGCCGGTCCGGGGATTGCCAGAATATTCTGTGATCTGGAAAGGGGCCGAGTGGCATTTCGCCTCGGCCGAGAATCGCGATCTGTTTGAAAGCAATCCTCGCGCCTTTTCCCCTCAGTTCGGGGGCTACTGCGCCTATGCCATGGCGCAAGGTATCTTAAAAAGCACCGATCCGATGCTTTGGGACATGGTGGAGGGCCGGCTGTACCTGACCCACTCGCCTGAGATTGAGCAGCTCTGGCGCGGAGATCGTGCAGAGTACATTCACATGGCCGAGGAAAACTGGCCTGTGGTGCTGTATCAAGACTAGGCGAAGTCTCGCTTTCTTCGATCTGTCATCAAAAAAATGCGACGCCCCTCTTTTTTTCTCTGAACTTATGCCTAAATGTCACAGTGACCGCGGAACGGAACTGCCGCGGGTCATTTCACTGTCCCTCGTTCCAACAACTGGCGCTCAGGTTTGACCTGAGCGCTTTTTTCTTTGCTGCGCCAAGTCTAGGGTGCCCGCATGCCGAATTACCCAGACCCATTCCTGAAAGACATCCTGCGTCGCACCAAGGTGATTGCTGTCGTGGGCGTTTCGATGAACCCGGTACGGCCCAGCTATTATGTCGCGCGGTATCTTTCACTTAAGGGATACACGGTGATTCCGGTGAACCCAGGTCATGCCGGGAAAGTACTTTTCGGGCAGACCGTTCGCGCGTCATTGTCCGAGATTACTCAGCCGGTCGATATGGTTGACATCTTTCGCCGTTCCGAAGCTGTTCCGTCAATAGTCGATGAAGCACTGTCTTCTTTTCCCGACCTACGCACGATCTGGATGCAGATCGGCGTTGAACACCCCGAAGCCGCAGCCAAAGCACAGGCGCGCGGCGTGGATGTGGTGATGAATCGCTGCCCTAAAATCGAATATCAGCGCCTGTTTGGTGAGCTGCGCATGGGTGGATTCGCGACCGGAGTGATTTCTTCCAGACTGTGAAGGTTAGCCGCCGACATACGGCAGCAATTCCCCGTATTGTTCCTGGCGGCGCTTTTCCAGAACAACGCTGCGCGGCACCCACTCATACTTGGTGTCTTCCACCAAGGGCGACCAGAACAGAACACCGCCGTACCGCCATGGGTCCAGCACCACGCCGTCATACATCGTCTCACCCTTGCGGCTGATGATGGCCGTGCTGTGGTCGATTCTGAACTGATTGTCCGCATTTGCTATCGCGCGGTGCAATTCCAAGGTCTGGAAGTTCTCTTGCTTCAGTCGACGTTCGATATCCTCGGCCCAATGCCAACACAGCCCACGCGGGCGTAGACCCTTGTTGACCTTGGCATTGTGGATCAGCGGCGGGTCAGTAATTTCGTATTCCTGAACCAACTGCGCGGTATAGGAATAGGCGATGCTGGCTGCGCGGTCGGCTTCTTCGGGGTCGATGTCGGGACCAAGGTTGCGGATTTCCGTTGCCAGTCTTTGAACTTCATCACCGGTCGTGCGCGGTGGCGCCGAACACGCGGTAATCATCACAAGCGAAAGCAAAGCCATTACACTGGCCAGAGCCCTGGTCATTCCCGCGTTCCTCGGTCGGTCCCACACTGATCCCTGACTATACAGGGCAGGGCGGCAGGACGGAACCCGCGCTTAGGTCTTTGGGCGAGATGCCTTTTCCGCGATGCCGCTTGTGCCCTGACGGCGGGCCAACTCGGTCAAAACGTCAGCCAGCGCCACGTCCCGCGCGGCCAGCATGACCAACAGGTGATAGAGGACATCCGCAGCCTCGGCGGTCAGCTTGTCTTTGTCGCCTTTGACGGCTTCGATGATGGCCTCAACAGCCTCTTCCCCAAACTTCTCGGCACATTTCTCTGGCCCCTTGGCCAGTAGCTTTGCCGTCCAACTGGAGTCGGGCTCGGCCCCCTTGCGGGTCTCAATTGTCGCGGCCAGTTCGTGCAGGATGCTCATGTCAACCTCACGGGGATACCAGCCGCTGCCATGTGTTCCTTGGCTTCGCGAATGGTGTATTCGCCGAAATGAAAGATCGAGGCGGCCAGCACGGCACTGGCCCCGCCTTCTGTCACACCTTCGACCAGATGATCCAGGTTGCCTACGCCGCCAGAAGCAATCACCGGCACGTCCACAGCGTTCGAGATTGCCCGGGTCAGGGGCAGGTTGAACCCGGCTTTGGTCCCGTCGCGGTCCATCGAGGTCAACAGGATTTCTCCAGCGCCTTTGGCGACAACGGTTTTGGCGAACTCAACCGCGTCGATGCCTGTTGGCTTGCGGCCGCCATGGGTGAAGATCTCCCACTTGCCCGGGCTGGTTGTTTTTGCGTCGATGGCGCAGACAATACACTGGCTGCCGAACTGATCGGCAGCTTCGGCGATGACATCGGGGTTGGCGACTGCGGCCGAATTGAAGCTGACCTTGTCGGCACCCGCCAGCAACAGCGCGCGCACGTCGTCTTTGGTACGAACGCCTCCGCCAACCGTTAGCGGAACAAAGCATTGTTCTGCCGTGCGCTGAACCACATCGAACATGGTGCCACGATTTTCATGGGTGGCATGAATGTCCAGAAAACAGATCTCATCCGCGCCTGCTGCGTCATAGGCTTTGGCCGACTCTACAGGATCGCCCGCGTCACGCAGGCCAACGAAATTGACACCTTTGACAACACGGCCATCGGCGACATCCAGACAGGGAATGATACGGGTTTTCAGCATACCGGCGTCCTTTGTTGGCGCACCTGTATCGGCAAAACCCCGCCTTTTCCAGTACCGTTAGGGCGCGTTGCGGAAAATGGCGGGGTCAATCATTGGCTAAGATCTTGCGCCGGTTCTATTGCTTGTTGTCCTTTAGCAATTTGAGCGCAGACAGAAGATTGGCCTTGTCGTCCGTCCACGGCTCACCTCCATCCGAAACCTCGGGCTGCCATTTTCCGTTCTGGACAAAACTGTCGATCCTGGCTTGTTCTGGACTAACGATCACAACGTGCGATTTATGTGCGCCATATTCGTCACCGTCCGGTTCGACCTGATGAAACTGGTGCGCTATGTGAAGACCAAGCTTGTTCGCAATCCGCGCAAGTGGACCGACCAGATCGTAGTAGCGGTTGGTGATGTGGAAGACCAAAACCCCATCGTCAGCCAGTCGCTCTGTGTACATTTGTACAGCTTCTTCTGTGGTCAGATGCAAAGGGATGGCGTCAGAGCTATATGCGTCCAGAACAAGAATATCGAATGTATAATCTGTCTGAGCCAGAACGATGCGCGCGTCACCCAGATGCGTTGGCGAGTTCGGCGCGCATTCTGAGATATAGGTGAAAAGGGATGCGTCGCGCGCGACCTTATCCACCATGGCGTCGATCTCAAAGAATGCCCATTCCTGCGATGGTAGCTTGTAGCAGGACAGAGCACCGACTCCGAGGCCGACAATACCGATGCTGTCGGCTTGGCGCCCGAATTCAGACGTTATAACCTGAGCCATTGGTCCTTTGGGATAGTAATAGGACTTCGGCGTAGGTTTTTTTCCAAATTCCGATTCCAACTGCAAACCATGCAGAGTGGTACCGTTTTGATAAATTCTGAGGTCTGCCCCCGAAAAAACTTTATGCGTTCCAAAAAAGCTTCGATCCTGAAGCAGCGCGCCCTTTTGCGGCCAAAGAACCGGCAACATAAGTGCTGCGATAATAGCAATGATACGTGCAGGTTGATTGCGGAAAAGGATCAGTGCGGTCAACAGCATCGCGGTTGCGACAACCGCGCGCAAAGCGCCCTGTCCAAGTGGATCTATTCCATCGATCATACCGAAGGAAAAAAGGATCGGGTAGCTGACGGTCAGACCAAATGCCAGGTTCCTGGGGGTAACAGCGCCTTTTCCGATCAAGAGCAATCCAGCAGCCAAAATAAATGTAAGGTGCGCCTCGACTTCCTGGGCAAACACCAACGGGGCGAGAATGGAATTGAACAATCCGCCGAATGCACCGCCCACTGACAAGGCGATGTAAAACACTGTTAATTGCTCTGCCGCAGGTCTCATTTCGTATAGCAATCTGTGTGCATAGAGGGCGATTACAAACAGAACGGGGACGTACAGCAAAAACACGATGGGAGTTCTATGATGGTCTATAAGATTTGACAAAAGGACTACACCAGTCACCAGCGCCAAAATCATTGGAATGTGCAGGAATTTGACACTTAACCATTTCAATTTCGCAAAGGCGAAAATGAAGGTCAGAATGTAAGTAGCCAGAGGTATAACCCAGATCAGCGGGATTGAGCCTAGATCCGTGCTGGCTTTCGTGGTGAAAGAAAGCATCAGAGAAGAAGGTACAAAGGCGATCACAACCCAGATTGCAATCTGTTTCAGCTTTGGTGTGCTACTCGCGATACTCGTAGCGATTGGGGCATTGACGTTGCTAGATCCGCGCAGCGCAATAAGGCCACTTATCGCCATTAACCCACCGAAGATGACAAACCCGATGGACCAAATATTACTGGTCGCACTGGCACCCAGAAGGGGGTCTGCCAGCAAAGGAAAAGCCAAAAGAGCCAGCAGGGAACCGACGTTACTTGCGCTGTATAGGAAATAGGGGTCGTCTGCCGAAGGCCCACCGGACCGTGAATACCACGCCTGAAGCAATGGCGCATTCGCGGAAAGAACCGCAAATGGCAGGCCGACACCCAGGGCAAACAACTTAAGGGTTTGCAGCGCGGTCGAGCTGGATGCGTCATAACTCCAGCCGTCGCTTATTGAGAGGGGCAGGTATGTCAGTGCAGCCGCCCAAAGTGCCAGGTGAGTCACAAGCTGCCAGCGCAAGGGGATCCATTTCGTCAACACATGGGCGTAAATGTAGCCAACGATCAGAACCACCTGAAAGAACAGCATAGCGGTCGTCCAAACCGCAGGAGCGCCACCAATTTGCGGCAAGACCAGCTTGGCAAACAGGGGCTGAACAAAAAACAATAGAGAAGCGCTGACAAAAACTGTGGTGCAAAAGCTGAATATGATCGCAATTCTGAACCAAGAATTGTTCGAATACTCTGTGCTCGCAATACTCACGGTGGGAATCCCTGCTCGAGTTCTTTTTCGAACTGCTACAGGCGAAATAAGACCAAGTTTGGGCTAAGCTTGGTAAAATATCTGTCAGAATGGGTTATTGTTCTCAAATGCGGGACGGTCTGCGCAGGTTGCTCAGCTGTGAGATTCGGGTGCGCGGCAAGGCTTCGCCGATGCCGGAGATGTGATTGCAAGTTCGCGAAAAGCTGAGACAATTTGGATGAAATTTACAGAAGGAAACCCGATATGCGAAATCTGATACTGGCAACAATTTTGACTTTTGGAGGGGCGATGTCTGCCATGGCTGACGACATCATCAAGGTAAACACGAACAAATCGGTGCAAGAGGCGATGGACGCGCTGGAAGCTGCCGTTGGCAATGCGGGCGCGACCATCTTTGCACGCGTCGATCATGCAGCTGGTGCGGAAAAGGTCGGTCTGACCATCCCCGCCAATCAGGTTCTGATCTTTGGCAACCCGGCACTGGGTACACCCGCGATGCAGATTGATCCACGTGCCGGGCTTTTCCTGCCGCTCAAAGTGCAGGCATACGAAGACGAGACCGGGCAGGTCTGGCTGGCCTATGAGGACCCGAAAGAGACGATGGATGAGCTCGACGAAGTCGAGAAATCACCTGTCATCGAAAAGATGCGCGGTGCGCTTGCAAAGCTGACTTCGGTTGCGGCCGAGTGATCAGCTTAAGGCGCGAATGGCCTCGGAAAGGTCAATCGCGCCATCATAAAGCGCCCGGCCCGAGATCGCGCCGTCCAATGCCACGCCACAATCACGCAGGGCGATCAGATCATCCAGCGAACTGACCCCACCCGAGGCGATGACCGGGATTGACACCGCGCGGGCCAAATCTGCCGTTGCCCGGATGTTCGGCCCCTGCATCGCTCCGTCGCGATTAATGTCGGTATAGATGATGGCCGCAACGCCTGCGTCCTCGAAACTGCGGGCCAGATCGGTGACCTTCACGTTGGTCTCTTCGGCCCAGCCCTTAGTGGCCACCATGCCGTCGCGCGCATCGATGCCAACAGCAACTTTGCCCGGAAATTCCTTGGCAGCTTCACGCACCAGATCGGGGTTTTCGACCGCCACGGTGCCCAGAATCACGCGCGCCAGACCTTTGTCGATCCATGTCTCAATCGTGGACATGTCGCGAATGCCACCGCCCAACTGCGCGGGCACGTTGCATTCTCTCAGGATCGCTTCAACCGGGGCGGCGTTGACCGGCTCACCCGCGAAAGCGCCGTTCAGATCGACGAGGTGAAGCCATTCACAGCCTGCCTCGACAAAAGCACGGGCCTGTGCCGCCGGGTTTTCGTTGAACACCGTTGCCTTATCCATTTCACCACGCAGCAGGCGTACGGCCTGTCCGTCTTTGAGGTCGATGGCGGGGTAGAGGATCATGTCAGGCGGCCCTATATCTGATTTGTTCGCGCGGGATATCGCACATGCGGGGCAGGGGATGCAACGCGACGCCAAGTCAATCTTGCCGGAATTGCCCAGCCGGGCCAGACTGAGCAGAAATAAGGGAGGAAATCATGAAAACATTCACACTTGCAGCCGGGTTTGCGGTATTGGCCAGCGCTGCTTTTGCAGCCGATCCGGTTGACGGTCTTTGGAAGACTCAGCCCGGGGATACCGGTGGGTATCTACACGTTTCGATTTCGGAATGCGGCAGCGCGATTTGTGGCACCATCGACACCGCCTTTGACAAAGACGGTAATGAGCAGCTGGCGTATGAAAACCTCGGCAAGCAGATCATCTGGGATATGGTGCCCGATGGCGGCGGCAGCTATAGCGGCGGCAAGATCTGGGCCCCGGACCGGGACAAGACCTACAGCTCGAAAATGACGCTGGACAGCCAGAACAAGCTGACCGTCAAAGGCTGTGCTGTAGGCGGTCTCGTGTGTCGCGGGCAGGACTGGACGCGGGTTCAGTAACCGCTCAGGGCGTCCAGGTCAGGAAGTTCCCGATCATCCGCAGGCCCACATCCTGACTTTTCTCAGGGTGAAACTGCATCCCAACCATTGTGTCGCGGCCGATCACGGCCGTGACCTCCTGCCCATAATCCACAAAGGCCAGACGCTGCGCCGGATCGGTGACACGGAAATGGTAGGAGTGCACGAAATAGGTGTGATCGCCTGATTGCACCCCGGCAAAGACCGGGTGCTCGTTTTCCAGAACCAGATCGTTCCAGCCCATATGCGGTACTTTCAGCGCACTATCTGACGGCTCGATCCGCACCACATCACCTGCAATCCAGCCAAGACCGTCGGTCTCGCGATATTCGTGACCCTTGGAGGCCATCAATTGCATGCCGACGCAGATGCCCAGAAAGGGGCGGCCTTTCTGTTCGACGGCCTCGACCATCGCGTCGTAGATGCCTTTGTGCCCGCGTAGCTCATTCGCGCAGGCGGGAAAAGCGCCGTCACCGGGTAGAACCAGCCGGTCCGCGCGGGCAACCACCTCCGCGTCCGAGGTTACGACAACTTCACCCGCGTCCATCTCGCGCGCCATGCGCTGAAACGCCTTTTCGGCCGAGTGCAGATTGCCACTTTCGTAGTCGATAATGGCCGTCAGCATCTACAACGCGCCCTTCGTGGACGGAATCGCGTCCGCCTTGCGCGGATCGGTTTCGACCGCCAAACGCAACGCACGCGCGACGGCCTTAAACGCGGCCTCGGCGATGTGGTGGCTGTTGAAGCCGTGCAATTGGTCAATATGCAACGTGATGCCGCCATGGGTGCTGAGCGCCTGAAAGAACTCGCGCACCAATTCGGTGTCAAAGTTGCCGATCTTGGGTGTCGGCAGGTCCACGTTCCAGATCAGAAATGGACGCGCGGACAGGTCCAGAGCGCAGCGTACTTGCGCGTCATCCATGGGCAGGTGGCACTCGCCGTAACGACGGATGCCCTTCTTGTCGCCCAACGCCTGCGTCAGCGCCTGACCCAGCGCGATGCCGGTATCCTCAACCGTGTGGTGGTCGTCGATGTGGTAATCACCCTTGGCGCGGATCGTCATGTCGATCAGCGAATGGCGCGCAAGTTGGTCCAGCATGTGATCGAAGAACCCAACACCGGTTTGGTTGTCATAGGTGCCGGTTCCGTCAAGATTGACCTCGACCGAAATCTCGGTCTCGGCGGTTTGACGGCTGATCTTTGCGCTGCGCATGGGCGAATTCCTTTTGCTACAGGCGCGCTTATAGACGGGGATTGGTCGGCTTATCCAGACCAAGCGTTGCTTTCACTGCAATCTGTTGCAGGGGATTGCGCCCGGTGACGTGCCATGCCAGCCTGCCGGAAACTCAATCAACAGGTCCAAAACATGTCCACCTGCGTTTTCATTCAAATCCGCTGCACACCCGGCACCACCTATAAGGTCGCCGAAGAGATCGCGCTACGCGAGATTCACTCCGAGCTTTACTCGACCAGCGGCGAATATGACCTGCTGCTCAAGCTCTACATCCCTGAAACCGACGATGTCGGTCATTTCATCAATGAAAACCTGCTTGTGATCCCGAATATTGAGCGGTCTTTGACCACCATGACCTTCAAGGCGTTCTGAGTCAGGCTGAAGCGTCGGACACGGAACCTTGTGGCGCGGCACATGCCAAAATCGCGCCATTGCGCGCCTGCTGATCAGTTGTTCCTGCCCGGAGCAACTGATGCACACCGAACAATACCATCAGCGGAATGCCAAGCGAGACCAGATAGTTTTCTCCGGCCAATTGCGACCAAACCACCCCGAAAGCGCAGACAATCAGCAAAACGGCAGAGTGCGTGTTTTTCTGTTTTGTCTCGTTGGTCTGATAGTTCAGGAATCCGTTCGTTCTGAACAAGGTTAAAACGACACCCGTTAAGAATACACTCATAAGAACGAGGGTCGCGATATTCCCGGTCAAAATCGTCGCCGTGTCGCGATAGCCAAGCAAGATCAGGCATTCGATCAGTGGCGTGATCGCCACCATGAAGAGATTGATACCAAGTAAAATGGGCTGTGGACGCAGCGTTTTCCTGACATAGGTAACGCAAACCGAGGCGGCCAGAACCGTGCCGATCCACCCGGCCAATCGCATATCATCCGTGGCCCGAAACAAAAGCATGAAAACCACACCCGGCAGATTCTCAAACATCTCAAGCAGCAATCGCTTTTGGGTATCGCTGGGCATTCTATAGATTTCCTTTTTGTAAATGCGCTTTTGGAATGTCGAGTGTGGGGTAAATTTACCCCAGTTCGAATGTTGTGATGCCGTAAATCCGGTCCAGATCAATATTTGGTGCGTGGCTGGAATACATGCGACCTGTTTCGAAGACTTTGGTCAAACCCAACTGTTGCGCCATTGCCATAGCATGCGCGTTGGGGTTGGGCATGTCGATGAAGACCTCCGCATCCATCTGATCGGCGGGAAGTGTCGTCAGCAGCGATACCAAAAGGGCTTGTGCGATCTCAGGGCGATCCGCAAAAAGGGGGCCAACTTTGTACCCACTCAGACACCGGCGCAGCGTTGCATAGCCCTTGATCTGACCGTCTTCCTCAAACACGCGAGAGATATGACTAGGTGCGTTCAGCCAGCCATGCAGAAACGTGTCGCGCGGGGCAGGGAACAAGCCCCGGTCATACGATTTCAGCTCATCCGTCAGGGCGCTGAGGGGTGTGATCTGATCATGAAGGGAGCGGCCCAACTGGTCTAGAATTTCACCAACCGTACCCGAAAAACGATAATTGTCATAGGCCAGCTCGAACCCGAATTTTCGATAATTGTCCTGCTGTTCGACGACCCCGTCCATGCCCATGTTCCGGTGCTGGCAATGCGCCTTTACCGCCTCGGCAACCTGCAGCCCATATCCCGATCCGCGATACTCGGGTTGCACGATATAAAAGCCTAAAAACGAGTAGTTATTGTCATAATTCACAGCAGAGGCCGATGCGATCATCTGCCCATCCAGGAACCCGCCCTTAAACCCTTCGGGGTCGGAACCGCGAAAGCAGACCGCGTCGTGTAACCCCGGGTTCCAGCCTTCCCGACCAGCCCAATCGACGGCCGTTTGAACTTCGTCTTCAGTCAAAGCGCGAATAACGTATTCTGGCATCAGCGCACCTCTGTTGTGATTGCGTGCCATTCGAGAATGCCGCAACATCAGACAAAGAACCAGCATGTTCAGAGAGGTTTGTATCTGGAGCGGGCGAGGCGATTCGAACGCCCGACCCTAACCTTGGCAAGGTTATGCTCTACCCCTGAGCTACGCCCGCATCAGATACATATTTTCGACCTTTCGGTCTCTCAATGGAGCGGGCGAGGCGATTCGAACGCCCGACCCTAACCTTGGCAAGGTTATGCTCTACCCCTGAGCTACGCCCGCGCCGTTGAGTGAGGAGGGGTGTATTAATTCCCACGCAGGGCTTCAAGCGGAAAAAACAAAAAAGAGGAAAATTCTTTGCGACGGAAACGCGCCTCTTAACCGTTCAAGAACCAGAGCATCCAAGAATAAGAACGGTGGAGGTGACGAAAATGACGTATACTAAGGATCGGAAGATGGCGGCCCTGGCGGCGATGATTTTGCTGGCTACAGCGGTGTCTGGCAAAGGCGAGGATCGAATGGGCGATGTCGAATCAATTTTTACGGAATCCCCTCGAATCGAAACGCAAGTTTTGGCGGGGTAATCCCCGCCATCCCGTTCACAGCGCCATCAAAAGGCTGGAAATCGCCGCAACCACAATCACGGCAAAGGTCAGTAACATGCCGATCTGGCGCAGAATCACGATCTGCGGTTTGCGGCCGAACCCATAGGCATGCAGCACGCGCCCGGCCAGAATGCCAAGGCCCAACAAATTGACCAGCCAGCCACCGGCGCCCTGCAGCTCGACCATGGCGATCAGCAACAGGGCAAACGGTGCATATTCGGCAAAGTTGGAATGCGTGCGCATCACTTTGAGCATGTCGGTGTTGCCACCATCGCCGTAAGAAATCTTGTCGCCGCGGCGCTGCAGGATGACCCGCACACTGAGCGCGACATAGAGAAGTGCCAGCAATGCGGCATAGACTGGGGTGATGGACAGCATGGTCTGCTCCTTTCAGGATCAAAAAAGGGCCGCCCGGTTCCCCGAACGGCCCTTGTTCCCGAAAAGGTTAGGTCGTTTATTCCAGTTCGACCAGTAGGTCCTTTGCGTCAATCTGGCTGCCCGGCTGAACGTGCACGGCCTTGACCGTCGCATCGCGCTCGGCGTGGATGCCGGTTTCCATCTTCATCGCTTCGATGGTCAGCAGCATGTCGCCTTCCTTGACCTCCTGGCCCGCGGTCACGGCAACGGTGGCCACCACGCCGGGCATCGGCGCGCCGATGTGGTTGGGGTTGCCTGCCTCGGCCTTAGGGCGAGACTGCGTGGTTGAGGTCACCAGACGGTTTGGAACCCGGATCACGCGCGGTTGGCCGTTGAGCTCAAAGAACACTTTGACCTCGCCCTTTTCATCGGTCTCACCGATGGCCTGACAGCGGATTTCCAGCGTTTTGCCGGGGTCGATCTCGGCGGTGATCTCTTCGCCCGGTTCCATGCCATAGAAGAAGGTGCGCGTGGGAAGTGTGCGTACAGGTCCGTAAGCCCGGTGACGCCCCATGTAGTCAAGGAACACCTTGGGATACATGAGATAGCCGTTCAGATCCTCATCATCGACTTCTTTGCCCTCAAGCTGTTTGGACAGGTCGGCACGGGTCGCCTCCAAGTCGACTGCTGGGACGTCTTTGCCGGGGCGATCGGTGTTGGGGGCTTCATCCTTGAGCACCTTCTTGACGATGGTGTCGGGGAAACCGCCCGGAGGTTGACCCAGATTGCCGCGCATCATGTCGACCACCGAGTCGGGGAAGGCCACATCCGTATTCGGGTCTTCGACCTGTTCACGGGTCATGTTCTGGCTGACCATCATCAGCGCCATGTCACCGACCACCTTGGATGACGGTGTCACCTTCACGATGTCACCGAACATCCGGTTCACGTCAGCATACATCTGAGCGACCTCGTGCCAACGTTCTTCCAGCCCCAGCGAACGCGCCTGCGCCTTGAGGTTGGTGAACTGTCCGCCGGGCATCTCGTGCAAGTAAACCTCAGAAGCCGGAGCCTGCAGACTGGATTCGAAGGCTGCGTACTGGCCGCGAACCGCTTCGAAATAGTCGCTGATCTCACGGATGGCCTTGATGTCCAACCCGGTGTCGCGCTCGGTATGGCGCAGTGCTTCGACCACGGTGCCCAGCGTCGCCTGCGATGTGTTGCCACTAAAGCTGTCCATCGCGCAATCCACCGCGTCCACACCTGCCTCGGATGCGGCCAGGATGGTCGCGCTGGCGATGCCGGCTGTGTCGTGTGTGTGGAAGTGGATCGGTAGCCCCACCTCCTCCTTCAGTGCACGGATCAAGATGCGCGCCGAGGCTGGTTTCAATAGCCCCGCCATGTCCTTGAGGCCAAGTATATGAGCACCCGCATCGCGCAGTTCTTTCGCCATGCCGACATAGTATTTCAGGTCATACTTGGCGCGATCCGGGTCCAGAATGTCACCGGTGTAACAGACGGTGCCCTCACAGATTTTACCGTTCTCAACCACGGCGTCCATCGCGACGCGCATATTCTCAACCCAGTTCAACGAGTCGAACACACGGAACACATCGATGTTCTGCGATGCCTGACGTACGAACTCTTGCACAACGTTGTCAGGGTAATTGGTGTAGCCGACCCCGTTCGCACCGCGCAACAGCATCTGGGTCATCAGGTTCGGCATCGCTTCGCGGAGGTCGCGCAGACGCTGCCAAGGGCATTCTTGCAGGAACCGATAGGCCACGTCGAAAGTTGCACCGCCCCAGCATTCGACCGAGAACAACTGCGGCAGGTTAGCTGCATAGGTTGGCGCGACCTTGATCATGTCGATCGACCGCATCCGGGTCGCCAGCAAAGACTGGTGGCCGTCGCGCATGGTGGTGTCGGTAATCAGAAGCTGGCGCTGCGCCTTCATCCAATCAGCAACGGCTTGCGGGCCTTTTTGTTCCAGCAGGTTGCGTGCGCCCATCTGCGGTTCGGACTTCGGTGCCGGGGGCTTTGCGTCTTTCAGATCGGCGCGTGGTTCGGGGCGGTCTTTGGTTTCGGGATGGCCGTTCACCGTAATGTCGGCGATATAGGTCAAAACCTTGGTGCCCCGGTCGCGGCGGCGCTTGAATGAGAACAAGTCCGGCGTCGTGTCGATGAATTTGGTCGTATACTCGTTCGACAGGAAAGTCGGGTGCTTCAGCAGGTTGATGACAAAGTCGATATTGGTGCTGACGCCGCGAATGCGGAACTCGCGCAGGGCGCGGTCCATCCGGGCAATCGCAGCCTCGGGTGTCGGCGCCTTGGCGGTCACTTTGGTCAACAGCGAGTCGTAATAGCGCGTGATCACACCCCCCGCATAAGCGGTGCCGCCATCCAGACGGATGCCCATTCCGGTGGCCGAGCGATAGGCGGTGATACGACCGTAGTCGGGAATGAAGTTGTTTTGCGGGTCCTCGGTGGTGATCCGGGTTTGCAGCGCGTGGCCGGTCAGGTGCACATCCGACTGGCTGTTTGCGCCGGTGGCCTCGGCCAGAGTTTTGCCTTCGGCAATCAGGATTTGCGCCTGAACGATGTCGATACCGGTGACTTCTTCGGTGACGGTGTGTTCCACCTGAACACGTGGGTTAACTTCGATGAAGTAGAACTTGCCGGTTTCCATATCCATAAGGAATTCAACAGTGCCGGCGCATTCATAATTCACATGGGCGCAAATCTTGCGACCCAGTTCGCAGATCTCGGCACGCTGCTCTTCGGACAGATATGGGGCGGGGGCGCGCTCGACCACCTTCTGGTTCCGTCTCTGGACCGAGCAGTCGCGTTCATACAGGTGATAGATCTCACCATGCTTGTCGCCCAGAATCTGCACCTCGACATGGCGGGCGCGGATGATCATCTTTTCCAGATAACCCTCGCCATTGCCGAACGCGGCCTCGGCCTCGCGACGGCCTTCCAGAACCATCTCTTCCAGTTCATCCTCGGACAGGATCGGGCGCATACCGCGCCCGCCACCGCCCCACGACGCCTTGAGCATCAGGGGATAACCGATTTCTTTTGCCTCGGCCCGGATCGCATCCATGTCATCGCCCAGAACCTCAGTCGCCGGAATCACAGGCACACCCGCCGCGACGGCCACGCGGCGCGCGCTGGCCTTGTCACCCAAGGCACGCATGGTTTCCGCCTTCGGGCCGATAAAGGTGATGCCGTTCTGCACGCAGGCATCGACAAAGTCCGGGTTCTCGGACAGCAGGCCATAGCCGGGATGGATCGCATCTGCCCCACATTCTTTAGCGACGCGGATGATCTCATCGATGCTCAGGTAGGCCGCAACAGGCCCCATCCCTTCGCCAATGCGATAGGCTTCGTCCGCTTTGAACCGATGCAAGCCCAGCTTGTCCTCTTCGGCAAAGACGGCAACGGTGCGTTTGCCCATCTCATTGGCGGCGCGCATAACGCGAATGGCAATCTCGCCTCGGTTGGCGATCAGGATCTTGGTGAATTCAGTCATGTCGAGTCCCGGTCCTACTTGTTTGGCCGTGTTGATAGGCGGACAATACGCGCACGTATATCAGTCGTTCTGGGTAGAACCGGCATGTTAACGCTCGCAAACGCCCCCTATTAGCGCTATTTATCTAATAACGCTGCACCGCAGCATCGGCAAGCGGCACGACTGGGGGCAGGTGATTCAGCGACTCAGCCCCCATTTGACCCATATTCGCGTGCATATCTTGCCGCAAAATGTCGATGACATGGGCAGGGCCTTTGGCACCGAGGGCGGCCAGCCCATACATGAAGCCACGGCCCAGCATCACAAAATCGGCCCCAAGGGCCTTGGCACGCAAGATGTCCAGACCACCTTCGATACCACTGTCGAAGATCAGGGGCAGGTCTGTGGCCGCGCGGATTGCAGGCAAGGCGTCGATTCCGGCGGGGGCACCATCGAATTGTCGTCCGCCGTGATTCGATATCCAGATGGCGTCGACGCCAGCCCGCTGCAATGGCTCGGCATCTTCAGGGCGCTGCACGCCTTTCACAATCAGCGGGCCATCCCAAGCATCGCGCAGCCAGTGAACATAGTCCATGTCCGGAGACGTGCGGAGCAAATACCCAACATGGGCCGTCGGGGGCAAGTTGCTGGAGTCGTCCGTATACTTGTCCAGTGTCCGCATCCGCGGGGGCCCGCTGCGCGCTATTCCAAGCGCCCATTCCGGCCGCATCGCGATCTGGGCCAGAAGGCGTGGCGTCAACCGCGGTGGATTGGTCAGACCCGAACGTGTTTGGCGCTCGCGCCGGGATGCAACCGGGACATCTGCCGTCATCACCAGCGTCGTAAAACCAGCGTTCCGAACCCGATCCAGCAAGTCCTTGCGAATGTCCGGATCCTTTGGCGGATAAAGCTGAAACCACGCGTTGTCACCCAGATGCGGCGCGACGTCCTCGGGGCTTTGGCAGGCAACGTTGGATAGGGTAAAGGGCAGACCGGCGCTTGCGGCAGCGCGGGCAAGATGAGCTTCGGCATCAGGCCAAATCAGGCCTGCCATACCGATCGGGGCAACGCCGAACGGTAATGGGTAGGTCTGACCCAGGAACTCGGTCGAAGTGTCAAATTCCAATGGTCCATGCAGGATCGACGGCAGGAAACCGACGCGGTCCAAACCGTTGCGATTGCGGCGCAGCGTGGCCTCAACCCCGGTTCCGCTGTCCAGATACTCCCATACAAAGTGAGGTATCCTGCGCTGGGCGCGGTGTTTCAGATCGGCGATGCCGGGAAAACGACTATGAAGGTCCATGGGGATTGATCGGACCTAAGGTGCGATTCGGCAAGGATTTTAAGCCGTTGATTGCCCGCTAACGGCTTTTATTGGCTTTTTGAGCTTTGAAATCTGCCGTGTGTCATCCTCGCTGCCGGCGACCTGAACTTGATTGCGACCTTTATCCTTTGCCTTATATAGCGCATCATCGGCGGCGCGCATCAGATCCTGTGGCATGGTGCCATGCGCCGGATAATGCGAAACCCCAACCGAGATCGTGATACGGGGTAGGGATTTCTCACCGTAGCGCACCGAGACGGCCTCGACCGCTTGCCGCAATTGTTCGGCACGCGTAACCGCATCGTCAGATGTGTTGTCGGGCAGGATCAGCATGAATTCTTCGCCACCGATGCGACAGGCAACCTCGTCCCGGTCGCAGCTCTGTTCCAAAGCGGCACCAACTGCACGCAACACCATGTCACCGGCATCATGCCCATGGGTGTCGTTGAATTTCTTGAAATGATCCACATCTACGGCAATCAGGCTGAGCGGTGCGCCGGTTTGCTGGCTGCGGTTGATTGATTTGCGCAGGGTTTCAAGCATATGCCGCCGGTTGAACAGCCCGGTCAAGGGGTCCCGGACGGACTGGTCGTGCAACTGATCGCGCATCCGTACATTGGCAATCGCCATGCTAATCTGTTCAGCGCTGAGCTGTGCTAGCTTTTTACTCGTGTGAAACGCCTCATCTGGCCCTTCAAGGGCGCGGAGGTGCAGAAGGCCGACCGTCTCTCCATGCGCCAGAATTGGAAAGCAGAAATAGGGCCGTCCGTCATGTGGTTCGGCGTGTTCACAGACAAAGTCGATCTCGGACGCGCCGTATTCATAGGTTCGGCCACGCCGAAGCCCCCAACACCCTTCAGGATGGATGTGCGCCTTATGGGTCCCGCCATTCCAACTGGCACAGCCATCCAGGACGTCGCGCGAGTTGGAATACACGTAAACGCTGCCCTCAGCCTCGGGTAGGATATGGGTCATGAAGCGCGAGACCATATCGAACAGCTCGTCCAAGGACCTGCTGGATTGCAACCACTCGTTCAATTCGCCCAGTAATCGGACTTCGCGGGCCAGGCGCAGTTGATCTTCCATCAGATCACGTTCTTTGGCGGATTGTTTTTGCAGGGCCTGCAATTGCAAGCGGTTCGCCCTGTAGCTGGCAAAGGACACAGCAATAAGCGCAAGCAAGGCGATGCCGCTTAGAACGGTCAAAGAAATCCTAAGCCGCGAGATGAACGTGGTGCGCAAGTCGGAGATATCAGTAAAGAATTCAATTGCGCCGATGAAACGCCCATTCTTGGCCACCGGCATAAAGACTTCGGCGACATGATGTTGCGCTGCGTTCAGGATATTGTCGGTATGCAGATCAAGCCCGTCGATCTCGGACAGGGGAACAACTTCCTGAATGTAGTGAAGCATTCCTCTGGCAACGTCGCTGCGAAAGAAATCACGGGTTTCAACACTGCCCACCTCTGTCGGACGAGTCGACCAGGTGATACGCCCATTCGAGTCGAGCAATTTGAAGCGGTAAACATCAGAAGCTTCGGGCATCGCGGCCAGAAATTCTGCGTCATGCGCATCAATCACGCCGGTCTTAAGCGCGCTCTCGGGGTCCTCCAGATGCAAGACGACGCGGCGCTTCCACAGTTCGGCTTGCTTGAGAATGTCGACCTTTAGCATCCTGTCGACCAGCGGCGCAGGCAATTTGTAAATTCCCCAGCCGCATCCAATTGTCAGAGAAATCAGCAACATGCTGATACCGATCCATTTCAGCCGGTGATTTACGGCCCCCCGATTATCCTGAGTCATACCTTCGCGCTCCCACAGCAATTTACTGATCATCGCGGCGGGTGTTTTACAGATGGTTAATGAAATCGTTCTCAGTCCAAGTCGCTTGATTAGAATTGATCGTAACGGAATAACAAAATCTATGCGAACAAGGCGTGAACAAACCCTTTCCCTCGGCCAACATCCAGCGTAGTTTAGAAAGATGAGCAGTTTCGACGAAATGGACGCCTTCGAGGGCGCATCCTTGTCCGCACGCGCCATGGCCGCGCGCCCTATGCCTTATCTGGACGAGCTGAACCCCGCGCAGCGCGATGCGGTCGAGCGTTTGGACGGGCCTGTCCTGATGCTGGCAGGCGCAGGTACGGGCAAAACCAAGGCACTGACCGCGCGTATCGCGCATCTGCTTAGTACCGGGCGGGCGCGCCCGAACGAGATCTTGTCGGTGACTTTCACCAACAAGGCCGCGCGCGAGATGAAGAACCGCGTGGGCCGTTTGTTAGGGCAACCGGCCGAAGGGATGCCTTGGCTGGGCACATTCCACTCGATCTGCGTCAAGCTGCTGCGACGGCATGCGGAACTGGTCGATCTGAAATCGAATTTCACCATTCTAGATACGGATGACCAGCTGCGGCTGCTCAAACAGCTGATTCAGGCGGCCAATATTGATGACAAACGCTGGCCTGCGCGCATGTTGGCCGGAATCATTGATGACTGGAAGAACCGGGCGCTTACGCCCGACAAGGTGCCTGCTGCCGATTCCGGCGCCTATAACCACAAGGGAATTGAGATCTACGCTCAGTACCAAATCCGGCTGCGCGAGCTGAACGCAGTGGATTTCGGCGATCTGCTGTTGCACATGGTCACGATTTTCCAAACCCATCAGGATGTGTTGGAGCAGTACCAGCGCTGGTTCCGGTACATCCTTGTGGATGAATACCAGGATACCAACGTCGCGCAATACCTGTGGCTGCGGCTGCTGGCCGGGGCGCACAAGAACATTTGTTGCGTAGGGGACGACGATCAGTCAATTTATGGCTGGCGCGGGGCCGAAGTGGGCAACATCCTGCGGTTCGAGAAAGATTTTCCCGGGGCTTATGTTGTCCGGCTGGAACAAAATTATCGTTCAACCCCACATATTCTGGCGGCTGCGTCCAATGTTATCCGTGGCAATGAGAGTCGGCTGGGTAAGGAGTTGTGGACCGATGCGCAGGACGGAGAAAAGGTCCGCCTGATCGGTCATTGGGATGGCGAGGAAGAGGCCCGCTGGATCGGTGAAGAGATCGACGCGATGCAGGGGGGAACGCGCGGGGTGCGGCCCTTCAATCTGGATGAAATTGCGATTCTGGTGCGGGCCAGCCATCAGATGCGCGCGTTTGAGGACCGTTTTCTGACCATCGGCCTGCCCTACAAGGTCATAGGCGGCCCGCGATTCTATGAGCGGATGGAGATCCGTGACGCGATGGCCTATTTCCGGCTGGTGGTCAGCCCCGGTGACGATCTGGCATTCGAGCGGATCGTGAATACTCCGAAACGCGGGCTGGGTGACAAGGCGCAGCAGACGATTCAGATGACGGCGCGGGAAAATGGCGTGTCGCTGGTCGATGGC
The DNA here is from genome assembly GCF_059610285.1 of Ruegeria sp. YTSA072. Taxonomy (NCBI): domain Bacteria; kingdom Pseudomonadati; phylum Pseudomonadota; class Alphaproteobacteria; order Rhodobacterales; family Roseobacteraceae; genus Ruegeria; species Ruegeria sp. YTSA072. The sequence continues at coordinate 57,000 of NZ_JBXWNI010000002.1, read as the reverse complement.
GCCCGGATCGCTGTCGATAATGGGCTGATCAAAGGCAAAGGCGGCAAAGCACTACGCGAGTTGATCGACGGGTTGGCGCGTTGGAACGCGATGACGCGCGGGCCCCGGATCGAAGTCGATGATGATTCTGTGATTGATGACGGCTCCGCTCCGATGCGGTTTGGTGAGCCCGAGGTCTCACATATCGAACTGGCACAGATCATATTGGACGAATCCGGCTACACGGCACACTGGCAGAACGAAAAAACACCCGAAGCTCCGGGTCGGTTGGAAAACCTCAAGGAATTGGTCAACCAGCTGGACAACTTTGAGAATCTGCAAGGGTTTCTTGAGCATGTCAGCCTGGTCATGGACAATGAGCAAGAGGGTGACGGGGCCAAGGTTTCCATCATGACGCTGCACGCGGCAAAGGGGCTTGAGTTTCCGGCCGTGTTTTTGCCGGGGTGGGAAGACGGGCTGTTCCCGTCACAAAGGTCGATGGACGAATCCGGGATCAAGGGCCTCGAAGAGGAGCGGCGACTGGCCTATGTCGGCATCACACGCGCGGAAGAGATCTGTACGATTTCCTTTGCGGCCAATCGTCGGGTGTTTGGTCAATGGCAAAACGCGATGCCGTCGCGGTTCATTGACGAGTTGCCCGAAGATCATGTCGAAGTTCTGACACCGCCGGGGCTGTATGGGGGTGGTCAGCCGACTGCCGGTATCGAAACCCGTGCGGCCGAGGCCAATGTCTATAACTCCCCCGGTTGGCGGCGGTTGCAGGCTCGGCAAGGGCAGTATGGAACGTCCCAACCCCGCGAAAGCCGCAATACGGTGATTGACGCGACTGCGGTCGCCAGTTTCACCCTTGGTGAGCGCGTGTTTCATCAGAAATTCGGCTATGGCGCGGTGATCGGCATCGAAGGCGACAAGGTTGAGGTCGATTTCGAAAAAGCTGGATTGAAAAAAGTGGTTTCCCGCTTTCTGTCCGCCAAGGATGATGTCCCGTTCTAAACGCTATAGCCCTTCAACCAGTACCATGTTCGCCGTCGCGGTTTTGTGCCGGATTTCCGCCAGCTTGATATAGTCTGGGTCGTCTTTCCACGCCTTGGCCGCGGCAAGAGATGGGAACTCCATTAACACAATTCCGTCTTCGGGCCATACGCCCTCGACTAGTTCCACGGGCTTGGAGGATATCGTCAGCAGGCGACCTCCGTGCCGGTCAAAGATCGGCATGAAACCTTCAAGGTATTTCTGGTACCCGTCAGGGTCGTGAATGGAAATCTGGGCGATGAAATATGCGGCCATCGGAAGCTCCTGAAATTCTGGTCAGGGCTTCAGTTTACATCTCGGTGCGAAAAACAAAAACGGCGGTTCCCAGGGAGGAGGAGAGGGAACCGCCGTTCTTTTCAACATCAGGGCAGGGAGGAGGAGAGCCCCGATGTATCCGAACCCGGGTTTGATCCCGGTATGAGGAAGACGCGGCGACGTCAGGGAGGAGGAGAGACGTCGCCGCGCGCTTTCAACACCGGGAAAGGGAGGAGGAGTACCCGGTGTGTCACGTTCCGGCGTTCAAGGCCGGTATTAAGGGCGGCGACATCAGGGAGGAGGAGAGATGCCGCCGCTGAAATACAGGTCCAAAAGGGAGGAGGAAGGACCTGATCTCGATGTTTCTGTGTCGCTTAACGTGCGACGTGTTCTTCGGCCGCTTGCTGGGCCAGGCGGCGGATCATTGAGCGGTGAAGCCCCAGATCAGCCAGTTCGCGGTTCGACAGGTCAGACAGTTCGTGAACTGTCTGGCGATAGACGCGATATTGGATGAATCGGGTCTTTGCCGCCTTGAACAGCAAAGCCAGGCTAGTTGCCGGTGCGCCTTTGAGCGCGGTGTTATGTGTTGCTGCAGCCATTTGCTTTACTCGATGTATTCGGTGTTGCCGGTGTTGTCCGGCGCTTGCTTGAGACTGAAAATAAGCGAATGCTGCAATTGCACAATACCCGACAACGTCAATGCTGCTATGCAGCAAATGCATAGATATCAAATGGTTGTCGATGAGGGTTGGGCAGGACCAGTAAAATAAGGCCTTCAGCTGATGTTTCCCCAAGGGAAGGTTTCAACAAGATTTCCTGGATTTTCGTGTTTGCGCGTCTTTTGAGCGGAGTTTGTCAATTCTTGTGCGCTTTGTGTATTGGATGGGCCAGACGCGCGGCGGCTGACATGATGATTTCGGTTCGTGGGAATTCATGGGCGTCAGCTGGAGCGGCGCAGAATCCACATGTGGTTGAGGTCTAATATTGGAGTGATTCGCTAATCAAGTGGCCCATTTTTGCTGCGTTCATCATAAATCATCACCCCGTGAAGAATTTTCTGGGAAATTATGGGAATATCCGGGGCGGCTCCAAAACTGGCCTATTTAGTACTATACTAACGCAAGCTATCTACAATTGGTGTCTGTGGGGTGGTTTTCTTTCCCAATTGCGTTGGCTAAACTGTGATTCTGAACATAAGGTCGGCAAATTTTCTGTTGATTTCCATGAATTCCCATGCCATCCCTAGTTCATCCGATGAGGACGAGGCACATGGGGCGCCAAACGACCCCGAACCAATAAAAACAGGTTTCATACAGGCATCTCGCTTTCATCAATCAAGAGATCCGGCGCGCGGGCGAGCAGACATCCCCCCAGGTGGCGCGCGCAGCTGGACATCCCGCACAGCGGGTCAATGCGGCGGGTTGATCAGTGGCAGCAGATCAACCCGCCGTTTTTCATCTGGGGGAGTGAATTTTAAGTGGGGCGCAAGCGGAAGGGACAGTCGTCTTGGCGCGCAGGTTTAGAGGTGAAAGCCACCACAAGGTGGATACGAAGGGCAGGGTGTCGATCCCGGCCTCGTTTCGCCGTGTGCTTGAATCCTCTGACCCGAACTGGCAGCCCGGCGACACTCCTGAGCTTGTAATTGTCTACGGCGACCACCGTCGCAAATTCCTGGAATGCTATACTATGCAGGCGATCGAAGAGGTCGATGCCAAGATCGACGCGCTGCCGCGCGGGTCGATGCAGCGGAAGATGTTGCAGCGCATGTTCCACGGTCAATCCTTCCCGACCACAGTGGATGAAACCGGCCGTCTGGTGCTGCCGGCTAAGCTGCGCAATAAGATCAATCTTGAAGGTGAGGCATTCTTTATCGCCGCGGGTGACACGTTCCAGATTTGGAAGCCGGAAACTTACGATTCCGAAGAATTGGCTGCGGCCGAAGAGTGGTTGGACGAACAGCCCGAGGACTTTGATCCTTTGGAGTTCCTTGACGGCACCGGGGATGCGTAACGGCATGGCCGGCGCTAACACCCCTTCCGAAAAACCTCATATTCCCGTTCTGCTGCGTCCATTGCTGGCTGCTGTTGCGCCCGTGTCGGGCGTCTGGCTGGATGGAACGTTTGGCGCAGGCGGATATACAAAGGGCCTGCTGGACGCCGGGGCAGATAAGGTCATCGGCGTGGACCGTGATCCGTTGGCGTTTGAAATGGCGGCGGATTGGGTCGGAGATTATGGCGACCGGCTTGTGATGCAGCCGGGTGTATTCTCGCGCATGGACGAATACGCACAGGATCTGGATGGTGTCGTTCTGGATCTGGGTGTGTCGTCGATGCAGCTCGACCTGGCGGAACGCGGATTTTCTTTCATGAAGGACGGCCCGCTCGACATGCGTATGAGTCAAGAGGGCGAAAGCGCGGCAGATTTGGTCAATACTGCGACCGAGGAACAACTAGCTGATATCCTGTATCATTATGGCGAAGAGCGTGCCAGCCGCCGCATTGCCAAGGCCATCGCCAAAGCGCGTGCGGAAGAGCCGATAACAACAACTCTGCGCCTGGTTCAGATCATCGAATCCTGTTTGCCGCGTCCCAAGCCGGGGCAGTCCCACCCTGCAACGCGCAGTTTTCAGGGCCTGCGGATCGCAGTGAATGCTGAATATGAAGAGCTGTATCAGGGTCTTATGGCTGCGGAACGTGCGTTGAAGCCGGGCGGGCAACTGGCAGTCGTAACGTTTCATTCCATCGAAGACCGGATGGTCAAACGGTTCTTTCAGTCCCGTGCGGGCAAGACGGGCCGGGCCAATCGGTATGCGCCCGAGATTGAGCAGGAGTTGCCGCAGTTCACGCTTAAGACTCGTAAGGCCGTGGGACCGGATGATCAGGAGCTGCAGGAAAATCCGCGTTCGCGCTCGGCAAAGCTGCGTGTTGCAATTCGAACGGATGCGCCGTCGGGGGAAATTGACGCCCGCGCTGTTGGCATGCCGCAACTAGGGGGAAGAGCAAAATGAAGAGTGTTTTGTATGTGTTGACTGCTCTGTCCGTGTTTGGACTGGCGCTGTGGGCGTATCAGGAAAACTATCGCACGCAGCAGGTGGTGAAGGAAACGCAGAAGCTGCAGCGCGAAATTGGTATGGCGCAGGTGAAATTGGCGGTTTTGAACGCCGAATGGGCTTATCTGAACCGCCCCGATAGGTTGCGTGAGCTTGCAGATCTAAACTTTGAACGGTTGGGCCTTTTGCCCCTGCGGGCCGAGCAATTCGGTCGCGCCGATCAGATTGCCTATGCGGAAGATCCTGACCTGCCGATCGTCGACCCGATCGAGCTGCAGGCCATCACAAACATTCAAGCGTTGGGTGAGGTGCAAATCCCATGACCCGAACGCCGCTGCGCCCTCTGGCCCGAATCCTTGATGCGCGCTCGCGGGGCGAGAATCCCAAAGCCATCGAGCGCGAAAACATCCGCAAGCGTCACGAAGACATGAAAGACCGCAGCCGCACCCGCGCTGAGGGCCGCTTGCTGGTGCTGGGTCTGTTCTTTTTCTGCGCCTTTTCGGTCGTGGGCGTCAGGATGGGCATGTTGGCCACCTCCGAAGCGCAAGAACCCGTGGCCTCGGCCCCTGGTGCAGCCATTGCGATGCAGCGGGCCAATATCGTCGACCGGGAAGGGCGCATTCTTGCGACCAATCTGGACACTTATTCGGTATATGCGCAGCCGCCGTTGATGATCGACCCGATTGCTGCCGCTGATCAGCTTGTCGCGATCTTCCCTGATCTGGAAAAAGAACGCCTGGTCAAGGATTTCACCGGGAATCGCAAATTCCTGTGGATCAAAAAGCGTATCTCGCCCGAACAGAAACAAGCCGTGCACGATATCGGTGACCCAGGCATTCTGTTCGGCCCGCGTGAGATGCGGTTGTACCCGAATGGCCGTCTGGCGGCGCATATCCTAGGCGGGTCAAGCTTTGGGCGCGAAGGCGTCAGTGCTGCCGAAGTGATCGGTGTGGCCGGTGTTGAAAAGCAATTCGACGACTACTTGCGTGATCCCGCGAATGGGACTAAGCCGCTGCAGCTCTCGCTGGACCTGACCGTTCAGGCCGCGGTTGAGCAGGTGCTGTTTGGCGGCATGAAGATTATGAACGCCAAGGGGGCGTCGGCGGTTCTGATGAACGCGCATACGGGCGAGGTGATATCGGCGGCCTCATTGCCGTCCTTCGATCCCAATGATCGCCCGCGCCCGCCGACCTCGGGGTTCGATCCCTCAGACAGCCCACTATTCAATCGCTATGTTCAGGGCGTTTATGAACTGGGATCTGTGTTTAAGATATTCACCGCCGCGCAGGCGGTTCAGCTGGGTTTGGTGAACTCGAATACGATCATCGATACCTCAGGTCCGATGAGGATCGGCCGTTTCCCGATTGGTGAGTTCAACGGCAAGAATTACGGCAAAATCAGCGTCGCGGATGTGATCGTCCACAGCTCGAACCGGGGCACCGGGCGGCTGGCGTTGCAGATCGGCGCGCAACGGCAGCAGGATTTCCTGGAATCGCTTGGTATGTTCGATCCCACCCCGTTCGAAATCGTCGAGGCCAAGGGCGGTGAGCCGTTGAAGCCCAAAAAATGGGGCGAACTGAGCACGGTGACCATCTCATACGGTCATGGTCTGTCGACCAGCCCCATGCACCTAGCGGCGGGGTACGCGGCGATTGCCAATGGCGGGCACTATGTAAGCCCGACGATTCTGCGCAAAAATGGGCCGCAATACGGTCCTCGGGTGATGTCTGACAACGCGGCAAACCAGGCGCAGAAGATGTTGCGCCGGGTGGTGACAGATGGCACCGCCAGTTTTGGCGATGTGGCAGGCTATGATGTGGCCGGTAAGACCGGCACCGCGGATAAACCCAAGCCGCGCGGCGGTTATTACGACGACAAGGTGATTGCGACCTTCGCGACGTTCTTTCCCGCCTATGACCCAAAATATGTCCTGATTGTAACGTTGGACGAACCATCCATCCTTGCCTATGGCGAAAAGCGCCGTACGGCAGGTTGGACAGCGGTTCCTGTGGCCGCAGAATTGATCGGGCGCATCGCACCTTTGCTGGGCCTGCGTCCTCGGGTTGAGCCTGAGGCCGGCGCTGCTATAACGCTGACCTCAAATTAGGCTGTCCAAACGAGGTGGGTCATGGGCGCAAGGACAAAGAAACTCAGCCAACTGGCCCTGACCGCCCGAGGCGGCGCCAATCCTGATATCACAGGGCTGGCGGTCGACAGTCGCGAAGTCAAAGACGGTTTCCTCTTTGCGGCACTTCCCGGTACACGTGTTCATGGCGGTGAGTTCATTCAATACGCTTTGCGTATGGGCGCCGCAGCCATCCTGACGGATGCTGAAGGGGCAGAGATCGCTGCCGAGGAACTGGCCGCATCAGATGCGGCGCTGATCGTGCTCGAGGACCCGCGTCAGGCGCTGGCCGGGTGCGCCGCGCTGTGGTTCGGAGCGCAACCGCAGACCATCGTTGCGGTTACTGGCACCAATGGCAAAACCTCGGTCGCGACATTTGTGCGCCAGATCTGGACCGAACTTGGTCACGCCGCGGTGAACCTCGGGACCACAGGGGTCGAGGGGGCGTGGACCGCACCACTAGCCCATACAACGCCCGAACCAATCACTTTGCATCGTTGCCTGTCCGAGGCTGCGGAGAACGGAGTGACTCATGCTGCGATGGAGGCATCCTCGCACGGGTTGGAACAACGCCGCTTGGACGGGGTACAGTTGGCTGCGGCGGGGTTTTCGAACTTCACTCAGGACCATCTGGACTACCACGAAACGTTTGAGGCGTATTTCAACGCTAAGGCAGGTCTGTTTGATCGGGTCCTGCCGCAAGACGGCACTGTTGTCGTCAACATGAGCGATCCCAAGGGCGCTCAGGTCCTCCGAATTGCCAAAGACCGGGGGCAGAAGGTTTTGACCGTTGGGCTTGGGGAAGCAGACCTGTGCCTGATGAATCAGCGGTTTGACGCAACAGGTCAGGACCTGCGGTTTTCTTGGCAGGGCAAGATCTTCCAAACCCGTTTGAATCTGATCGGCGGTTTTCAGGCCGAAAATATCTTGTTGGCCTGCGGTCTGGTTATTGCTGCAGGGGAAGAGCCTGAACACGTGTTCGAAACCCTGCCGCATCTCACGACGGTTCGTGGACGCATGCAGCTGGCCGCGACGCGAGAGAATGGGGCAGCGGTGTTTGTGGATTACGCTCATACACCTGACGCAGTGGCGACCGCACTCAAGGCACTGCGCCCGCATGTGATGGGCCGTCTGATCGCCATTGTCGGCGCGGGCGGTGATCGCGACGCGACCAAGCGCCCGCTGATGGGGCAAGCCGCCGCCAACCACGCAGATGTGGTTTTCGTCACCGACGACAACCCGCGCAGCGAAGATCCGGCCACCATACGCGCGGCCGTGATGGATGGGGCACCAAAGGCCACCGAGGTCGGCGATCGGGCCGAGGCCATCTTGCGCGGGATAGACGCGCTGCAACCCGGCGACGCGCTTTTGATTGCGGGCAAGGGGCATGAAACCGGCCAGATCGTTGGTGATCAGGTTTTGCCTTTTGATGATGTCGAACAGGCCAGCATCAGTGTGGCCGCACTGGACGGGAGGGTGGCATGACATTGTGGACTGCAGCCGAGGCCGCCGAGGCAACCGGTGGACGCGTCACTTCGGATTGGGCGGTCAATGGTGTGTCAATCGACACGCGCACCATCCAACCTGGCGATCTTTTCGTCGCACTCACAGCCGCGCGGGACGGGCATGAATTTGTGGCACAGGCTTTGGAAAAAGGCGCTGGGGCAGCCTTGGTGTCGCGTATTCCCGAGGGCGTACCCGAAGATGCGCCCTTGTTGATCGTCAAAAACGTGCAGTTGGGGCTTGAGGCGCTGGGGTGCGCGGGTCGTGACCGCTGCGACGCGCGGGTGCTCGGGGTGACCGGAAGCGTCGGCAAGACATCGACGAAGGAAATGCTGGCCACCATTTTGGAAACGCAGGGAAAAACTCATGCCAGCGTTGCCAGCTACAACAATCACTGGGGCGTGCCGCTTACCTTGGCGCGGATGCCGCGTGACACAGAATTCGCTGTGATCGAGGTTGGTATGAGCCATCCCGGAGAGATCTCTCCGCTGGCGCAGCAAGCCCGCCCGCATGTGGCGCTGGTCACGACAGTGGCGGCAGTGCACCTAGAAGCGTTTGACTCGGTGGCCGGTATTGCGCATGAAAAGGCCGCGATTTTTGACGGCCTGACGGAGGGCGGCGGGGCCATCCTGAACGCAGATATCGAGCATGCGGACATCCTGCGCGACTGTGCGCGGGATTTGGGCGCGAAAACGGTAGATTTCGGCCGCAATGGCACCGACTACACATTGACCGATGTAACCCAAAAGGCTGACTCGGTTCATGCAAAGGCAACAGTCGCAGGACGGACGTTTGCGTTTGACGTACAATCAGCGGGCACGCATTTCGCCATGAACGCCCTGGGGGCATTGGCTGCCTGTGTCGAATTGGGCGTCGATCTGGATCAGGCGATTGCAGGTCTCGGCGGATGGTCGCCGGTCAAGGGGCGCGGGGTGCGCGAACAGATCGCGTTGACCGACGGTGGCCGGATCGAACTGCTGGATGACAGCTATAACGCTAACCCGACGTCGATGGAGGCCGCACTGGATGTTTTGGCCGCGGCGCAAGGGCATCGTCGTATCGCTTTTCTTGGGGATATGAAGGAGTTGGGGCCGAAGGAAACTGCTATGCATGCGGCGATGGCGGATGTTTCGGCTATGCAGCGCGTGGACAAAGTGCATTGCGTCGGCCCGCTGATGAAGGCGCTGCACGATGCACTTCCGGCGGATAAACGCGGGCTTTGGTTCGAGACCAGCACCGAGATGGCGGTTCAACTGCCCGAGCTTGTTCAGGCCGGTGACACTGTGTTGGCCAAGGGATCGCTGAGCATGGCATTGGCGCAGATTGTTGACGGTTTGCGTAAAATGGGGCAAGGGGGCGCGCTTGCTTGATGATCGCGCCCGCCACCTCAGTGTGAGAAAGGTTTTGAAATGCTCTATTGGTTGACCGCCCTGTCGGACGGAGGAGATTTTTTCAACCTCTTCCGCTATATCACGTTCCGCGCAGGCGGCGCCTTTTTGACCGCGCTGATTTTCGGTTTTCTCTTTGGCAAACCGCTGATCAACGTGCTGCGCAAAAAGCAGGGCAAGGGCCAGCCGATCCGGGATGATGGGCCCGAAGGGCATTTTTCGAAGGCGGGCACACCGACGATGGGCGGGCTGCTGATCGTGGGCGCGCTGATGACATCGACATTGATCTGGGCACGGTGGGACAATCCCTATGTCTGGATGGTTCTGTTTGTAACGCTGGCCTATGCGGCGATCGGGTTTGCTGATGACTATGCGAAGGTGTCGAAACAGAACACCAAGGGCGTTTCGGGTAAAATGCGTATGGCACTGGGGGTTATCATCGCAGTTCTGGCCTCGGCCTGGGCCACGCTGCACCATCCCGAGGCCCTGCAGAACCAGCTGGCGCTGCCCATTTTCAAGGATACACTTATCAATCTGGGCATGTTCTACATACCCTTCTCGATCGTCGTGATCGTAGGAGCGGCCAACGCTGTGAACCTGACCGATGGTCTGGATGGTCTGGCCATCATGCCGGCGATGATCGCGGCTTCGACGCTGGGAGTGATTGCCTATGCCGTTGGGCGGGTCGACTTTACCGAATATCTGGATGTCCATTACGTGCCCGGAACAGGTGAGATTTTCGTCTTTACTTCGGCCCTGTTCGGTGCTGGTCTTGGCTTCCTTTGGTACAACGCGCCACCAGCTGCGGTGTTCATGGGCGACACCGGATCGCTGGCGCTGGGAGGTGCATTGGGTGCCATCGCGGTAGCCACCAAACACGAGCTGGTACTGGCGATCGTAGGTGGTTTGTTCGTGGTCGAAGCGCTGAGCGTGATCATCCAGGTGCTGTATTTCAAACGTACTGGACGCCGGGTATTCCTGATGGCGCCGATCCATCACCACTATGAGAAAAAGGGCTGGGCAGAACCGACGATCGTGATCCGGTTCTGGATCATCTCGCTAATCCTGGCAATGATCGGTCTGGCAACGCTGAAAGTCCGGTAACGCTCCCGTCAGGTTCGGCGGACCTGCGGTCCACCTGTCACCTGTTGGGCCCGGCTCGCGCTGACGCGCGAGCCTTTTGCCACCCTTGCCATCGGTGATTTCTTCGGTGCAGTGTGGCGGCCAATTCAAAGCTATACGAAGGTGGGCAGTATGATCCCGGTCAAAGGGTTTTCAGGGCAGAAGGTTGCGGTTCTGGGGCTTGGCCGGTCGGGGCTGGCCACGGCGCGTGCCCTGCAGGCAGGTAAAGCTGAGCCTGTGTGTTGGGATGACAACCCTGCCGCCCGGGAAGTGGCCGAGGCTGAAGGGTTCGTCTGTGCCGATCTGCGCCGTCATGGAGCGTTTGACGATATCGCCACGCTGATCGTTTCGCCCGGTATTCCTCATCTCTATCCTGACCCCAATCCAATTGTGGCTGCGGCGCTTGAGGCCGGTGTCCCGGTCGATAACGACATCGGGCTGTTTTTTCGATCCTTTGCAGGGCCTGAGTGGAACAATTATGACTCTCCGCCGCGTGTGATCGCGGTGACCGGGTCGAACGGGAAATCGACCACCGCGGCTTTGATCCACCATATCCTGACCGAAGCCGGGCGCGAGGTACAGCTGGCGGGTAATATCGGGCGTGGTGTGCTGGATATTGATCCGGGTGGTGACGGTTCGGTCGTTGTGCTGGAGCTGTCCAGCTATCAAACAGAACTGGCCCGTGCCCTGACCCCGGACGTGGCCGTTTTCACCAACCTGTCGCCCGACCATCTTGACCGCCACGGCGGGATGGGGGGCTATTTTGCCGCCAAGCGTCGGTTGTTCGCTGAAGGTGGCCCGGACCGCGCCGTGATTGGCATTGACGAGAAAGAGGGCGCGTTTTTGGCCGGTCAACTGGCAGAGGGCCGCGCTGATGATAGGGTCATCCGCGTGTCTGTTGCGCGCAAACTGACGGGACCCGGATGGCAGGTGTTTGCCCGCAAAGGGTTCCTGTCGGAATACCGCAAGGGACGGCAAGCGGGTTCGATTGACCTGCGCGGAATCACGGGCCTTCCCGGCGCGCATAACCACCAAAACGCCTGTTCGGCTTATGCCGCTTGTCGCGTGCTGGGACTGGCACCGCGCGTGATCGAAGACGCGCTGCACAGCTATCCGGGCCTGCCGCATCGCAGTCAGATCATCGCCGAGGTAGGCGGTATTACTTATGTGAATGACTCAAAAGCCACCAATGTGGACAGCGCTCTCAAGGCGTTGAGCGCCTTCAGGAAGGTCCGCTGGGTCTGTGGGGGGCTTGAGAAGGAAGGCGGTGTCGCCGCTCTGAACGCAGCCGCTGACCAGGTGGTCAAGGCATATGTCATTGGTCGCGAGGCCGCGAATTTCGCCATGCAACTTAAGGCCGATGCGCTGGTTTGCACCACCATGTCCGAGGCTGTTGAGCAAGCCATGAAGGATGCCCAACCCGGCGAGACAGTCCTGCTTGCGCCAGCCGCGGCCAGTTTCGATCAATATGACAATTTCGAGCAGCGCGGAGAGGACTTTGTAGCGGAAGTCAGGCAACGGCTTCCGGAATAGCCATTTGCAATAGACCGCCGGTTGGGCCAAGCTGCGATGCTATCAGCTTGACGCGCCATCATTATTGGTTTTGCTTGCCTGCAAATTCAACACGAGGTTATGACTATGCCATTTCGTAAGTTTTCTCTGATCCTGCCTGCCATTCTCGTTGCCGGTGCCTGCACCAACACAGGTGCCAATTATCAACCAATCGTCGACGGCCCGATCGGCCCGAACTACAACGTAGACCTTCAGCAGTGCCAACAACTGGCGGCATCACAAGCCAGCGTTGATGGCTCTACCGCAGGAAATGCAGCGATAGGCGCGGCAGGTGCGGCGGCTGTAACCGGGATTGTTCAGGACAGCAGCGACAATCTGGGCCGTGCGGCAGTTGCCGGTGCGCTTGTTGGCGCCGGCGCTGACGTGATCAACAAAAACCAGAACAAAGAAGTAATCGTGCGCAACTGCATGCGCGGACGTGGCTACAACGTCGTCGGCTAACTCTGCCCGGCGATTGCAATTCCTGCGGCGTGGCCCGAGGACCACGCCCATTGGAAGTTGTAACCGCCTAGCCAGCCGGTGACATCCACTGCTTCGCCAATCGTATAGAGGCCGGGGACATCCCTGGCCTCCATCGTTTTTGACGACAGGCTATCAGTGTCGATCCCACCCAGCGTCACCTCGGCTGTACGATACCCTTCGGTGCCCGAGGGGGTAAGCTGCCAGTCGGACAGTGCTGCGACCAGTTCGGACAGCGCGGCGTCCGACTGATCGGCTAGATTGCCTGGCATGGGGATATGATGGCTCAGGTACTCGACCAGACGCCCGGGCAGGTGGCGCGCGAGTTCCGTGGTCAGCGCCTTGCGTCCGCTGCTTTGCCGCTGATCCCGCAGCAAATCAAACAGCGGCAGATCCGGGATCAGGTTTACGCGGATCGCCTCGCCTTCGCGCCAATAGGAAGACAATTGCAGAACCGATGGTCCGCTAAGCCCGCGATGGGTGAACAACAGGGCCTCGTCAAAGCTGGTCCGGTCATTCGACAGCCGCGCAGGCAAGGATACGCCAGACAGGTCTTTGAACCGACCGTCCGAGAACGTGAACGGAACGAGTGCCGCCCGCGTTTCTGTTATCCCCAGCCCGAATTGCCGCGCGATGTCATAGGCCATCCCAGTCGCGCCCATCTTGGGGATCGACTTGCCGCCAGTGGCGAGGACCAGATTGGTGCAGCTCAGACCGTGCCGCTGGCCTTCTCGTTCTACGTCCAGAATAAAACCGCTGTCGGTCTTGCGCAGATCTTTCACTTCGGTTCGAACCCACAGCTCGGCACCAGCACGCCCCATTTCGTCCAGCAGCATCTGGATGATTTGTTTTGATGATCCATCGCAGAACAGTTGCCCCAGCGTTTTTTCATGCCATGCGATGTCATGTCGGCCGACCAGATCAACGAAATCCCACTGCGTGTACCGCGCCAACGCGGATTTGCAGAAATGCGGATTCTGCGACAGGAAGTTTCCCGGTCCTGCGTACATATTGGTGAAGTTGCAGCGCCCACCGCCCGAGATGCGGATTTTCTCACCCGGAGCCTTCGCGTGGTCGATCACCAGAACGCGCCCGCCGCAATGTGCCGCGCACATCATACCGGCTGCGCCGGCGCCAAGGATGATCGTGTCGTAGGTCATGCGCGCGGGATGGCTTGAATTAATAGGGAAGGCAAGAGGAAGACGAAAACACGCGCCGTCTAGGCCTGACTGGTGGTGAACCCTTGTCCTTCTAACGGTTCTGGGAAAGGGGAAGAAATTGACAGCTGGTGCCCTTACGAAATTGGTCGCGATATCATGTGTTAGAATGCTCGCGAAACGAAAACTCATCTTGATGTACAGCACAGGAGGGCGGTTCAATGATCATGCGCATTTTCCAAGTCACAGTTCGTCCGGGCAAAGAGGCGGAATTTTCAAAGTTCTTCCACGAGACTGCGATCCCATTGATGCAAAGCACCGAAGGCGTCGTTCAGGTCCTGCCGGGTGCTCCGCGTTCGGATACACCGCGTGAGTTCAGTTTTGTCATGATTTGGAGCAGCCTGGACGCATTAGTAGCTTTTGTTGGTGACGATTACCAAAGTCCACATATCGATCCGGCAGAGGCCGAGTTGGTCGAGTCCAGAACGATAAAGCACTACGATCTTGTCACCTAGGTGATCCGTACATCCTGGAAAGGAAAGCCCGGGTCGGATCTCCGGCTTGGAGGTGTCAATTTCCCCTGTTGTCGTGTCATTCCGCTAGCCCAAACGCAAAAATGCCTGTAGACTCTCATTCAGATCCTGAAAAACGGGACGTTAACGAGGCAGATAGTGGCGGTATCTCATGACTGAGATGGTGTATGGCGCGGTCCAGGACCAGCGCGGAGAACCGATTCTTCCGAAATGGTGGCGGACGATTGATCGCTGGACGATGTCCTGCGTTCTGATCCTGTTTGTCATCGGATTGTTGCTGGGGCTGGCCTCATCACCACCGCTGGCAGGGCGCAACGGGTTTGATCCGTTCCACTATGTTGAACGGCAGGCGCTGTTCGGTGGGCTGGCGCTGATTGCGATGCTGCTGACGTCGATGATGTCGCCGACTTTGGTGCGCCGTTTGGCAGTACTTGGGTTCCTTGCCTCGTTTGTGGCGCTGGCCTTTCTGCCCGTCTTCGGAACGGATTTCGGAAAAGGGGCGGTGCGCTGGTACTCGCTGGGCTTTGCATCTTTGCAGCCGTCGGAATTTCTGAAACCCGGATTTGTCGTCGCGGCCGCGTGGCTGCTGGCTGCGTCGCAACAGATCAACGGCCCTCCGGGTCGGTTGTGGTCATTTGCGTTGTGCATTGCAATTGTGGCGATGCTGGTTTTGCAACCTGACTTCGGTCAGGCCTGCCTGATCCTGTTTGGATGGGGTGTGATGTACTTTGTGGCCGGTGCGCCGATGCTGCTGCTGGTTGGCATGGCGGGCGTCGTAGTCCTGGGGGGTATGTTCGCCTATTCGAATTCGGAACACTTTGCCCGCCGTATTGATGGCTTCCTGAACCAGGAGGTCGACCCTACCACCCAGCTTGGCTATGCCACGAACGCCATCCGTGAAGGCGGTCTTTTCGGTGTCGGCGTGGGTGAGGGACAGGTGAAGTGGTCTTTGCCCGATGCCCACACGGATTTCATCATCGCTGTCGCGGCCGAGGAATACGGTCTGATCCTGGTACTGATCATCATCGCGCTGTATTCACTGATCGTGGTGCGGTCACTTCTGCGGTTGATGCGGGAACGTGACATGTTCATCCGATTGGCCGGGACTGGTCTGGCCTGCATGTTCGGCGTTCAGGCCATGATTAACATGGGTGTGGCTGTGCGCCTGCTGCCAGCCAAAGGTATGACGCTGCCCTTTGTCAGCTATGGTGGGTCGTCGCTGATTGCGGGCGGCATCGCTGTAGGAATGCTGCTGGCCTTCACCAGAAGCCGACCACAGGGCGAACTTGGTGATATTCTGCGCGGAAGAGGATGATGGGGAAACCTTATCTGTTGATTGCGGCTGGCGGCACCGGGGGCCATATGTTCCCGGCGCAGGCGTTGGCCGAAGCGATGCTGAATAAAGGCTGGCGCGTGCGCCTGTCCACGGATGAGCGTGGCGCGCGCTACACAGGCGCCTTTCCGCAAACGGTCGAGATTGTCGAGGTTGCCTCTGCCACCTTCGCGCGCGGCGGACTGGCCGCTAAGGCATTGGTCGGCCCCAGGATTGCGGGCGGCGTCAGCAGCATGGCGTTCCAGATGATGCGGGACAAACCGGACGTTGTCGTGGGCTTTGGCGGATACCCGTCGATCCCGGCTTTGGGGGCCGCGACGATGCTGAAAGTTCCGCGCATGATCCACGAACAGAATGGGGTTCTGGGGCGCGTGAACCAATTGTTTGCCACGCGTGTTGCCAACGTCGCCTGTGGTGTCTGGCCAACCGATCTGCCCGAAGGGGCCAATGGAATCCACACCGGAAACCCGGTCCGCGCCGCCGTGCTTGAGCGCGAGGCCGCAGGTTACATCCCACCGGGCGACTATCCTATGTCTATTCTGGTTATGGGCGGCAGTCAGGGTGCGCGCATTCTCAGCGATATTGTCCCTGGCGCGATTGCTGCCTTGCCTGACGACTTGCGCAGCCATATCCGTGTTGCACATCAGGCCCGCGACGAGGATGGGGAACGTGTTACGGCGTTCTATGCCGAACATGGTATCCGGGCCGAGGTCAAACCTTTCTTTGACGACGTTCCGCGTCGCATGTCGGATGCACAACTTGTCATCAGCCGGTCCGGCGCATCCAGCGTGGCGGATATCTCGGTCATCGGACGTCCATCGATCCTGATCCCGTTCGCCGCAGCCGCAGGCGACCATCAAACTGCGAACGCGCGAGGATTGGTTCAGGCAGGCGGCGCGATTATGATCCCGGAAAACGCACTTGACGTTCCCTCGCTGACAGAGCAAATCACCGCCGTTCTTACCAACCCCGAAGCCGCCCAAAAGATGGCCCATGCCGCCCTCTCGACCGGTGCCCCCGACGCAACTGAACGTCTGACGGCCCTTGTCGAACAACTGGCGCAGAAGGAGACCACATGAATCCTGCAACCAAACTGCCGCAAGACGTAGGGTCGATTCACTTTGTGGGGATCGGCGGAATTGGGATGTCGGGCATTGCCGAGGTTTTGCTGAACCTCGGTTACCGCGTGCAGGGGTCCGACCTGAAGGCGTCCAAGATCACTGATCGTCTGGCGAGCCTTGGGGCTGAGATATTTGTCGGCCAGCGTGCCGAAAACCTTGAAAACGCGGCCGTTGTTGTGGTGTCGACCGCGATCAAGCCTGGCAACCCCGAGCTGGACGGCGCCCGGGCGCAAGGCCTGCCGGTTGTTCGTCGCGCCGACATGCTGGCCGAGCTGATGCGCCTGAAATCCAACATCGCCATTGCCGGAACCCACGGCAAGACCACCACGACCACCATGATGGCCGAGCTGATGGTGGCCGGCGATTTCGATCCGACCGTCATCAATGGCGGCATCATCCATGCCTACGGTTCGAACGCACGGATGGGGCAGGGTGAATGGATGGTGGTCGAGGCCGACGAATCCGACGGTTCGTTCAACCGACTGCCCGCGACCATTGCCATTGTTACGAATATCGACCCCGAGCATATGGAGCATTGGGGTGACTTCGACCAACTGCGCGACGGGTTCTACGAGTTCGTCTCGAACCTGCCATTCTACGGTCTGGCTGTGTGCTGCACGGACCATGCAGAGGTGCAGACGTTGGTTGGACGTATCACCGACCGCCGGGTCCGGACCTATGGGTTCAATGCGCAGGCTGATGTTCGTGCGTTGAACCTGACCTACAGGGGCGGCGTGGCGCATTTCGACATCCACCTTCAGTACGAAGATAAGATGATCGAGGGCTGCACATTGCCGATGCCCGGCGACCACAATGTCTCAAACGCGCTGTCTGCAGTGGCCGTCGCCCGCCATCTGGGTATGAAGGCCTCGGAAATCCGTGATGCGCTGGCTAATTTTGGCGGCGTCAACCGCCGCTTCACTAAGGTCGGCGAGGTCGATGGCGTCACCATTATCGACGATTACGGCCACCATCCGGTAGAGATTGCAGCCGTTCTTAAAGCTGCGCGCCAGGCCACCGATGGGCGCGTGATCGCCGTGCACCAACCGCACCGGTACTCGCGCCTGTCCAATCTGTTTGACGATTTCTGCACCTGCTTCAATGACGCGGACGTTGTAGCCATCGCTGATGTTTTCTCTGCCGGAGAGGACCCGATCGAAGGAGCCAGCCGAGATGATCTGGTGCAAGGCCTGATCCGTCACGGTCACCGCCACGCGCGTGCATTGCTGAACGAAAACGATCTGGAGCGCCTTGTTCGCGAACAGGCCCGTCCCGGTGACATGGTTGTTTGCCTTGGCGCCGGTACAATTAGCGCCTGGGCCAATGGGTTGCCTGAAAGGCTGCGACAAAAACAAGCCGTTTGATGGAATGGACTCTCTAGCACTGCAACTTTAAAGTGTGATTTTGCAGTTGCAGCAATGATCGTCCTCGGAGGGGCAGTTGGTATATTCGGTGCTTTTTGCTGGCTTGTGGGTTTTGGCCTCAACGATCGTGGCCATGCTGCCAATGCGCCTGCAATTTCCGCCGGGCATTGTGCTGTTCGTTTCCGCTCCCGCGCTGATCGTCTGGCTGGGCCATGACTTCGGCTGGTTTTTCTCGGTGCTGGCCTTTGCTGCCTTTGCATCCATGTTCCGCAATCCCATTCGTTTTTATTGGCGTCGCTGGACAGGGCAGGAGGTCGAGGAATGAACTGGTCGATCGCCCTTGCCGCGCTTTGGGGGATCGCCGCAAATTTGCTGGCGATGATCCCCAGCAAGGACAACCATTGGACCCGCGCTTATGTCCTGATCGCTGTGGGGATTCCAATACTGGGTTACGTCACTTTGCAGAACGGCCCGTGGATCGGGCTGATCGTTCTGGCGGCGGGTATGTCGGTACTGCGTTGGCCTGTGATCTATCTAGGGCGTTGGGTACGCAGGATACTCGGGTCTGCTCCGTAATGGATGCGTCTTGCGTTATGCGTCAGAATCCGCGATCTAGCCGACATGACAGCGCTTCCGACACCGCGCGGTAAACTCACTGAGAGCCGCAACTTGAACGATCTGACCTGGCTTCGGGTAGGAGGTCCTGCAGACTTTCTTTTCCAGCCGGCCGATATCGCAGATCTGCAGACATTTATGCGCGATTTGCTCGCAGATATTTCGGTTTTCCCGATGGGGGTCGGGTCAAATCTGATTGTGCGTGATGGCGGTTTGCGCGCGGTTGTGATCCGATTGGGGCGCGGGTTCAATGCTATCTCGGTTGAGGGAAACACTGTTACCGCCGGAGCAGCCGCGTTGGATGCGCATGTGGCGCGCAAGGCAGCGGATGAGGGTGTGGACCTGACTTTTTTGCGTACCATCCCGGGCTCAATTGGCGGCGCGGTGCGGATGAACGCAGGGTGTTATGGCAGCTACACGGCAGACGTGCTGCGCAAGGCGACCATTGTCACCCGGCAGGGAGAGCTTGTGGAACTGACTCCGGAAGACCTGAATTTTCGTTATCGCCAGTCCGATCTGCCCGAAGGCGCGGTACTAATATCGGCCACTTTCGAAGGTCCATCCTGCGATCCGGAAGAGCTGCACGCCCGGATGTCCGCGCAGTTGCAAAAACGCGACGAAACCCAGCCGACCAAAGACCGCAGCGCCGGGTCAACCTTCCGCAACCCGGCAGGGTTTTCTTCGACCGGGCGGGCGGATGATGTGCACGACCTCAAGGCGTGGAAGGTCATTGACGATGCGGGCATGCGCGGCGCGACGCGCGGCGGCGCACAGATGAGCGAGAAGCACTCGAATTTCCTGATCAATACCGGCGATGCCTCTGCCGCGGACCTCGAAGGTCTGGGCGAAGAGGTGCGAAAAAAGGTTTACGAAACAAGCGGCATCACGCTAGAGTGGGAAATCATGCGGGTCGGTGATCCGTTGACAGAATAAAGCCCTGACCGTCAGACCATAACAGGCAAATTAAGGCGACGGATCAAGGAGATAAACGCAGTACGGACCACCACATAAGGTCCGGGGACATTGAGGCGCACGTTGGGTATGTCGAGCAGGACAAACCCCAAAGTGGCGGTATTGATGGGTGGACCCTCGAAGGAACGCGAGGTGTCTCTCAGCTCTGGGCGCGAATGCGCGGCCGCCCTTGTGGGAGAAGGCTTTGAAGTAGTTGAGCTGGACGCAGGTCCTGACCTCTATGCGCGCCTTTTGGAAATCAAACCAGACGTTGTGTTCAACGCCCTGCATGGCCGCTGGGGTGAGGATGGCTGCGTTCAGGGTCTGCTGGAATGGATGCGCATTCCGTACACGCACTCTGGTGTTCTGGCCTCGGCGCTGGCGATGGACAAGCAGCGCAGCAAAGAAGTGTTTGAGGCCGAAGGCCTACCCGTTGTTGCCAGCGTGATCGTACCAAAGATTGAGGTAGTTAAGGTTCATGTGATGGAGCCTCCTTACGTGGCCAAGCCCAACAACGAAGGCTCCAGCGTTGGGATCTACATCGTGCATGAAGGGTCTAATGGCCCTCCGCAGCTGTCGCATGAAATGCCCGATCAGGTTATGGTCGAGAAATACATTGCCGGACGCGAGTTGACTGTAACGGTGATGAACGACAAGGCCGTAACGGTTACCGAGATCATGACCGATGGCGGTTGGTACGATTATGACGCCAAGTACAAGCCCGGCGGATCGTGGCATGTTTTGCCCGCTGACGTACCGACCGAGATTTTTGCCCTGTGCATGGACTACGCATTGCGCGCTCATTCTGCGCTGGGATGCAAGGGCGTAAGCCGTACGGATTTCCGCTGGGATGACAGTATGGGTGCCGATGGGCTTTTCCTTCTCGAGACCAACACTCAGCCCGGCATGACGCCGACGTCCCTGGTGCCTGAACAGGCCGCACATCTGGGGATGAGTTTCGGGCAGCTATGCGCCTGGATGGTGGAGGACGCATCATGCGACCGCTAAGAGCCACCCGAGCGCCTGTGGTTCACCGGCCCAAACAACTGACCGGTCCCGATGCTGATTTCGAATCCGGCGCACATACCGGAGCCGAACCCAAATTGCGGCTGCGTGGTATGTTTGGTGGCAAGGGCGATCGCCCCGACCCGGCCCCGTCTCGTCTCAGCTACCGCCTGCAGCGCTGGATGCTGACGCGGGGCGTTCGGCGCAGCCTAAAGATTGGCCTGCCGGTGTTTGCCGTTTGCGCCGCAGTTGGCATCTATTTCGGTTCGCAAGAGCGTCGCGATGCGGTAGTGGCCTATGTCATCGACATCAAGACTTCGATCCAGCAACGGCCAGAGTTCATGGTCAATCTGATGGCAATTGACGGGGCAGGGACCAACCTGTCCGAGGATATTCGTGAGGTCGTACCGCTGGATTTCCCTGTCAGCTCATGGGATCTGGATGTTGAGCAAATCCGCGACACGATTACCGGGCTGAATCCGGTCAAATCCGCCACGGTACGGGTGCGCCCGGGCGGCATTCTGCAGGTGGATGTTGTCGAGCGTCAGCCCGTCATCGTCTGGCGTACGCGCCGTGGGATCGAATTGCTGGATGAGACCGGCGCGCATGTGGAACGCATCGCGTCGCGCAAGGATCACTCTAATTTACCTCTGATCGCGGGCAAAGGTGCAGACGGTCACGTAGGTGAGGCGCTTGAATTGCTGACAACCGCCCGCAGCCTCGGCGGTCGTGTGCGCGGATTGGTCCGGATTGGTGAACGTCGCTGGGACCTGGTTATGGACCGCGGCCAGCGCATCATGTTGCCAACCGAACGCCCCGTACGCGCGTTGGAACGCGTTCTGGCCGTGAATGAGGTGCAGGACCTTTTGGAACGCGACGTCGCGGTGGTCGACATGCGCCTTGGGCAACGTCCGACAATAAGAATGACCAAAGCTGCCAGCGAAGACTGGTGGAATACAAAAGTGACAGTGGGTAGCGAGCAGTAACGACCATGATGACCGATCTTTATCAGTCCCAGCGCGCCATGCGGCAGATGCGCAGACAAGCCATGCAGCGCGGTGTTGTCGCCATTCTCGATATTGGCAGCTCCAAGATTGCCTGTCTTGTATTGCGCTTTGACGGGACCGGCCGCCTGAGCGAGGACAACACCATCGGGTCGATGGCCGGGCAGACCGGGTTCCGGGTGATTGGTGCTGCGACCACACGGTCGCGGGGCGTTCAATTTGGCGAAGTCACCGCCATGCAGGAAACCGAACGGGCGATCCGAACCGCCCTGCAGGCGGCGCAAAAGATGGCCGATATCCGGGTCGATCATGTGATAGCCAGCTTCTCGGGTGCGAACCCGCGCTCTTACGGGTTGGACGCGCAGGTCGATCTTGAGGGTCAGGTCGTGACCGAGGCAGAGGTTGGCCGTGTCCTGAACGCCTGTGATGTGCCGGATTACGGGGCAGGGCGCGAGGTATTGCATGCCCAACCGGTCAATTTCGCTTTGGACAACCGCTCAGGTCTGATCGATCCGCGCGGCCAAATGGGGCAGAGCCTTGCCGTCGACATGCACATGCTGACGGTCGACGCGACCGCGATCCAGAACATTGTGCGCTGTATCAAACGCTGTGATTTGGAATTGGCCGGAATTGCAAACTCGGCCTATGTGTCTGGTGTTTCCGCCTTGGTCGAGGATGAGCAGGAACTGGGCGCGGCCTGTATCGACATGGGTGGCGGTACGACCAGCGTGTCGATCTTCA
Source organism: Ruegeria sp. YTSA072 (assembly GCF_059610285.1). Lineage (NCBI taxonomy): Bacteria > Pseudomonadati > Pseudomonadota > Alphaproteobacteria > Rhodobacterales > Roseobacteraceae > Ruegeria > Ruegeria sp. YTSA072. Next base: position 34,671 of record NZ_JBXWNI010000002.1, on the reverse strand, counting down.
TGAAAAAGCACATGATTTACGCCGACTGCGTGCGCATGGGTGGTGATCATGTGACCTCGGACATTTCGATGGGGTTGGGCATTCCCGCATCGGTCGCCGAGCGGATCAAAACCTTTAACGGCGGCGTTCACGCAACTGGCGCGGATGATCGGGACCTGATCGACATCGGCGGGGATACTGGCGATTGGGAACATGATCGCCGCACGGTCAGCCGAGCTGAACTGATCGGGATCATGCGTCCCCGTGTTGAAGAGATCCTTGAAGAGGTGCGTGTTCGTCTGGATGCCGCCGGGTTTGAGCATATGCCGAGCCAGCAGATCGTCCTGACCGGCGGCGGCAGCCAAATCATGGGGCTGGACGGACTGGCTACCCGCATCCTTGGGCAGCGTGTCCGTCTTGGCCGGCCGCTGCGTGTGCATGGCCTGCCTCAATCGGCGACCGGGCCGGGGTTCTCATCTGCAGTGGGGCTTAGCCTGTTTGCGGCGCATCCGCAGGACGAATGGTGGGATTTTGAAATCCCGGTCGACACCTATGCTGCGCGCCCGTTCAAGCGGGCCGTGCGTTGGTTCCGTGACAATTGGTAAGCTGGGGGTCGCAGCGCTGCTGGCCTTGGTACCGCTGACCACTCAGGCGCAAACCCGGATCACACCTGAGGCGTTTTTGGATGCAGTAAAGGGCAAGACTGTCACGTTCCACGACTTTTCAACGGGCGAGCTAGTAGGAACTGAAGAGTTTCTCAGCCCCGTGCTGTCGGTCTGGCGCATGGTGGGGCGCGGGTGCGTTTATGGTCAGATCACCACGCCTGATGGTCAAATCTGCTTTCTTTATGATGATGACCCGGATGGTATCCCGGTCTGCTGGTGGCCTTTCGAATATAAGGGCAAGTTGATGGTGCGACTGGCCACTTTTGCAGACAGCGAAATCCAAGAGGTGCGCAGCATCACCGAGGACGGTTTGAATTGTCCAAGTACCCCGATCAGCTAAAGAAATGGGTTGCAGCTGACTCGTTTATCCCGCAAGATATCCACAAGGCCCGACAGAGGCCCGCGGCAGGACCTGAGCAGTTTTCCGCAGTTTGACAGTTTATGAGTCCCTTTGGTGATGCGTCGGTTGAGTGCCGCGCGTAAATCGCCTGTTTTGTGCTACATTGAGTTCTTTACGCAACATCTGGCGGTATTTGCGAAATACTGCCGGTCAGCGCCTTAATTCCTCCATATTTTGTGGAATTGCGTGATTTTTGGCGTGACGTTTGCCGTTTCAAACAGTAGGATTGTTAGTGGATAGGTAAGAAAAACACCGCTTTGGCGGGAACAAAAAAACAGGCGGACAGAGCATGACATTGAATCTTTCGATGCCCGGGCACGACGAACTGAAGCCTCGGATCACAGTATTTGGCGTTGGTGGTGCAGGCGGCAACGCTGTCAACAACATGATTGAGAAACAGCTGGACGGCGTCGATTTTGTGGTCGCCAACACCGATGCGCAGGCACTGCAACAAAGCCAGTCCTCGGCACGGGTTCAACTGGGCGTGAAAGTCACCGAAGGTCTGGGGGCAGGGGCCCGTCCGACCGTGGGTGCGGCAGCAGCCGAAGAAAGCATTGAACAGATCGTTGATCACCTGGCCGGCGCGCATATGTGCTTTATCACCGCCGGCATGGGTGGCGGTACTGGCACAGGCGCCGCTCCGATCATCGCGCAGGCCGCGCGGGAATTGGGCGTTCTGACTGTTGGTGTTGTGACCAAGCCCTTCCAGTTTGAAGGCGCCAAGCGGATGCGTCAGGCCGAAGACGGCGTTGAGATGCTGCAAAAGGTCGTCGACACTCTGATTATCATCCCGAACCAGAACCTGTTCCGCCTGGCCAACGAAAAGACCACGTTCACCGAGGCGTTCTCGATGGCCGACGATGTGCTCTATCAGGGCGTCAAAGGCGTGACCGATCTGATGGTCCGTCCGGGCCTGATCAACCTCGACTTTGCAGATGTTCGCGCCGTGATGGACGAGATGGGCAAAGCGATGATGGGAACAGGCGAGGCCACCGGCGAAGATCGCGCGGTTCAGGCCGCCGAGAAGGCGATCGCCAACCCGCTGCTGGACGAAATCAGCCTCAAGGGTGCCAAGGGCGTTCTGATCAACATCACCGGCTCGCACGACCTGACCCTGTTCGAACTGGACGAAGCCGCCAACCGCATCCGCGAAGAAGTGGATCCCGAGGCGAACATCATCGTTGGTTCGACACTGGATACCGTGATGGAAGGCGGCATGCGCGTATCGGTTGTCGCGACCGGTATCGATGCCAGTGAAAAGCAGGAAGATGTCCCCGTCGCGCGCCGTTCAATGTCGGCACCGCTGACCCGCACCGTTTCGGCAGAAGAGTCGGTGCAGGAAGAGGTCCCGGTTGCTGCGGAAGTCGCTGAGCAAGCGCCGCAGCAAGATATGATCCGCGAACCCTCGCTGTTTGAAGCGCCGGAAGAGCCTGCACAGCCGCAGTTCCAGTCGCGTGCCCGGCAGGATGATGATGGTCTGCCTCCGCCGGCCTATCAGCCGCGTGTTGCCGAATTCGAGCCGACCCCCGAACCGGTTGAGCCTGCGTCCGAAAACTATGTCGCGCCGCAGTCTCAACCGGCAGCGGGAACTCCGTCGCCCGAAGCACTGCAGCGCTTGCAGGCCGCAGTCCAGAACGTTCCGCCGTCCGAGCGGAGCCCTTCGATGGCTCGCCCTGCAACCCTGCAGCCGACCCCTGTAGCGCAGGAAGAAGCGCATGATCGTCCCCGGTTTGGCTTTAACCGATTGATCGATCGGATGACCGGTCACGCGGCAGATACTCCGGCGCAACCACCACGTCAGCAGCCCGTTATGCGCCAATCTGACGCTACGGCCCCTGCAAGGGATGAGGTCGACCCCGAACAGGACCGGATTGAAATTCCAGCCTTTTTGCGGCGCCAAGCCAACTGATCGCGGTAACAAAATGAATGCAGAGGGTCGCCAAATGGCGGCCCTTTCCTTTTGTTTTACAGATATTTAAGGAAGTGTAAGCAGGGATTTGCCGATCTGTCACATACATGTTTCATTCGGTTGCAAAGAGTGAGTTGAGCCTTGACGCCGCCTTCCTTAACTGAGTGTCCAACACGGCCAAACGAGGCCGGACACTACTCTTCGAGGTTCACCTTGCAACATACGCTCAAATCTCCGGTCACGTTTACAGGCGTCGGACTGCATAGCGGTAAGCCTGCGACGATGGTCCTGAAACCGGCGGCTGCCGGTCACGGCATCTGGTTTAAACGGACGGACATTGAGCTGGGCAATGCCCTTGTCCCTGCGATCTATGACGTGGTCGAGCGCACCCCGCTGTGCACCCGCCTGATCAACGACGCGAGTGTGTCTGTGTCCACGGTCGAGCACATCATGGCCGCGCTGGCTGGTTGCGGAATACATAACGCGCTGATCGAGATTGATGGTCCCGAAGTTCCGATCATGGATGGGTCTTCGATTGATTTCGTTCGCGGCATTATGGCGAAGGGCGTGCGTCGCCAAGCCAGCCCAGTTCTGGCCTATGAGGTTCTTAAGCCGGTGACCGCTGTGCGCGAAGGTGCCAGCGCATCAATTGCGCCTGCAAATGGTCTGATCATCGATTTCCATATCGACTTCGAAGACGGTGCCATCGGCAGCCAGACCAAGACACTGGATATGCGCAACGGCTCGTTCGCACGTGAGCTGTGTGACTGCCGGACGTTCTGCCGTCGTACTGATGTTGAGGCGATGCGCGAAAACGGGCTGGCATTGGGCGGTACTCTGGAAAATGCCGTCGTTGTTCAGGGTGACGAAGTCCTTACCCCGGGCGGTTTCCGCCGCTCGGACGAGGCCGTGCGTCACAAGATGCTGGATGCCCTTGGTGACCTGTATTTGGCAGGCGGTCCGATCTTCGGTCACTTTACCGGTGACAAATCCGGCCATGCAATGACCAATACTCTGCTGCGCAAGCTGTTCGAAACACCGGGTGCGGTCCGTCCGATCCTGTGCACGCCTGAACAGGCAGCCCGCCTTCCAGGGCAGGGGCTGGTCCGGGATGAAATCCCCGAAGTCGCCTGATTGGATCAACTCTTCCGACAATTCTGCGAACGGGCGCATAAGACGTTTTGCACCGGAATTTTATGTGCTAGACCTTGGCCTAAATCGGGGCTTAACCCCGTCAAGTAATACGACAAGGATAGGCGGAATGGTTGGCAGCAAAGCGGCAGTCAGGTTCGCAGGCGCGATTCTTCTGACAGCAGTTTTGACGGCGTGCGCTGGAAAAGGCGCAGACCGCAATCAGAACCTGGAAGGGTTCACTCCTGAACAGATTTTCACGCGCGGCGAATATGAGCTGTCGCAGAATCGTTCGGACGATGCGGCGTGGTATTTTTCAGAAGTTGAACGTCTGTATCCGTATTCCGATTGGGCCAAGCGCGCGCTGATCATGCAGGCGTTCTCATACCACTCGGACAAAAACTACGAAGAGAGCCGAGGCGCCGCACAACGGTACATCGACTTTTACCCGACGGACGAAGATGCGGCTTATGCCCAATATCTTCTGGCGCTCAGCTATTATGACCAGATTGACGAGGTCGGGCGCGATCAGGGCCTGACTTTTCAGGCGTTGCAATCGCTGCGCACCGTGATCGAAGTCTACCCGGATAGCGAATACGCGACCTCTGCGGTGCTGAAATTCGATCTGGCCTTTGACCATCTGGCTGGCAAAGAGATGGAAATTGGACGCTATTATCTGCGCCAGGACCATTATACCGCAGCCATCAACCGGTTCCGTGTTGTGGTTGAGGATTTCCAGACCACATCTCACACCGCCGAAGCTCTGTACCGCTTGATTGAAGCCTATCTGGCACTGGGTCTTGTGGATGAGGCACAGTCGGCAGGGGCCATTCTTGGGTACAACTATCAATCGTCCGAATGGTACGATGCGGGCTATTCGCTGCTGACGTCTCGCGGGTTGGATCTCAAGAGCCGTGGCAACAACTGGCTCAGCACGATCTACCGTCAGACCGTCAAAGGTGAGTGGTTGTAATCGCCATGGCCAATGGGGTGGGACGCTAAGACCCGATGCTGCGCGCCCTCGATATCCGTGACATGTTGATCATCGACCGGCTGGAACTGACGTTTCAGCCGGGTCTGAACGCGTTGACCGGTGAAACCGGTGCGGGCAAGTCGATTCTTCTGGATTCGCTGGGGTTTGTTCTGGGCTGGCGTGGTCGGGCTGAACTGGTCCGTCAGGGCGCTGCCCAGGGTGAAGTCGTGGCCGAATTCGAATTAAACGAAGACCATCCTGCACATGCAATTCTCGCCGAGGCGGGCCTGCCCGGTGGAGAGGAACTGATCCTGCGGCGGGTGAATACGGCCGAGAGGCGCAAGACTGCATGGGTCAATGATCGCCGTTGTTCGGGCGAGGTGCTGCGCGCATTGTCCGAAACCCTGATCGAACTGCATGGTCAACACGATGATCGCGGCTTGTTGAACCCGCGCGGTCACCGGGCAATGCTGGATGATTACGCCGGCGCAGAACCCCAATTGGCAAAGGTGCGGTCGGCCTGGTCCGAGATGTCACGTGCGCGCAAAGCTCTTGCCCAAACGGAATCGACCCTTGCGGCGATGCGCGCGGAAGAGGAGTTCCTGAGGCATTCGGTATCTGAGCTTGATCAGCTGGACCCGCAACCCGGTGAGGACGCCGAGCTCGACGCCCGCCGTCGCATGATGCAAGGGGCTGAGCGTATCCGGGATGATGTCGCTCGGGCTTTCTCTCTGCTTGGCGGGGACGGGGCCGAGAGCGCAATGGCGGACGCTGTGCGTTGGCTCGAAGGCGTCTCGGACAATGCCGGCGGCCAATTGGAGGCACCAATCGCGGCCCTGGGGCGCGCCTTGATCGAATTGGGTGAGGCGCAGGACGGTGTCGATGCTTGTCTGCAGAAATTGGATTTCAATCCGGCGGAATTGGAGCTGGCCGAAGAACGCCTGTTCGCCATCCGCGCACTGGCTCGTAAACATGATGTTGTACCTGATGAACTGGGAACCTTTGCCGAAACTTTGCGTGATCGTTTGAACCGGCTTGACGCTGGCGACGCGGATCTGGCCAATCAGCGGGTAGCGGTAGACGCCGCTCAGACCGCATATGACGGCGCAGCAGCCAAGCTTAGTGCGGCGCGACAGAAGGCAGCCGGACAGCTGGATGCCGCCGTGATGACCGAACTCGCCCCGTTGAAGATGGAGCGCGCTGTGTTCCAAACCGAAATTACAGCCGCGGATCCCGGTCCCGATGGAATTGACGCAGTAGCTTTCACAGTTGCCACCAACCCCGGCGCACCTTCTGGTCCGCTGAACAAAATCGCCTCGGGCGGCGAACTCAGTCGGTTTCTTCTGGCGCTCAAGGTCTGCCTGACCGGGGATGACAGCGCGCGCACGATGATTTTTGATGAGATCGACCGGGGCGTTGGTGGTGCAACTGCCGATGCGGTCGGGCGGCGTCTGGCGGCGCTGGCGCAGGGCGGGCAGGTGCTGGTTGTGACGCACTCACCGCAGGTGGCGGCCCGCGCGGCGCATCACTGGCGGGTGCAAAAACACGTCACCGACGGGCAGACCCTTTCTACCGTTGTTCCGCTGACCGAACCCGACCGCGTGGATGAAATTGCCCGTATGGTCGCAGGTGATACGATCACGGACGAGGCGCGTGCTGCCGCCCGAGCCCTTTTGCAGGCCTGAGGCAATTCTGCCGCTTTCGCGTGTTCAATCCGTCGCGATCCCACTTTTATAAGGGCGCTCCGTGGCTTACTAAGGGGAAAGACGTGATCCCAGAGGGCCAATGACCCAATCAACCCGCACTGTTCTGCGCAACCAGCTCAATCAGGCTTTTGCCGCGATCAAGGACGCTTGGCGGGTGATGCGACGGCGTGGGCCCAGCCAGATTCAGTTCTGGTTCATCGCGCTGGCGATCGGGATTGCGGCAGGTTTCATGGCATTGGGGTTTCGCAAGGCCATCCGGTCGCTGCAGGCTTATGTCTATGATACGGATGACATTTTGCTGCTGCACAGCCATGCGGAAAAGCTGCCTTGGTTTCTGATCCTGATCATTCCCATCATCGGCGGGCTAATCGTGGGCGTGATCCTGAACAAGTTCACCGACGACGGACGCGTGCGATCCGTCGCTGACGTCATCGAAGGGGCCGCGGTGACCGATGGTCGCGTGGAAAGCAAGGCGGGTATCGCGTCTTTCTTTGCCTCGCTCGTCACGCTCAGCACAGGCGGGTCCACGGGCCGAGAGGGGCCGGTCGTGCACATGGCTGGTGTGATCTCAACCTGGGTCAGCAACCGCATCCATGCTGATGGCATCACCGGGCGCGACCTGTTGGGATGCGCTGTCGCCGCCGCCGTCTCGGCCAGCTTTAACTCACCGATTGCAGGTGCGCTGTTCGCGCTTGAGGTCGTGCTGCGTCACTTTGCAGTGCATGCATTTGCGCCAATCGTGATTGCTTCGGTTGCCGGGACAGTAATCAACCGGCTGGAATATGGCGATGTGACCGAGTTTGTTCTGGATACACCCGGTTCCCTGCAATTCTACGTGGAACTGCCTGCCTTTCTGCTACTTGGCCTGATCTGCGGCCTGGTTTCGCTTCTGCTCATGCGGTCGATCTTTTTTGCCGAAGATATCGGCAACCATATCCAGAACCGGCTTGCCTTGCCTGGCTGGCTGCGCCCAGCTGTTTCAGGTGCGATGCTGGGGCTGCTGGCGATCTGGTTCCCGCATATCATCGGCGTCGGGTATGAAACGACGATCCGCGCTTTGGCAGGTGACCTGACCCTGAGTTTTGCCATCCTGTTTGCCGTAATCAAGACGGTTGCCGTGGCGATCACCATGGGCGGGCGTATGGGCGGCGGGGTGTTTTCCCCATCGCTGATGATTGGGGCGTTGACCGGGCTGGCCTTTGGCCTGATCGCAACCGGGCTGCTGCCGGATGTGTCGGGCACCCATACGCTTTATGCCTTTGCCGGAATGGGGGCCGTTGCTGCCGCGGTTCTGGGCGCACCGATTTCGACCACGATGATTGTCTTTGAACTGACCGGGGACTGGCAGATCGGCCTGGCCGTGATGGTTTCGGTGTCGATGTCGACGGCGCTGGCCTCGCGTCTTGTGGATCGGTCCTTCTTCTTGACCCAGCTGGAACGTCGTAACGTGCATCTGGCCGCCGGGCCGCAAGCCTATCTGCTGGCGATGCTGCGAACCGGGGCAGTCATGCGCCCCTTGGGCGACCCGCGCTCGATCACGAAAGAACAGGCGGTCGAATTGATCGAACAGGGGCTTTGTGTTCAGGCCAGCGCCACACTAGAGGCCGCGATGCCCTATTTCGACAGGGATGACATCCCCTGTATTCCGGTGGTGATTGTCGAAGAGGACGGTAGTGAAAACCCGGTCGGAGCGCTTTACCACGTCGATGCACTGAAGGCGTATAATCGTGCCTTGGCCGCCACGGCGGCTGAAGAGCACTCTTAGCGATTATACACGGTTGCGGTATCGCCCAGGTAGTTGTCCCAAGCAAACCAGTACGAAATATGGCCTGCGACCCGAGGCAATTGCGCGCCTCCTGGTCCAACCAGCGCCTCTTCGGTCATGGTCCACTTCTGACCCGTTTCATCCACCAAATCGCTGCCCGACGCAGCGAACTTGTGGGATGCGCGTTCATAGGCCCGCACTGCGCGATTCTCGTCGTTTCCGATAAGCACCAGCGGCTGGTTGGCGATGGCGTCATTGATTACCCGGCTCCTGCCGAACGCATCCAGCGGCCATGCCCGCGCTGCACCAAATTGCCGGATGGCGAAAACATAATCTTTCTGTCTGTGACTGGACTGATCGACCAGCGCCGGGAACATCAATTCGGACGAAGCGAAATACTCCCGATACACGACACCCGATCCATAATTCCGCCGGTGACCGGTGTTCATTGAAAGGACCTTCGTCTTGGGATGCGATGTTTTCCAGCTTTGCCAAGTGGTGATGACTACCGGGCGTTGTTTCAATTCGATACCGCTGCCGACAAGCGCGCCAACGACTGGCTTGCCGGTGTATTGGTTCCATAGGGAATTCGTCTGACGGTCGAACATCAGTTTGTTGGATCTGTACAGAAACCCAGATGAGCCGAAGATCAGCGGTTTGCTGCGACCCGGCACTTGCGTTTCAAACAGAATTCCGGATCCGCACAGTGTACAGTAGGCCAAGGCCACCGGAACTCCGCCAATCACCTCGTTGAACATTTCATGCCAGCCCATGATCCGCAGCGGGTAAGCTCGTTCGTCCCCGTTGATCGAAACGCCAAAGACCAGGTCTTCGTCCTTAAGGTAATCTGCACGCGCGGCAGGGATCAGAGCCGGATTGTCCAGCGATGGGATACCGTCCTTGTTCACACCACCCCACGCGATCTCTTCAAGCCGGATCTTCATCTTGTCGCGCTGCAAATACTTTGGTTTCAGGAAGTCATCGAAATTCGTATCAATTCCCAAAAGAACCTCGCGCTTGAACGGGATGAGCGAGGGGTGTGGCACGATTTGCGGGTTCTTTTCCTGCCAGAGCATCCACTCAAACCAGTCTTGACCGGTATTCTCACCAGTCAGGGTCTGCATGACTTTCACGATGTCGCTGCTGCGACGTCTGGCGTATCGCATACCGGTCAGCAAAGCAGGCACCACATCCGGGTTGCCGCGTTGTACGAGAAAGGCCATGCCTTGCTCAAACTCTGCGTTGCTTCCAAACAGGGTGGAACGCACAGCATCAAGCACGGGGTCTTGTTGCGCGGACAACGCGCTAGGCAACAAGAGCGCGGCCCCCAATGATCCTGCGAAACTGCGACGGGTAAGTGACATGGCATCCTCTGGGCGGTGTTTGGTGGCATTGTGCACGCTTGATGCCTCAAATGCATGCAACAGCCCCGTGATTGGATCGTGATCAAGCCTTGTCAGTTGCGAGCGCGCTGTTGAGCTACCTGCAAAGACTATATGCTTGCATGTTATCGTGAAATTTGCCGGTTAGTCGTATCCAAAAAATTTCACAGATATTTTTTGTCACGATGCCAAAAACGATAAATTTTGCAATGGGTTCGAAATTCTGGCCATGCCAGGGAGGCCCGGCCAGGGATTTCTTGGTCGCGTACGAACGGCAGCAGCCCAACTAAGGTCACTGGCATCCATGGCACAGGCCTAGGAGCGTCCGTGTCACGACATAGCCTCGACTGAGCGGGTCAGAAAGGCCATCTGAGGGATTTAGATCTGTTCGACCTTAACGGAATCGACGCGGTAAAACGCGACATAACCCTTGATCTCGGCCATTGCGGCGACCGGATTCTCATAGCTCCACGCTGCGTTTTCGGTCACCGATGATTTGTTGACGATTGAGAAATGCGTTGCATCGCCTTTGTGCGGGCAATGCGTGACCTTTTCTGTACGGTCCAGAAATGCCATTCCGATATCGGCACGAGGGAAATAGATCACCGGCTCCAGATCACCTTCCAGCAGCTCCAGCGCATTCATGCTCTCTCCGAGAACGGCGCCCCCGGAACGAACGCTCCATTTACCAGCTGCTTTGCGGATCGTTATGTCTGTCATCTCTGCTTCTTCCCTCGTCTTTAGTACGGATCACTCCTCTGCCCGGTTTATGTGACAGTCCAGTGTCAGATCGGCGCACTTGCGGCATCCAACCACAGTTGAGCGTTGTCGCCCAGCCTTGGACGAACTTTTTCCGCAACGTCGCGGTGGTATGCGTTAAGCCACGCGCGTTCTTCTGTCGTAAGCATATCGACTACAATCAGCCGCCGGTCAATTGGAACGTATGTGAGCGTCCGCCAGTTCAGCATCGCACGCTCGGTGTCCGCCGTGGGCAAGGAAGGGGCATCTTGAACCACAACAAGGTTCTCGATGCGAATGCCGAATGCGCCTTCGCGGTAATATCCCGGCTCGTTTGACAGGATCATCCCCGGCTCAAGCGGAACATGGCTGACCTTCGACAAGCGCTGCGGCCCTTCGTGGACGCTCAGGTATGCGCCGACCCCGTGGCCGACCCCGTGATTGAAATCCTGCCCCGCTGCCCACAAGGGGGCGCGTGCGATGCATTCAATGTCTCGTCCGGCCAGCCCGGCGGGCCAGCGCAGCATGGACAGATCGATCATCCCTTTCAGCACGCGGGTAAAGCAGGCTTTTTCCTCAACGCCCACTTCTCCGATTGCAATGGTGCGGGTGATGTCGGTTGTGCCATCCAGATACTGACCTCCGCTATCCAAAACCAACAAGTGACCATTCTCCAGCCGGCTGTCGGTTTCTTCGGTCACCCGGTAATGCATGATCGCGCCATTGGGCCCGGTGCCCGCAATCGTGTCGAACGAGATATCCTGTAGCGCGTTATCCCGGCGGCGGTTTTCCTCAAGCTGCGTGACTACCTGAGTTTCCGTCATTGTGCCCGGGGTCTTTGCGTCCAGCCAGCATAACGTCTCAATAACGGCCACCGCGTCGCGAAGATGCGCTTCGGCACTTCCAGCGATTTCCGCCGGATTCTTGCGAGCTTTGGGCAAGGCACAGGGATCCCCTGCATCCATCATCTTGTCGCTGAGAACGTCAGCAACTGCTTGCGGCAAAGTCCCCAAGTCGACTTGAACCTTGCCGACCAAACCCGCAACGGCTTCCAGAAACACCTGTGGGTCGTGAACCTGAACATGGTCGCCAAGATGATCGTCCAACCCCGCCAGTTTTTGTGCCGCCATGAACAGATCAACCCGACCATCGGCGTGTAGAATGGCAAACCCATGCGCTACCGGGTTGTACCCGATATCTGATCCACGAATGTTAAGCAGCCACATGATGGAATCCGGCAAGGAAATGATCGCCGCCTCACACCCGTTCTGCTTTAAATCATCCGCCAGCCGCGCGATTTTGCTTGTAGCGGTTTCCCCGGCAAACTCAATCGGGTGTGCCTTGACCGGATTCGACGGGGCCTCAGGCTGATCCGGCCACACCCGATCCACCAGATTGTCACACCGAACCAGCTCGATGCCGCTCGCGTTCAACTCTTTCTTCAGGCTGGAAATCTGCCCAGCTGCATGCAGCCAGGGATCAAAACCAACCTTTCCGCCGCTCGGCAGTTGTTCCTTGAGCCAGGCGCTAAGGCTGGTTTCGGGCCAAGGTACGGGCGTGAATTCTTCCGCCACTTGCGCCTTGACCTGGGTGCGGTATCGGCCGTCGATGAATACACCCGCAATAGCGGACAATGCCGCACAGAAGCCGGCCGAACCGGTAAAGCCCGTCAGCCATGGCAGCCGTTCATCGCGTGGGGCCACATACTCGCCCTGATGCGCATCTGCGCGTGGGATCAGAAAACCGTCCAACCCATCCTGCGCCATCTGGGATCGCAAAGCGGCCAGTCTGGGCGGTCCCTGTTCCGGACGTGCAGTGACTGCAAAGGACTGAAACATGTGACACCTCTCGCAAACGGGCGGCTGCCCCTTCATCTTTTGAAAATACTCCTGCCGGAGGCAGGGCCAGCGTCAGCTGGCCCTTTTCATCCCCATCACGCGTGCACGTGCCCGAGGATCGCTGTCGAACAATGCCGCCAGCTGTTCAGTCATCGCACCTGCCAGCTGTTCGACATCCGTGATTGTTACCGCGCGGTCGTAGTATCGGGTCACATCGTGGCCGATACCAATGGCCAAAAGCTCGACCATCTTGCGTTTTTCGACCATCCCGATCACGTCGCGCAGGTGTTTTTCCAGATAATTCGCGGGGTTAACGCTGAGTGTGGAGTCATCAACCGGCGCACCGTCCGAGATCACCATCAGGATCTTGCGCTGCTCACGTCGCGCAAGCATCCGGCGGTGCGCCCATTCCAATGCTTCGCCATCGATGTTCTCTTTCAGCAGGCCTTCTTTCATCATCAAACCCAAGTTGGGTCGCGCTCGACGCCACGGGGCATCCGCACCTTTGTAAATGATGTGGCGCAGATCGTTCAGACGCCCCGGCTGTTGCGGGCGACCGTCATTCAGCCATGCCTCACGTGCCTGGCCGCCTTTCCAAGCGCGCGTAGTAAAGCCAAGGATTTCGACCTTCACGTTGCAACGTTCCAGTGTCCGGGCCAGAACATCGGCACAGATCGCCGCGATCGAGATCGGGCGACCGCGCATCGAGCCCGAGTTATCCAGCAGCAGCGTCACCACTGTATCGCGGAACTCGGTGTCTTTCTCGACCTTAAAGCTCAGCGGCGTGGTCGGGTTGGCCACAACACGCGCCAGGCGACCGGCATCCAGAATGCCTTCCTCGCGGTCAAATTCCCAAGAACGGTTCTGTTGCGCCTGCAATCGGCGCTGCAGTTTGTTCGCCAGACGGCTGACGGCACCCTTAAGCGGCTCAAGCTGCTGATCCAGATAGGCGCGCAGCCGTTCTAATTCAGCAGGCTCGGCCAAATCCTCGGCTGCGATCTCTTCGTCGAAGGTGCCAAGGTAAACCTTGTAGTCCGGGTCGGCCTCGGATGCAGGGGGCGGGGACGGCGGCTCCATCGGGGCCTCACCGTCAGGCATCTCGGCCTCTTCGCCCATCTCATCCTCGGCCATCTCGTCCATCGAGACCTGAGCCTGGGACTGATCCTGCTGCTCTTCCTGAGTTTGCTCTGGGGTCGCGTCGGCGTCCTGTTCGTCCTGATCATCCTGACCGGTGCTGTCGGGATCGGGCTGTTCTTCGGCGTCGTCTTCAGCCTGATCTTCCTGATCTTCGTCCAGCTCATCCGGGTCTTCGCCCAGCTGATCACCGTACCCCAGATCCTTGATCATCTGACGGGCAAACTTGGCGAATTCGGCCTGATCCGAAAGGATGTCCTGCAAGTTTTCCAGCGTGCCGCCAGCCTGCTCTTCGATGAACCCACGCCAGAGGTTCATGATGTTCTCGGCCGCAGGCGGCAGGTCGCGTCCGGTTGCCAAGTGGCGGATAAGATAACCCGCGGCCACCGACAAGGGGGCATCTGCGGGTTGCTTGCACTGGTCGTAACCGCGGCGCAGTGCCTCGTGCCCGATCTTTACATCGATGTTGCTGGCGGTGCCGGGCATGTCCCGCGCGCCCATCGCCTCACACCGGGCGACCTCCATGGCTTCGTACAAATCGCGCGCCATATCGCCCGGAGGCGCATAGCGGTTGTGTGTCGCATCGTCATGGTACCGGCGCTGCAACGCCAAAGCATCCGCCGTACCGCGCGCCAGCAAAACCTCTTCGCGGGTCATCCGCCGAGAAACCTGCGGCAAACGCATCGACTCGCCCGACAGACCCGAGGGGTCGACAGTATAGCTTACCGATAGTTCGGGATCATCGGCCATCACCTTGGTGGCTTCGGCCAAGGCCTTCTTGAACGGATCGGCGGGGTTGTCGTTTGGTTTAGACAATGAACGTACTCCAGATCATTGCTGCCGAGAAAAGCACTAAGCATTCCCAGCGCAGCCGTGTCAGGTGGACATGCTGCGGCGCCGTCATTTCTGAAGGCGCCGTCTTTTTCCAATCTACTTTGTCAAAAAGCCGAGCTGAATCAAGAACAACCCAGATAGATGCTATGACAAAGAAGATTATCACCCCAAGCTCACACTCGCCGCGCTTTCCGGCAGTTCCTCGTCGAAGCAACGCTGATAGAACTCGGCCACGGTCTGGCGTTCCAGCTCATCACATTTGTTCAGGAAGGACAGGCGGAAGGCGTAGCCGACGTCGCGGAAGATCTCGGCATTTTGCGCCCAGTTGATCACGGTCCGGGGCGACATGACAGTCGACAGGTCACCGTTCATGAAGGCGGTCCGGGTCAGGTCGGCGACGGTGACCATTTGGCTGACGGTCTTGCGGCCCTTTTCGGTGTTGTAATGCGGCGCCTTGGACAGAACGATCATCGTCTCGGCATCGTGGCTTAGGTAGTTCAGCGTCGAGACCAGCGACCAGCGGTCCATCTGTGCTTGGTTGATCTGCTGCGTTCCGTGATACAGGCCGGTAGTGTCGCCCAGACCGACGGTGTTCGCGGTGGCAAACAGGCGGAAGTTCGGGTTCGGCGTGATAATCTCGTTCTGGTCCAGCAAGGTCAGTTTACCGTCATGTTCCAGAACACGCTGGATCACGAACATCACGTCCGCACGACCTGCGTCGTATTCGTCGAAAACGATGGCAACGGGGTTGCGCAGCGCCCAGGGCAGGATGCCTTCGTGGAACTCGGTCACCTGTTTGCCATCACGCAGCTTGATCGCGTCCTTACCGATCAAGTCGATCCGGCTGATGTGGCTGTCGAGGTTCACACGGACGGCGGGCCAGTTCAGCCGGGCCGCGACCTGTTCAATATGGGTCGATTTGCCTGTGCCGTGATAGCCTTGGATCATCACACGCCGATTGTGCGAAAAGCCTGCCAGAATGGCTAGTGTGGTTTCGGGGTCAAACTTGTAGGTCGGGTCGATCGCGGGTACGCGGTCACTGCGGTCAGCAAAGCCCTTGATCGCCATGTCGGTTTCAATACCGAACACGTCACGGACCGAAATTTCTTCGGTGGGTTTTGCGTTTACGTCGATCGATCCGTCAGCCATTCGCCTTGTCCTTATCCTTTGCCCCGCGTTGCCGGGTTTGAACTCGTGTGTGGTGCAACATATTGCGGGCAAGGGCAAGGGAAAGCCGTGCTGGTAGGAACTTAGGCGGATGTTTCTTTGAAACTGGCCTTATCGATGTTGCGTCCAATGTCTCGAGCTAATCTTTCAAATCTTTGACAGCCCGAATTTTGGGTCCAGAACGCCGCCACGCAGTCCCGTGAAGCATTAATATTGCAATAGTAAGATGTGATGAGTTAAATATGCATATATTATTATGCAAAAGCGGTTCCCGATTTTGTTTTTAAGAGTGTAGGTACAAATGTCGCTAACAATCTTAGGTCCATCCTCCATTTCGATCCCCAGCGGGTCTTCCTCCGTAATGGAGCAATACACCGCAACCAAATCCGGAGCCTCCTGGAGCGTGGTCGTATCTGGGACAGGTGGACTGGACCCCTCTGAGTACTCCGTTTCGATTTCTCCGAACGGGGGCCTATTGACTGTCGAACTCACACCGGGAGTTGTCATCCCTCCAAACACGCAATTGACAGTCGAGATATTCGCGTCAACGGGTCCGGGAAACGGGAATAACGACTCCCTCTTCGTGACCGTGGCCCTTCCCGCCGGGACGGTGCCGTGTTTCGTGAAAGGGACATTGATTGAAACTGAAAGTGGCTGTCGCGCTGTTGAGGAACTCGCTGTTGGTGACAAAGTGCGTGCTTCCAGTGGTGAACTGTTACGCATCGAGTGGATTGGAGAAAAGACCCTGCAGGCAGAAGCTTTGAAGCGAAATCCCCAGTTACGTCCGGTTTGCATTCAGAAAGGTGCATTCGGAAAAGGACTGCCTGACCGAGATTTGTACGTTTCTCCACAACACAGGATTGTCGTGGAGGGTTGGCGAGCAGAATTGCTGTTTGGAGAGCCAAAAGTTTTCGCCGCGGCAGTTCATCTCGTCAACGATCAAACAATTCGCCAGGTAAATACTTATGATCCCGTTACATACTACCACATTGCTTGCTGTCGCCACGCGATACTGTTGTCGAATGGTTTGCCAACTGAAAGTTTGTTTTTAGGTGAAATGGCGGTGATGTCCTTCGATCGGGAAGATGCCGAGGAACTCCGTGTACTATTTCCCGAACTGCGAAACGCGGCATCCGCCTTGAAGCAAACGCGCGTACGTTGCCTAAAACGCCCCGAAGCTGCTGCGTTACGCGATACGTTCGCGCACTGAACCCACTACCTAAAATTCCGGCTGTCCTTGATCTGATCCCACGCCCAGACAACCTCTTGCAACTGCTCTTCCTGAGAACGGTCGCCGCCGTTCATGTCGGGGTGCAATACCTTGATCAGCTTTTTGTACGCTTTGCGCACCTCGGCCTTGGTCCAGCTGTCGTTGGCTTCCAGAATTTCGATCGCGCGGCGTTCCGTGGGGGGCAGGCGACGACCGCCACCACCTGACGTGCGTCCTTTGTTTTGGGTGCTGTTTGCGCCAAGTACCTGATGCGGGTCCTCAATTCCCAGACGGGCCCATGCGCGCGCTTCGGGGTCACCCATCGGCTTGGTCTCGCGCTCCCACACTTTGTCCTTGGACCGCTGGGCGTTCAGCTCGGCCTCGGTGGTGCCGTCAAAGAAGTTCCACTTGTTGTTGTATTCGCGAACGTGCTGCTGGCAGAACCAGAAAAAGTCGTCCAGTACATCCGGGGCCTTGGGTGCACGGAACTTGCCCGGTTCTTCGCAACCTTCGTGATCGCAGATACGCGTCGAGGTTTCAGACGCGCCCGACATTCCGCGACGCCCGCGCGGGTTCTTTTTCTTCGACGTGGATACGGACATATCAAATCCGAAGGGGTCTGACTTCACCATGTGCTCATCCTTAAGAACGCATCTTTTCGACTCGGAGGCAGCAGTTTAGTCTAAGCAGCCGAAAGTAGAAGAGGGGGGGCGGTAAAATTTTCGCCCGTGAGCAAAAAAATGACTGTTACCGACGAGATCCGAACCTGCCTGATGGCAGCCTTTGAACCGCGTGAGCTGGAAGTCGTGGATGACAGCGAAAGCCACCGCGGACACTCAGGGTTTCAAGAGGGCGGCGAAAGCCATTTCAACGTCCGTATTCGTGCCAGCGCTTTTCAGGGTCAATCCCGCGTCGCCCGCCACCGGGCCGTACATAAGGCACTGGGTGACATCGTGCCCCGCATTCATGCGCTGGCGCTGGATATTGATACCTGAACAGGCCCTTTGGTCGGTGCCTAGGCGACCAGAGAAATGGCCCTGTTAACCGCGATTCCCTGATTCACCGCGCGATAGGTGGGAAAAGGCAGCCGGTGCGTCGCATCAATGTCTCGCCGTATCCACGCTTGCTCTTCCAGGCGCAGAAGCGACGTCGAAAGTGCGCGGTCGGAAATGGTGATCAGCCCGGATTTGAGAGTCGAGAATCGTTGGGGCCTGTCGGTCAGCGCCAGAATAGGTGCTGACCAGCTTCGTCTGAGTAGCGCGAAATCAGCGTCATCTGGCACGACATTCATAATCCGGTTAGCGATTTCGGCCGCAGATACACCCGCTCGGGTCAATCGAAATTCGGGGCGCAGTGGATGACCATGGCCGGGATTTCGTTCCAGAAAACCCAATTGAATCAGGTGGTCAAGGCTTTGGGCAAATGCCGTTCTGCCGGCGCTTGTCGCAGCCAGTAGCGGTGCCTGTCGTCCCGGCATGCCTTTATGCATTAACGCCAGAATGTTCAGGGACCAGGCGCGGGACGTAAGCTTGACAAGAATCGTTATGTCCATAAAGTATAGTTACTTTAATTTTCGCCAAAAGGATAGTTCAATGCCACTTGTTTCACTGGAAAACACGATCACGCTGGCCATGTCCGTGCAAGACAGGCATGTCAGTGCCGAATGGTATCAGGCCAAGCTGGGGTTCGAACTGATCCACCATATTGACGAGGCCGGTTGGAGTGAGATGAAAACCAAAACCGACGGTGTGACCTTGGGCCTGGGTGAGCAGGCCGAGCCTGCGCCGGGCAATACGGTGCCGGTTTTCGGGGTGTCCGATATTGCGACGGCGCGTCAGGCGCTCGAATCCTCGGGCGTCAGGTTTGATGGGGCGACGGAAACGATCGAGGGCATGGTCAGCACCGCAACGTTCTACGACCCGGACGGCAATGCGCTGATGCTGGCGCAGGATCTTAGCCAAGCGGCAAGCGCTGCCGAGTAATTCAGCTGCAGGCTGTGAAAACGTGGAGCAGACCGCTTAGGTCTGCTCTTTGTCCTTTTCGGACAGATCCGTGGGCTTCAGGGTCAATGGCGGGTCTTTGACCTCTTCTGAAATCGGTGCAGGCGCCTGCACTTCTTCTGGTCCGGGCACCGGCTGAGCCACGGGTGCATCATCGCTGTCTTCAACCGACTCGCGCTCCGCAGAAAACTCAGCTGCAATCTCACGCCGAAACACCAGGACATTGCGCCAGTTCACGGTGGAACTGGTCAGCCCTGAGCGTTCCTCGCTTGGCAGAAGTTCCGCCCGTTGGTATTCCCAGCCATCCTGCCCCATCTGGTTCAGAATCTGTTCGATCGACACTGCAAACCGCCCTTCGGCAGTTTTGACGCCCTTGGCCTTGGTGCCTTTTTGCGGGGCGGGGACAACTTTGTATTCGTAGCGCTGCATCAGATTTTCCTGGTTGCCGATCCCTGGCAATCTAACATGTTGTCGGGTTTCGAACAGTCATCATTGCCCGTTGGGCAAATTCTGTTTTGTCTGTTGCGCTCCGCGCGCGGGACCGGAAAGGTCCGGGCCAGACGCACGGACCCTGCCGTAGCAGTTTCTTGGACTGAAAGGCTTACGAGCTCAGCTTTTTGCTGACCAACTCATTGACGGCTTTGGGGTTCGCCTTGCCGCCGGTTGCTTTCATGACCTGACCAACAAACCAGCCTGCCAGTTTCGGGTTCACCTTGGCCTTTTCGACCTGCGATGGGTTGGCCGCGATGATTTCGTCCAGCGTAGTTTCGATGGCACCGGTGTCGGTAACTTGTTTCATGCCGCGTTCTTCAACGATCTGCGCCGGGTCGCCGCCTTCGGTGTAGACAATCTCGAACAAATCCTTAGCGATCTTGCCAGAAATGGCGTCTGAGGCGATCAGGTCGATGATCCCACCCAGCTGCGCAGGCGAGACCGGCGAGGCGGTGATGTCGTGGTCTTCTTTCTTCAGGCGGCCAAACAGTTCGTTGATGACCCAGTTCGCTGCCAGTTTACCGTTGCGGCCTTTGGCGACCTCTTCGAAATAGGCAGCCGACTCTACTTCGGCCGTCAGAACCGACGCATCGTAATCCGTCAGACCGAAGGTGCCAATAAAACGCGCCTTTTTGGCATCCGGTAGTTCCGGAAGCCTGGCTGCGATGTCATCAACCCACGCCTGTTCAATTTCCAGGGGCAGCAGGTCAGGGTCGGGGAAATAGCGGTAATCATGCGCTTCTTCCTTTGACCGCATCGAGCGTGTCTCACCTTTGTCCGGATCATACAGGCGGGTTTCCTGATCGACAGTGCCGCCACCTTCGACGATGGCAATCTGACGCCGGGCCTCGACCTCGATCGCTTGCTGGATAAAGCGCATCGAGTTCATGTTCTTGATCTCGCAACGCGTACCCAGATGCGAGAAGTCCTGCGTTTCCTGATACTTTTCATAAGCACCGGGCAGGCAGATCGAAACATTGACGTCCGCCCGCAAGTTGCCGTTTTGCATGTTGCCATCGCAGGTACCCAGATAACGAAGAATCTGGCGCATCTTGGCGATGTAGGCTGCTGCTTCTTCAGGGCCGCGAATATCGGGGCGGCTGACGATCTCCATCAGGCAAACACCGGTCCGGTTCAGATCGACAAAGGACATATGCGGGTCCATGTCATGGATCGATTTGCCGGCGTCCTGTTCCATGTGGATGCGTTCAATTCGCACCATGCGCGCAGTGCCGTCGCCCATTTCCACCAGCACTTCACCTTCGCCCACGATAGGCTGGTACAGCTGGGAAATCTGATAGCCCTGTGGCAGGTCGGGATAGAAATAGTTCTTGCGGTCAAAGGCCGATACAAGGTTGATATCCGCCTTCAGGCCCAGACCGGTTCGTACCGCCTGTTCAACGCAGTATTCGTTGATCACCGGCAGCATTCCCGGCATCGCGGCGTCCACGAATGCCACGTTCGAGTTCGGCTCGGCCCCGAATTGGGTCGATGCGCCCGAGAACAGCTTGGCATTGGACGAGACCTGCGCATGCACCTCCATCCCGATGACCAGTTCCCAATCGTGCTTGGCCCCGGCAATGGTTTTGGGTTTGGGCATTTCGTATGTCAGGTCGAGCATGGCGCGCCTCATTTCCGCAGAAGTCTAAGCCTGCGTATTAGGCCCGGCTCGGCCTAGGGGCAAGGGGGAATCAGTGCCCGGACAGGCGCAAACCCGTCGGAGTAAACGTCACATCCAATCCGCTGCGCAGCTCATCACGGAACAGATCGCCAATTGCACGCAGGGCATCGCGCTGCCCGCGGGCCGCGAACCGTTCGGGTGAATTGATCCGAACACTGTTGTTGAACCCATTTGCTGCATGGGCCCAAATCAACGGGTGCAGTTCTGTCAGGTGATCGCGGATCAGCCAGTTTGCCGCCTGGTGTATTTGGCTGCGCACCAGATCAGCCTTGTCGCACTGGCCAACGCCGTTCTGGATCGTGATGGCACAGTAAGCCGACAGCATGTTGACGGTTTGCTGGTCCGGACGCCGACGCAGAATATCGTGCATGCCTTCCAGGAAGAAATCGACATCCAGACGCGCGCAGGCCTCTTCGTCCTGGGCGATCGCGTCGAACTGAACCCAAGTATATCCTCCGGCGCCCCAGATATCCTGGGTTTGGGCCGCCATGCGCAGTGCCTGGACCTCAAGCTCGCCATAGCTTCCGAACCAGCGCGGCAGCAGGTGGGTCCCCATCGCGCGCATGTGCCGATGATTCAACGGGTCGAGCTTAATCAACCGCTCGTACTCATCCGCCACCCGTGTGTTAGCTCTACGCTGACCCGCCAAAATTGCGCAGCCAGCCGAGGCGACAATGGGGCTGTCCGCTGCGGCCTCGCGACAATTGGGTAGGATTGCAGCTGCCCGATCGAAGTGCGCGGCGCAGCGGGATTGGTGCAGCGACGGCAGGGTTGCTTCGTTCGTCGTACCGCGCCATGCCCATGCCATATCAATGTGGGCCAAAGCGACAACCAAGGCGATCATCGGGTCACCCGAATGCGCGCGCATCTCGTCTTCCAATTCGGAAATGCCGCTCAGGACGTCAAACTCTGATAGCGCTTTGGCATCGGACAGCGCATGTTCTGCCGCCAGAACCACATCGGCCCGCGCCCCAAACGCCAGCAATTCCGCGACAGGCATTCCGTCGGGTGCAGTTTCCCGTGCCTCGTCTGCTTTGTGCATCAGGTCGGACAATTCTGCCCAGCGATCCTGTCTGGCCAGGAAGCGGCCTTTTTCTATCGAGCTGCGCCCAATCTCATCCTGGGCCTGAACATCAGCCAATGGGATGTTCAATTGCCCTTGGTCTGGCAACACGGGCGAAACAGCCGGGTCAGCGAAATACGCGCCGGATGCAGCGGGATGAGCAATAGAAGATCGGGAACGGGACGAACGGTCCCTAAAAAACCAGAACATGGCGGCACTCGAAACAAACAAACCAGAAACTTGAGGGTAAGAGCTTTGCCGTAATCGGTGTCAAATTCAAGGTCTTTGAAGGGGACTGGTTAGCATTTGCCTCTAATCCTTCAAAAATGAGCCTATTGTTTCAAAATGTGACGAAGTGATGACGCTCAATTCGAAAACCAGCCTGTTGCAGGACCTGTTCGAACTCCTTGTGGTGCGGAGACGACTCATCAGGTAGCCGAATCCGCTTGCCGGATGTCAGAACCAGAGAAACGCGCACCGAGAAATCCCAACGCGTGTCAAAGCGAACATAATCAACGTCCGAACGATCAATTTCGGCCTCACGAGTGCCGGTAAACCAGCGCAGTTTGTTTTGATCAAGAACCAGCCCTGCGCTGGTGTTCTGAGCAATATCCCAAATGGCCGGTAACGTAGGCAACGCCAACAGCACCACCAGCCACCACGCTGCGTCGAACAGGATCACAAGTGCCAACAAGGCCGCATAGACGCAGATCAGAACACCAACAGTGCGCGGTGCCCGGTTCTGACGTGTAAACGTGAATTCCGTCATGCGTTGAGAATGCGCGAGACCATTTCTGTCGTGTCGCGTGACAGGTCAGGCGTTTCTGCGATGCGGGTCAGCTTTGCACGGATCAGGTCCTGACGGTCTGCGTCATAGCGTTTCCAGGTCTGGAAGGCCGAACACATCCGCGCCGTGGTCTGCGGGTTGACCGGGTCCAGTTTGATCAGCCAGTCGGCCAGCAACGCATAACCCGCACCATCTGCGCGGTGGAAACCGGCATGGTTCATCGCCAGCGCACCCATCACCGCCCGGAAACGATTGGGGTTTTTCCAGTTGAAATCGGCGTGCTCGGACAGGGTGCGGGCGATGTCTGCTGTGGCCGCTGGCGAGGCCATTCCGACCTGAAGGGCAAACCATTTGTCCATCACCAGGCGGTCGTGCTGCCATTGTTCGTAGAACGCAGAAAGCTCGGCCTCACCCTTGCTTGCGCGCAGCAGGCAGGACAGGGCGCTCAGTTGCTGTGTCATGTTGCCAGCCGCCGCGTATTGCTCGGCTGCCATTGCCGCACCATCAAGCCGTGACGTCAGGGCCAGTGCGGCATTGCCAAGCGAACGTTTGCCGGCTTGGTCTGCATCGGGACTGTATGGTGCCTCGATCAAGGTTTCGCTGTGCAAGCGCGGTAGCAGGTCCTGAACGTGCTGGGCTGTTGCCTGCCGCAGCGTCTCGACCGCTGTCCAGATCGCCATAGGGTCAGGTGTTTCACCCCGGTCGGACAACGCGGCCGCCAGCTCGGATTGCGAAGGCAGACCCAGCATCAGGGCGCGATACGCCGGGTCCAGATCGCCATCGCGCAGAACGGCCAGCACCCCGTCCAGGTAATCCGCACCCGGCGTTGCGTCTTCCAGGATCATGCGCAACAGCGTGTCCTGCGCCAAAGACCGTCCCGCCTGCCACCGATTGAAAGGATCGGTGTCGTGGGCCAGAAGGAAGGCGCGTTCGGCGTCGGTGTGATCGTGCTCAAGGATCACAGGGGCCGAGAAATCTCGCAGGATCGAGGCCACAGGTTTTGCCGCCAGCCCGGTGAATTGGAAGCTTTGTTGCGCTTCGGTCAGTTCCAGAACCTCGGTTGCGCGCACCTCGTCCCCGTTTTGGCCAAGCAGACCTACAGCGACGGGAATCACTTGCGGCAGCTTTTCGGACTGGCCAGGTGTTTCTTCGGTGTGCTGCGCCAATGTCAGCGTATATGTGCCGTCATTCCAATCTTCGCTCACTGTCACGCGCGGCGTGCCAGATTGGCTGTACCAGCGCTTGAACTGGCTCAGATCGCGGTCGGTGGTGTCCTCAAACACCTTGATCCAGTCTTCAATGGTGCAGGCCTGTCCGTCATGGCGGAGGAAATACAGATCCAAGGCCTTTGAGTAGGCCTCATCACCAACCAGACGTTTCAGCATACCGATGATCTCGGCACCTTTTTCGTAGACGGTCGCGGTGTAGAAGTTGTTGATTTCCTGAAAACTCTCAGGCCGGACTGGATGCGACAAGGGCCCGTTATCTTCGGGGAATTGCCGCGCGCGCAGGTCGATGGCGTCCTCAATCCGCTTTACCGGGGCCGAGCGAATGTCCGAGGTAAACTGCGCATCCCGGAAAACGGTCAGCCCTTCTTTCAGGCACAGTTGGAACCAGTCGCGGCAGGTGATCCGGTTGCCGGTCCAATTGTGGAAATACTCATGCGCGATGATCGCTTCGATCCGTTCAAAATTGGCATCGGTCGAGGTTTCGGGGCTGGCCAGAACAGCGGATGAGTTGAAGATATTCAACCCCTTGTTCTCCATCGCGCCCATGTTGAAATCGTCCACGGCAACGATGTTGAAAACGTCCAGATCGTATTCCCGACCATAGACGTCTTCGTCCCATTTCATGGACGTCCTCAGGGCTTCCATACCGAAATCGCATTTACCTTCATCGCCGGGACGGACCCAGAGGCTCAGCTCCACATCGCGACCCGACATGGTGGTGAACTGGCCGGGATGGGCGATCAACTCGCCCGCGACCAGCGCGAACAGGTAAGCGGGTTTGGGCCACGGGTCGGTCCATTCTGCCCAACCTTCGCCTTTGCCCGAAGGGTTGCCGTTGGACAGCAAAACAGGCAGATCACCATTGATGCGCACAGTGAAGGTGGACATCACATCAGGGCGGTCAGGGTAGAAGGTGATCTTGCGGAAACCTTCGGCCTCGCACTGAGTGCAGTACATGCCGTTCGACATATATAGCCCTTCGAGCGCCGTGTTATTGCCGGGATCGATCTCAACCTCGGCCTCCCAGATAAACGGCGCGTCGGGGGTAACAACGGTCATGCCCTTGTCGGTAATCTCGGGGGTGATATCCGCGCCGTCGATGGATGCGCGGATCAGCTTGAGGTCTTCGCCGTGCAGGAAGAACGTCTTGTCGCTGGCCTCTGGGTTCGGGCGAAATGCAATGCGAGAGGTGACGCGGGTTGCGTGGGCGGCGAGGTCGAACGTCAGGTGCACGCTGTCCACCAGATAACCAAAGGGTGTGTAGTCTTTCAGATAGATCGTCGTTGGGGCAGCGTCGCGCATCAGGGGCCTCGCGTGATTTTGTGTTTGCGCGAACGTATGGGCTGTGGCGGTTGGCTGCAAGCGGTGCGATCCGCGCGTCGGAATGTCCCGAAAATTGATTTTGGTAAGTCTTTTTGACCGCGACGCTGCGGCGCACGTTGCCTATCGGAAACTTTCGTCCTAAATGCTGACGGCATACAGTCGTGCACATTCCCGGGAGAAACAAAATGAGCAGCAGACAGGCGCGCAGCGGATTGCAGGTGGATACGGTTCTGGCCGAGTTCATCGAAGGCCAAGCCCTGCCGGGAACCGGTGTCACAGCAGATGCCTTCTGGGATGGTCTTGCGCGCATGATCGCCGAGCTTGGCCCCAAGAACCGCGCCTTTCTGGCCAAGCGGCAGGACATTCAGGGCAAGGTCGATGCATGGCATCTCGAGCGCCAAGGGCAGGACCACGACGCCGAGGCCTATCAGGCCTTCCTGCACGAGATCGGCTATCTGGTTGAGGAAGGTGCGGATTTCCAGATTGAAACCGCCAATGTCGACCCCGAGATCGCCTCGATCCCCGGACCGCAGCTAGTTGTTCCGATTACCAATGCGCGATTTGCACTGAACGCAGCCAATGCACGTTGGGGCAGCCTTTACGATGCGCTTTACGGAACGGATGCGATGGGTGATCTGCCCGCGGCTGGCGGCTACGACGCAGCGCGGGGCGCGCGGGTGATTGCATGGGCCAAAGGGTTCTTGGATGACGCAGTGCCGCTGGCTTTCGGGTCATGGGCTGATGTCTCAGATCTGAGCGTACAGGACGGCGCGCTGATGCCAACTCTGGCCAATCCTAAACAATTTGTAGGTTACGACGGAGATCCGGGCAAACCGGATGCGGTACTGCTCTGCAACAACGGGCTGCACATTAAGATCAGGATCGACGGACACAGCGCTATCGGGGCCACTGATCCGGCGCGTATTGCCGATATGCGTCTGGAATCGGCCTTGTCGACCATCATGGATTGCGAGGATTCGGTCGCTTGCGTCGATGCCGCTGACAAGGTGGTGGCATATGGCAACTGGCTTGGGTTGATGAAGGGTGACCTGACCGAAGAGGTGAACAAAGGCAACACGACTTTCACCCGCAAACTTGCCAAGGACCTGAGCTTTACAACGGCATCCGGTGAGACAGGCAGCTTGAAGGGTCGTTCGCTGATGCTGATCCGCAATGTCGGGCATTTGATGACAAACCCTGCTGTGTTGGATGAACAGGGCAATGAGATCGGCGAAGGTTTGATGGATGCACTCTGCACCACGCTAATCGCCATGCACGATCTCAAGCGAGACGGCGGAAATTCGGTCCAAGGCTCGGTCTATGTGGTCAAGCCCAAGATGCACGGACCGGCAGAAGTCGCGTTCTCGGTCGAGATTTTTGACATGGTCGAAGACATCCTTGGCCTGCCGCGCAATACCGTGAAGCTGGGCATCATGGATGAAGAACGCCGCACGTCGGTCAACCTCAAGGAATGCATCCGCGCTGCGAAATCGCGGGTGGCCTTCATCAACACCGGTTTTCTTGATCGGACCGGGGATGAGATTCACACCTCGATCGAAGCCGGGCCAATGCTGCCTAAGGGCGACATCAAGAACACGCCGTGGATTGCGTCTTACGAAGATCGCAACGTAGATATTGGTTTGGCCTGCGGCCTGAAGGGTAAGGCGCAGATTGGTAAGGGCATGTGGGCTATGCCCGACCGGATGGGTGATATGCTGGAGCAGAAGATCGGCCACCCGAAATCCGGCGCGACATGCGCCTGGGTGCCGTCGCCGACAGCTGCGACATTGCACGCGACGCATTATCACAAGGTTGACGTGTTGGCCCGCCAGGATGAACTGGCTGCCGGTGGCGCGCGGGGGACGCTGGGGGATTTGCTGACCATTCCGTTGCTGGGCGGTCGAAACCTCAGTGAGAACGAGATCACCCGCGAGATCGAGAACAACGCGCAGGGCATTCTTGGATACGTGGTGCGTTGGGTTGATCAGGGTGTTGGCTGTTCGAAGGTGCCGGATATCAACGATGTCGGCCTGATGGAGGATCGCGCGACATGCCGGATTTCATCTCAGGCGCTGGCTAACTGGTTGCACCATGAAGTTGTCTCGGAAGGGCAGGTCATGGCTGCTATGCAAAAAATGGCCGCAGTGGTGGATCGCCAGAACGAAAATGACGCAGACTATCGCCCGTTGGCACCCGGTTTCGACGGAATTGCTTTCCAAGCGGCCTGTGATCTGGTCTTCAAGGGGCGTGTGCAACCCTCGGGCTATACCGAGCCGGTCCTGCATGCCCGCCGGTTGGAACTGAAAGCCAGCCTTTAAACCAACAGGAACGATAGGACACGACATGGGAGTTTCCCTCCGCAAAGCCCGCACCATCATCCGAAAGACCCTTGAGAAGGGGCACGAAATGGAGCTGAAACCCCTTTCCGTCGTCGTTCTTGATGCAGGCGGTCACGTGATTGCTTTCGAACGCGAAGACGACGCGGCCCCGGGTCGGTTCGCGATTGCGCATGGCAAGGCCTATGGCGCAGTGATGCTGGGCATGGCTGGTACCGCGCAGATGCAGCGGGCCGAAGCGCAGGCCTATTTCATGGCAGCTGTGAATGGCGTCTATGGCGGGCAGGTCGTGCCGGTTCCGGGTGGTGTGTTGCTGCGCGACAAAAAGGGCGCGGTGATCGGTGCCGTCGGCGTGACCGGCGATACGTCTGACAATGATGCCGCAGCGGCATTGGCCGGGATCGAAACTGCCGGCCTGATTGGCGAGATCTGAACCTGATGACTGTCGGAGAGCCATTTGGGCTCTCTGACCCAATGCGGTGTTCGTGCAAAGCCATAAAAACGGGCAATGGCCAAGGTACCAGACAAAGCGCGTTCATATTCCATCATGTGCACAGTTGAACAAGAGCTTGCGCTGACACGCAGGGCCTGTGCTATTGCGCGCTGTTCTTGCTGTCGATAGTTTTTGGAAAGCAAACAGAAAACGCAGGAACGCAGCATGTCTCGACCCGTCGTCGGTATCATCGGCAACTCGTATTTGATGAATGATCAATATCCGACCCATGCCGGTGGCACGATGAACTCGGACGCGGTTGCCAATGTGTCGGACTGTCTGCCGCTGCTGATCCCAGCCGATCCGCGCTATGTCTCGGTTGATGAGCTGCTAGAGGTCTGTGACGGATTTCTGCTGACCGGCGGGCGCCCGAACGTTCACCCTGAAGAATACGGCGAGCCCGCAACTGAGGCCCATGGTGAATTTGACCGGGCGCGCGACGCGATCACATTGCCGCTGGTGCGCGACTGTGTGGAGCGTGGCCAGCCCTTCTTTGGCATCTGCCGAGGGTTCCAAGAAGTCAACGTGGCGATGGGCGGGACACTGTACCCGGAAATCCGCGAACTGCCGGGTCGGATGAACCACCGCATGCCGCCCGATGGGACTCTGGAAGAGAAATTTGCCCTGCGTCATGTCGTTGCGCTAAACGAGGGCGGTGTATTCCACCGCCTGATGGGCGCGACCGAAGTGATGACGAACACGTTGCACGGACAGGGGATCAAATCGGTTGGGCGTCGGGTTGTGATTGATGGTCAAGCCCCCGATGGAACGCCCGAGGCGATATACATTCAGGACGCGCCCGGATTCACGTTGTCAGTGCAATGGCACCCGGAATGGGATGCTGAAAATGATCCCGTGTCCCGCCCTTTATTCAAGGCGTTCGGTGCTGCTGTACATGCATGGGCAACCGGTTCGGATAGGGCATTGGTCCAACAATCCGCGTAAGTCCTGCGCCGATCCGAGAGAGAGGGATCGGACCGGCGCAGCACGATCAAACCAGCAGATTGAACTGATTGATCAAAGGCAGGGTGCGGGCGCGCTCACCCGTCAGGTCAAAAAGGGCATTGCCAAGGGCCGGCATGGACGGGGGTGTCCCCGGTTCGCCAACGCCACCCATGTGGTGGTTCGTTTCCAGAATTTTCACCTGTGTCACCGGAGCATTGTGCATCCGCAGAGCGTCGTAGTCGGGGAAGTTGTACTGTTCGACCTCACCGTCCGAAAATGTGATCTCACCCATCACGGCTGCTGACAAGCCATAGATCATACCACCGAACATCTGCGCCTCGACTGTGCCAGGGTCCAGGGCCAGACCGACGTCACAGGCGATCCATGCCTTGGCTATACGGATGGTGCCATCTTCGTCGATGACTTCGATGACCTGAGCGACCGGCGTGCCAAAGCTATAGGTCATCGCCACACCGCGCCCGACACCTTCAGGGGTTTCTCCGGTCCAGCCGGACATCTCTTTCACGGCCAGTAGGCAGCCTGCCGATGGTGCGTGCTCGGCCTTGGCCAATTCCAATCCGAACTCCAGCGGGTCACGACCTGCGGCATGGGCCATCTCGTCCATGAATGTCTCGTGGAAGAATCCATTGTGGCTGTTCCCGACTGAACGCCAGAAGCCGACGGGAATATCCAGATCGGCGATGTGCCCGCTCATGCGATAGTTGGGCACCGCGTAGGGTTGGTTAAAAAATCCTTCGACCAGCACTTTGTCAGGGCCGCCAGCCGGCAGGCCAGTATAGCGCTGAACCGCTTGTTGCGTGCAGGATTGCGCTGCGACCTTGCCGTCAATCAGAACGGCTTGGCCGTCTTTGACAGCACCGCGCATCCGAGCCATTGCGCCGGGGCGATAGTAGTCGTGGCGCATGTCTTCTTCGCGGCTCCAGGTGGTCTGGACAGGAACGCCGGGCATGGCCATCGCGACCTTTGTGGCGATCTCGCCAAAGTCCAGCTCACCCCGGCGGCCAAACCCTCCGCCCAGATAGGTGGTGTGGATTTGGACGGCCTCTTTGTCCAGGTTGGCCGTGTTGGCCGCGCGTATCTGGACAAGAGTCGGGGCCTGATTGCCGCACCACAGTTCCAGCGCCGATCCCGTGAACAGCGCGGTGGCGTTCATCGGCTCCATTGTAGAATGGGCCAGATAGGGCACCGTATATTCGGCCGTGATTTCGGTGGCGCCGTCGGGCAGAGTGTCAACATCCCCGTCATCGCGCATGGTCGAATTGGGGGACGCGTCGAAGGATTTCGCGATTTCGGTGAAAATGGCGTCGGTTTCCGGCGGGTAGGGGGCGTCGCCCCAATCTACGTCAATCGCCTCGACCGCCTGAATGGCCAGCCATGTGTTGGTGGCAATCACAGCCACGCCATTGCCCAGATCAACCACCTTTTCCACGCCCGGCATCTGCTCGGCTGCGCTGGCATCAAAACCCTTCATCTCGCCGCCCAGCTTGGGATTGATCCGGACCGAGGCAAATTTCAGACCCTCGGGGCGCACATCGATCCCGAACTCAGCCGTTCCGGTGGATTTGCCGACCACATCCACACGCGGCAAGCTCCGCCCCAGCAAGCGCCAGTTGGACGGGTCGCGCAGTTCGACTTCCGGCGGTTCAATCTGACCGGCAGCCTCGGCAAGCTCAGTATACGGAATGCGCGTCCCATCCGGCGCGATTACAGCACCATTCTCGGTTTTCAGTTGCGCACGATCCACGCCCAGACGGTCGGCAGCGGCCTGTTTCAGCGTTTCGCGCGCGGTCGCACCCGCCTCGCGCATGCGCTCGAACCCGTCCTTCATCGAGGTCGAGCCACCGGTAACTTGCAGGCCCAGCGTTCGACCTAACACACCCAGCGTTTCCCCCAGATTGTGCTGGAAGTCCGAGATGTCATAACCCTTGTTCGGCAATCCCTCACCAACCAGGGCCGAGTTGTAATAGGCCGCTGCCGCGGGGCCGTGCAGAACGCGGATCTGGTCTAGTTCCACATCCAGTTCTTCGGCGATCAAGGCTGCCCAAGTGGTCCTGACGCCTTGCCCCATCTCGGCGCGAGGGGCGAACAGGGTGACGCCTTGCTGATCAATCAGAACAAAGGGGCTGAGCGCGGTTTCGCCCTTAGCAGGTATGAGCGGATTGGCGGCCGGACGGCTGACGTAATAGGCGCCAAAGGCCACGCCGCCGACAATCGCGGCCGAGCCGATCAGGAACGTACGACGGAGGATTTTTCCAACGGATGCCATCGTTTATGCCTCTTTCAGCTTGGATGCCGCGTCGTGGATTGCAGCGCGGATGCGGGGGTAGGTGCCGCAGCGGCACAAATTGCCCTGCATGGCATCGTCGATATCGGTATCCGAAGGCGCAGGGTTCTCGGCCAGCAGCGCTGCGGCCTGCATGATCTGGCCCGACTGGCAGTAGCCGCATTGCGCCACCTGATGATCGACCCAGGCCTGCTGAATCGCGGCCATCGCGTCCGGGGTGCCAATGCCTTCAATCGTGGTCACATCGCCCCAGACATCCGACAGCGCCACTTGGCACGAACGCACAGCCTCGCCGTCAATGTGCACGGTACACGCCCCGCAAGCGGCTACGCCGCAGCCGAATTTGGTGCCAGTCAAGCCGACCTCATCCCGTAGAACCCAAAGCAGGGGGACGTCATCGGGCAGGTCAACCTGATGTTGCGTTCCGTTGATCTTAAGGGCGGTCGCCATGGCGCACCTCTCGTAGCTGTGGCTGGTTTCTGACATAATTGGTGAAAAGTGTCAGCATGTCAATTGACAAAATGAACAAAAAGTGTCACGAGTTCGGGGATGGCAGATGTAACTGAAGATTCAAGGCAACAGGCGATCCTGGACTCGGCGTTTCGGGCCTTTGCGACGTATGGATTCCGCAAGACCTCGATGGATGACATAGCGCAGGGCGCAGGGATGTCCCGTCCGGCAGTGTATCTGCATTTCAAAAATAAAGAGGCGATCGTCACTAAGCTAACCGAACTCTACTATGCAGCGAAAAGCGTTGCAGTGGCTGCGGCGCTGACCAAACCGGGCTCAGTTTCGGACATTTTCAAGGGCGCGGTTCACGCTCAAACCGAAGGGATGGCCACCATCCTAGCGTCCCCACATGGGCTTGAAATGTTGGATACGACCAAATCCATGTCGTCAGAAATCATATCGCAAGGCGAGGCTAAGCTTGCGCGTCTATATGCCGAGTGGCTGAAGCGCGAAGATCAGGCCGGGCGAGTCAGGTTGCAGGTGGAGGCAGACGAGACGGCCAAAACGATAACGGCCACTCTGAAAGGGCTGAAAGCCAGCGCTATTGGCGCGGAAGAATATGAAACCCGTGTTGCCCAGTTTGCCGCTCTGATAGGAGCGGGGCTAGAAGTCAGGTAACGCGCTGACGCACCTTGAATTCTGGTGCGTCCCACAGGCGGTTCTGCATGATGTCCGCCAAGATTCCGACTGCATTTTCAACATCCTGCTCATCAATGTACAGCGGCGTGAAGCCAAACCGCATGATGTCAGGCGCGCGAAAGTCTCCGATCACACCGTGGGCAATCAGGGCCTGCATGGCGGCATAGCCGTTGGCAAATCGGAAAGACACCTGACTACCGCGCTGGGCAGGATCACGCGGGCTTGCCAGTTGCAAATAGGGGCAGGCGGATTCGACACGTTTGATGAACAACTCGGTCAATTCAATGGATTTGGTCCGTACGTCCTGCATGTCAGCCATGTCCCATATGTCCATCGCAGCGGATAGGGCGACCATCTGAAGGATCGGAGGCGTACCGACACGCATTCTTTCGATCCCGTTGCCGGCGCGATAGTCCAGATCAAAGGCAAAAGGCGACTCGTGGCCCAACCACCCGGACAAAGCGGGGCGCACCTGTTCCGTCAGACGCGGGGCGACATAGATGAATGCGGGCGCACCCGGCCCGCCGTTCAGGTATTTATAGGTGCAACCAACCGCGAAATCTGCATTGCATGCCGCCAAGTTGACGGGAATCGCGCCAGCTGAATGGGCTAGGTCCCAGACTGTCACTGTACCGTTTGCATGGGCAAGTTCTGTCAAAGCTCTCATGTCGTGGATCCGGCCCGAGCGGTAATCCACCTCGGTCAGCATCAAAACGGCTACATCCTCGGTCACATTGTCCGCTACGTCTTCCGGTGCGACGACGCGCAGTTCATATTCCGGCCCGAGTGAGCGAAGCAGGCCATCCACCATGTAGAGGTCGGAAGGAAAGTTGCCGTTGTCCGAAAGTACGACCTTGCGGTCCGGGCACAATTCCAGCGCTGAAGCAACGGCCTGGTAAACCTTAATCGACAGGGTGTCACCGGTGACGATACTACCAGGTTCTGCGCCAATCAGCCGTCCGATGCGATCACCCAAACCGGTCGGCATCGCCATCCAGCCTGCCTTGTTCCAGCCGGTGATCAGCATCTGCCCCCATTCCTGAACCATCATGTCACTGACCCGATCTCCGGCAGCGCGCGGCAGCGGTCCAAGCGAGTTTCCGTCCAGATAAACGACGCCTTGGGGAAGGTTGAACATGGCTTTTGTCGCGGCAAAGTCGGTCATCGTTTTCTCTTCATTATGCGGGCAATTGTTGATGTAAAATGGCTATCTGATCCAAAAGTAACTGTCCATCATCGAAGACCCTCTCTGCATCCATGTCAGGACCCGCGTCGATTGCGCGGCTGCGACCAACTGTGATTTTGCTATTTCCAGCGAAAAGCGGTAGGTCATCGGGCAAAAGCGACACTTTGCCCTGCCCGAATACGAAAGACTGCCCGACATGCAAAAAATCGACATCCCACCGGTGTGGCTGCTGGGCTTTGCTGTGGTTGCATGGCTGCAGGCGCGGCATATGCCGATGGGGCTGTCGCTCGACAACGGGTTTGTTGATTTGCTCAGCGGTGTTCTGATCGGTGGCGGTGTCATCATGATCGTTCTGGCCGCAGCCGAATTTCGCCGTCATCGCACCACGATTATCCCGCATGAAACGCCTACATCGCTGGTGCAGTCAGGGATCTTTAAACGTAGCCGAAACCCCATATACGTGGGCGATGTGCTCATCCTGTCGGGCCTGATCCTGCGGTTTGATGCCATAGCGTCATTGGTTCTGATTCCAATATTCGTATGGCTTCTGGAACGTCGTTTCATCGTGCCAGAAGAGGACAGAATGCGCAGAACCTTTCGCGCCGACTTTGCCCGATATGAACGCCAAACCCGCCGATGGATATGAGGTGATGTGGTAATGACACAACGTAATAATGCTGCGCTTGCGAAATAATGTTGCGCAGGATACACCTTTGCTTAACAAACAATACCGACCACCCGCTCGGTCAGAGTGAAAATTAGGGGGACTGCCAGTGAAGATAGGCACACCGAGAGAGACTTATGACGGTGAAAACCGTGTTGCGATGACGCCAGAGTCAGCGTTGCAGCTT